>DATEEZ010000240.1:0-7750 GCA_035280905.1 Nitrosospira sp.
GTGATATGGCAGAAGCATTATTACCACGGCGCCGATGCAATGCACCTTCTTTCCATACTCGGCTCTGACAGGGGATTTTTTGGCGGGTTGAACAAGTTCCTGTTCCACAGCAGAAACACTGCTGCGCTGGTTTATCCTGTGCTTGCGACTGGCCGCCGAGTGGCCTTATCGTTACTGGGCAGAAAAATGATTCCGCATCGATAATAGTCAAGGACAGGTTTTTCGGAAAAAATCGGAAACTTGCGGACAGGACGAAAATCCGCAATACAGACTATACGTCTCCTGCCCCCTTCATCAGCATTTTCTTCCGCACCCATCGTTTCTTCTGCCAGATGATCACTCCCGTAACTGACAGCATCGCCACCAGCAGTCCCATAACGGATACGAAAATGCGTCCAGGAAGACCGACGATACGCCCGGAATGCAGCGGAAACTGCGCTTGCATGAAAATATCACCTGCACTGCCCTCGCCCGGCACATTCGCTCCGGCGGATGTTCCATCCTTGCCGTCGAAGAAGAGCGAGGGGTTCCCCAGCCCCACATCGCCATGGTCGTTCCCCGGCTCGAAGAAGATGACACCATAAACACCCACTTCGGGATCATAAAATATGCCGCCGGGGGGCAAGCGCCATCCGCGCTTTTCCGCTTCAATTATCGCCGACTGCAGTGTAGTGCGCCGATCCGCCATCGGCTCGATAGGCTGGTCGGGAGGATTGGGAGTGCGTGTGAAGGGACTGGGCGACAGCGTCGAAAACAGCGACACCAGCGGTCGCATGACCTGCTGGTTGAGATTCATCGACACGGCAGTCACGGCCAGGACCAGCAAGAAACCCCATATCCAAACTCCACCCGATCGATGCAGATCGAAATTCAGCCTTGCTCCTCCCTGTCGCCAGCGGAATGCAAAGGATTTGGTCCATGCACTCGCCCTGGGAAACGAGATCCACAAGGCAATGAAACAATCGAGTGCCCAGATAATCGCGAGAGTGCCCATGAACAGGATGCCCAGCTCGATTCCAAACCCATCCGGAATATGCATGCTGAAATGCAGCTTGTACAGAAACGGCAGCAGATTCTCGCGACTGAGCGAAATCTCGCCCCACATGCGCTTGCCGCGCACTTCCCCATCAACTGGATCGAGGAATATCTGATTGAAATCCAACTCGAAGGCCTTGCCTGTAGCCGGATCGAGACGCGGCTTCACTGCCAGCCCAAGGTTATGCCCCGGTTCGACCGAGAGCGGAACCCACGTGACCAGCAATCGAGGGTCTCCCTCTTCCAGTCGGTCGGCCAACAGCAGCGGAGGCTGCGAGATACCACCAGCATTGCTGGCTTCGAATAGTTGGGGATTCAGCCACTCATCCAGCTCATGATCCCAGGAGATGACAGCGCCGGTAAGGCCGGATACGAAAAGAAATGCGGCCAATAGAAGACCCGCCCAGCGGTGCGCCAACACAAGAAAATTGCGCCCGATGGAAAGTTTCTCCGCACGCCGGCTATCTTGTGCTCCGGTTACGCCCGGCACCGTGATCATTCGTTTCATTGCTTCATGTCACACCGCCAAGTACCAGCGACGGAGCAGCGGTTGCGTGCACGGCACCTTTCAGTGATGGGTGACCATTGAACGTCAGACATCCACTCTCCATGCGTATCAACCGGTCGGCAAGATGAAAATAACGGTCATCGTGCGATATCACCAATACAGCCTTGCCCATGGCGCGTAATTCCGGAAGGAGCTCGCGGTAAAAGACCTCCTTGAATACCGGGTCCTGATCCGCTGCCCATTCGTCGAATATAAAAAACGGGCGATTTTCCAGATAGGCAACCACCAAAGCGAGACGCTTGCGCTGCCCTTGTGAAAGGGCAAGCGTAGTGAAAGCCCCGTTCTGTACTTTAACTTTGTTTTGCAAGTGCAGTTTGGCTAAAAGCTGGTTGCCTTCATTATCCAGATCAACCCTGCTCGTTTCAAGCAAGCGGTCGAAAAGATGAAAATCTGAAAAAACTGTCGAAAAAAGCTGCCTGTAGCGATCGCGGTTTGTTTCATCAACCACTTTTCCATTGAAAACTATCTGCCCTTCCTCCGGCGGATAGAGTCCAACCAGCAATTTGGCCAAAGTAGTCTTGCCGCTCCCATTGCCTCCCACCAGAAAAGTAATCTCTCCGGGACGGAAATCCAGATCTATGGGCCCGAGCGTAAACAATTCATCGCTCTGTTCATGATAATACCGGTGCAACACGCCCTGGAGTGCGATGGACTGCAAAACCGGGGGAGAAGAATTGCCGGTCTCGATCTCCAGTGTCGTCATCGCCCGGGTTATTTCCTCGATCCGCTCTGCAGAAACCTTGGCCAGATTGGCTCGGGGAATACTCAACAGAAGCGCTTCGAGCGGTCCCACCATGTAAACAAACACCAGCGCGTAGCCAGTCATGACCAGAGTTCGGTCAGGACCATCGCTCACCAGTGCGAATAATACCATCCCGATAAACACATAGAGCAGGAATTGGGCCCATCCACCGGAAGCGACGAAGACGGACATTCCAAAGGTTCTTTCTCGGCGCACGGTTTCGATCGAACCCGCCAGTACTTCTTCATAAAATGCCTTCCGCTTCCGGTTATTGAGGCGAAGTTCCTTGGCCCCGTCGGTCAGGGAGCGAAAATAGGAAAACAGCTTATCCTGCTCTTCGGAAGCAATATTCAAATGGCGTATTGCGCGCAGGTGTGCAAGATGATATCCCACGGATCCCAGGCCGACCACAAGGATAGCGAGCAGGAACACCTGCCATGACAACCACGCCATATAAAGGAGGCACCCAGCGACGATGACGGCATTCATCAGGATGACGGGAAAGCTCACAAAAAATTCGGCAACGTGCGTGCAATGCTCGGCGAGGGCCGACTGTATGCGAGCAGTACCCACCGTTTCAAGATTACGGTAGTCGGCAGCAAGCACCTTTCTGGCGACAAAGCTGCGCAATTCCGCATGCGCGCGTTGCCCCAGGCGCTCAAAAAGGATCGCTGCGCTTACATAACTCAGCATTACCGCAACGGCAGTGGCAATAAAAATGAGCGCCATGGTTCCGCGTTCGCCCTCGGTCGCGGTGAGCGCAGAACTGATCTGCGCGATAAGAAACACGCTGCAAGCACCGTGGAGTACTGTGACCAATGAAGCGCCTGCCAATAATACCCTGGATTGGTTGATGAGATACTTGAGCATGGCTGTCCCGCAAAAAAATGGATATGAGGGAAGACGAATGAGAATTACAATTATTTACGCTCGAACGGTTCACGTCGTCTCCTGTTAAAATCCCAAAACCCAAAAGCAGGTCCTGGGGCTTTTATTCCTTAGGGCAATTTCACTCTTGCTCGGCCTGGAAAGACAATTTCAACAGGAGTGTTTGCCGTAATCCGCGCAGAAAGTTATCCGCGTAGGCCCTCTAATCCCCCATTTCTTCGAAACAGAAATTTCCCTCTCCCAAGGGCATCGCTTTCACAATGAGCAAGCAATCCGACTGCAATTGTAAAAAATAATGTTTCTCATTCGTCTTTAAGCAGAATAACGACGCGGAATAACAGCAGTTCGATAACGCGATTCTCACAATACTTATTCCAGGAAACGAGATGGGACATTTACACGAGCAAAGCCAGCATCTATTGGCTCGTGCCACGTCGATTACTTGCCGTCCTGATCGGACTGCATATTCGGCTACGCTCGACGGCAACACCTTGCTTTTACAACCAGTAAATGGTGTCGAAAATTCGCGGTGGCAACTAGGCCGGCAGGCTGAGGAACTGACTCTGGAATGGATGGGGTCCGCTGCCGAAAAACCAAAGCTCGTGGAAGTATTGGCGGCAATTGAAGCTGCGTTCGCGGGTTTTCCTGTCGCAGATAAACTGAATCTCCTGGCTCCTTTCGACCAGGCTGAAGAACTGCTTCGATCAGGTCTTCTCCTTCGAGACAAGAGCGGCCAGATCACGGTGAATATCGAGCTTTTCTGGCAGCAGCCGAGAATGTGGCTTGTACCGCCTCAGCCCTATTCCTTCCCCGTGACCTATGTGCTCAGCGAGGGGCGTCGTCATCCTCTGCGGCCTCCCAAACCGACTGGCATCGTATACCAACGCCATATCGACTGGCTCGGCCGTACCCTGTCATTTCGCACGGTGGACCTTTACCGGGACCTGGAACGCTTCAACCGCTGGATGAATGATCCCGTAGTAGCGGCCTCCTGGCGAGAAGAAGGTGATCTGGCAAAACATCAGGCTTATCTGCAGGCCATTTCTGCGGACCCTCATGTCACAGCCTTCATTGCGAGTCTCGATGACGAGGCTTTCGGTTATTTTGAAGTTTACTGGGCAAAAGAAGACCGTATTGCCCCCTTCTTTGATGTGGATGACTTCGATCGGGGCTGGCACGTGCTGATCGGTGAAGCCCACTTTCGCGGCAAGCCCTTCGTCACAGCCTGGCTGCCATCGATCTCCCACTACCTGTTTCTCGACGATTGCAGGACGCAGCGTATCGTCATAGAACCTCGCACGGACAATTACAAAATGATTCGCAATCTCGCCCGGTGCGGCTATGCGAATCTCAAGGAATTCGATTTCCCCCACAAACGCGCCATGCTCGGCATGTTGTTGCGGGAACGCTTCTTCGAAGAACGGCTGTGGGTTCCACGCGATGTCATCGCAACATCCTGTTCCATATCTTCTTTATCCTGAGGATATTGCTATGCAAATATATGATCTGATCGGTATCGGCTTTGGCCCCTCCAACATTGCGCTTGCCATCACCCTGGAAGAAAAGAAGCAGGAAGGATACGACATAGACGCGTTTTTTATCGAGAAACAGCCAGGTTTCGCCTGGCATCCAAACATGATGCTGGACAATGCGCATATGCAGATTTCCTTCCTGAAGGATCTGGCCACGCTGCGGAATCCCTCCAGTCACTTTACATTCATCAACTATCTCCATCAAAAACAACGGCTGCAGGACTTTATCAACCTTAAAACCTTTTTTCCCAGCCGCCACGAATTCAACGATTACCTCGCGTGGGCCGCATCCCATTTCGACGATCGCTGTGCTTACGGCGAAGAGGTTCTGGAAGTGCTGCCGGAGAAGCGTAATGATGAAGTCATGCTGCTGCGTGTGCGCTCGCGGGATTCCACCGGGACTGTGCGGGAACGGTTAGCCCGTAATCTTATCGTCAGCGTCGGTGGTGTTCCCAGCATCCCCGAATGCTTCCAATCGCTGAAAGGCGACAAACGCATATTTCATTCGAACAGCTATCTCCGTGAGATCGAACGGCACAAGGATGCGAAAAAAATAGCGGTCGTGGGTGCAGGACAAAGCGCGTCCGAAATTTTCATGGATCTGCACAACCGCCCGAATGCTCCGCATGTTGACCTGATCATGCGCGCGCGGGCAATCAAGCCATCGGATGACAGCCCCTTTGTAAACGAAATCTTCAATGCTGATTTCACCGACTTTGTTTTCAGCCGTTCGGAGGGCGACCGGGCTTCTCTCCTGGAAGAGTTCTGGCATACCAATTACGCTGCACCTGATCTCGTTTTGATCGAACAGATCTTCAACGTGTTCTACCAGCAGAGGGTTACCGGCAATACTCGGCACCGCTTCCTGCGGCGTCATGAAGTTGCGAACGTCATCGCTTTGCCGAAAGGTGGTATTCAATTGTTTCTGCGCGATTTGAATGCGGGGCGGGAATATAGCGCCGTCTACGATGCAGTAGTGCTTGCAACCGGCTACCGGCGGGATTATCACAAATCCTTGCTGGAACCACTTTCACCCTACATGGGTAACTTCAACGTAGACCGTAATTACCGGCTGAAAAGTACACCGAATTTTCGGCCTGCCATCTTCCTTCAGGGAGCCTGCGAATCAACTCATGGGCTGAGCGATACGCTGCTTTCAGTTACAGCGGTTCGCACGGACGAAATAGGACAGGCGCTAGTGGGTACGGTCGATGATCCAGTTGCGAAGCAGGCAGAAAACCCGATGCGCGCAGTGGCGAGCCGCTAAATTTTTGTAAACGAAAATCCCTCTCAATCTCATCAATATGATTAAATAACGGCCGTTACACCACTTACAATTTTTTTAACTATAACTACTCGCAACGCTAAAAATGAAAGCCTATACAAAAACTATTAAAGGGCTCTGTCCACTTACACAACGCACCAGACTTGTAATCGCAGTACAGTACGCACTCCTCAGCCTCTCCGTGGCCGGCTACGGGCATGCGCAGCAGGTTTCCCCGGAATCCGGTAAAAAATCTGAAACGAACGTGCTTGCGGCAAAAGAGAATACCGAATCTTCTACAGAATCATCCCAATCGGGGCAAAAGACTTCAAAAGAGAAAGCCTTCCCGACTCAAGATGATGTGCAGGGGGACGGGAACACTGACTCAACCAAGCTCCCCGAAACAGTTTTGCCGACCATGGTTATCCGGGAAAAAGAGGTTCAGGAGGGATATGTCGCTAAAAGCAGCATGACGGGGACCAAGACTAAAACCCCAATTATAGAAATACCGCAATCCATGTCGGTTATTACGAGAAATGAACTGGATATGCGTGGTGTACACCTCAATTTCACCGAAGCGCTGCGCTATGTACCGGGCGTGGTGCCAGACCAGTTTGGTTTCAATGGAACGGGCTTCGAATATGTAAGCATGCGCGGCTTCAACTCCCTGTCCACTGCTAACTTCCGGGATAATTTAAGCCAGCAGGGGAGAGGGCTTTTTTTTGCAGACTTCATCACCGATCCCTATTCTCTCGAGCGGGTAGATGTATTGCGCGGCCCAACCTCAGTCATATTCGGCCGGGGTGATGCGGGAGGTATCGTAAACCGCATTACCAAGCTGCCCACCGCAACTCCCATTCGTGAGATCGAACTCCAGTACGGTAATTTCGACCGCAAGCGGATCGCGGGGGACTTTGGCTTCGCCAATGAAGATGGAACACTGATGTTTCGCCTTGTCACCACCGCGCTCGATACGGACACCCAGGTACGCTATCCGAACACAGGGGGAGACCGAGCCCAAATCAGGCGCTTTTATATTGCACCCTCGCTGACATGGCGTCCCACCGACAGGACCTCCGTCACTCTTTTCGGTGATATCCTGAACAACCGCAGCGAAGCGGCTGCCTTTTACGTGGCAACGCCAGATGGTAGCCCCACCAATACGTTGCTGGGCGAACCCAACTTCACGCGGTATTCAACCGACCAGGCTTCCTTCAGCTACAAACTCGAGCACCATTTCAACGACACCTTCACGGCGCGGCAAAACTTCCGTTTCATGGGGCTCGATGGCAGGTACAGAGACATTAATCCAGCGGGATTTGCCGCAGATGGGCGAACCTTGGATCGCTTTGCGATCGGTACCAGAGAGCGAGTGGATCAAATTGTGCTAGATACACACGTGGAAGCCCGTGCACACACAGGTCCCCTGAATCACACAGTCCTGGTTGGAATCGACTGGAACCGCGTTGAATCCACCCTCAGAGCTTTTACGGGCACCGCACCCTCTATCGATATTTTCAATCCCGTATATTTCCAACCGGTGCCCACCCCGGACTCCCCGTTCATAGATGGAAGGCAAAAGATAGACCAGGTCGGTTTTTACGTGCAGGATCAAGTCAAGCTCAACCAGTGGCTTTTGACTCTGAGCGGCCGCCACGACAGGGTGTCGAGCGTTACCAACGTTGATATTTTCGACCCGCAGAATTTGGCGAGCAAGGATT
>DATEEZ010000241.1:0-9491 GCA_035280905.1 Nitrosospira sp.
CTCATCCACTCCCTCGCGATTCTTCCATGAGATGCTCTCCGCACTTGCCTGCGCCCACATCTGCCTGAACACATCCTTGGCGATCTTTCCAGAAATGGTTCCATCCTTGATGCGCAGAAGAAGTTGCGCAAGCTGTGCGGGAGATAGCGGACAGGTATCGAACGACTTTCCTTCATTATTGAGATAAGCCGATACCTCTCCCATCACCCAGTTTGCGCACAGTTTAGGATCGGAAGGAAGTTTTCCTACGACTGCCTCATAATATTCCGAAATGTCACGGTCCCCGGTCAGCGCGAGCGCGTCATACATGGAAAGCCCATAGTCATGCTCGAGCCGCGTTCGCATTTCCTGCGGCAGTTCGGGCAGCCCTTTCTTCACTTCCTCGATCCAGTTCCAGGATATCTCGAGCGGCAGCAGATCCGGGTCGGGAAAATAGCGGTAATCCTGCGCGTCTTCCTTGCTTCGCATCGCGCGTGTTTCACCCTTTTCCGGATCGAAGAGGCGCGTCTGTTGATGTATGGTTCCTCCGTCTTCGAGGATTTCGATCTGCCGTCTGGCCTCGTAATCGATCGCCTTCTCGAGAAAACGAAACGAGTTGAGGTTTTTTATTTCGCAGCGGGTCCCGAGCTTGTCCGACCCCTGCGGCCGCACAGATACGTTGGCATCACAGCGAAAGGAACCTTCCTGCATGTTGCCATCGCAGATGTCGATCCAGCGGACAAGCGTATGCAGTGTTTTTGCATACGCCACGGCCTCCGCACTGCTGCGCATATCCGGTTCGGAAACGATCTCAAGCAGAGGTGTGCCGGCGCGATTGAGATCGATACCACTCTTGCCGTGAAAATCCTCGTGCAATGACTTGCCGGCATCCTCCTCCAGGTGTGCCCGCACGAGACGCACGGTTTTTTCCTGCTCTTTTCCATCCTGGACGATCTGAAGCTGGATGTGCCCCCCCTCGACCACTGGCAATTCGTATTGGCTGATCTGATAACCTTTGGGCAGGTCAGGGTAGAAATAATTCTTGCGGGCAAAAATGGAAGGTGAATTGATTTTTGCTCCCACTGCCAGGCCAAACCTGATTGCACGCTCCACTGCGCCACGGTTCAATACCGGCAGCACACCTGGCAGCGCGAGATCCACAGCGCAGGCTTCCGCGTTGGGTGCGGCGCCAAAAGCGGTCGAAGCGCCAGAGAATATTTTGGACTCGGTCGAGAGCTGGGCATGAACTTCAAGACCGATAACGGTTTCCCATTGCATTTTAGAATACCCTTTTCTGATACAGATGCTTTATGACGGCGCGCGGGACGATTAGCGACTTGAACTGAGCCGCTCACCACAACTGATCAACCTACTCCCCTACTCCTTTGGCATCCGTGCATGCCAATCTGATTCAAGCTGATATTGATGCGCCACGTTCAGCATTTGTGCCTCGGCAAAATAATTGCCGATGATGTGCAACCCAACCGGTCTGTTTTTATGACCGAAGCCAACCGGAATGGACATGGCAGGCAAGCCCGCCAGGTTGACTGCAATAGTGTAGGCATCGGATAAGTACATCTGAACCGGATCGCTGCTTCTCTCTCCGAGGTTGAATGCCACTGTAGGGGAAGTCGGCCCCATGATAACGTCGCACTGCTTGAATGCCTCGGCGAAATCCTGCGCCATCAGGCGGCGCAGCTTCTGCGCCTGGATGTAGTACGCGTCATAATACCCGTGCGACAGCACATAAGTGCCGATCAGGATGCGGCGTTTCACCTCTGCGCCAAAGCCCTGCGCACGGGTTTTCCGATACATGTCATTGAGATCGAGGTAATCGGGAGCACGATAACCGTAGCGTACGCCATCAAAGCGCGACAGATTGCTCGAAGCTTCGGCGGGAGCAAGCACGTAATAAACCGGAACCGAAAGCTTCGTATTGGGCAGCGACACCTCCACCGTTTCGGCTCCCAGCTTGCGATACTGCCCGATGGCAGTTTCTACCGCACGGGCGACGTCCTCGTCTATTTCCTTGACGAAATACTCCTTCGGCAGACCAATACGCAAACCTTCGAGCGGCTTTTCCAAATTGCGCGTGTAATCTTCCGGTTCGCGCTCGAGGCTGGTTGAATCACGGGCGTCGAACCCTGCCATGACGTTGAGCATCAGCGCCAGGTCTTCCGCTGATTTAGCCATCGGCCCACCCTGATCGAGACTGGATGCGAAGGCAATCATGCCGTAGCGCGACACCAACCCGTATGTCGGCTTGAGGCCCGAAATACCGCATAACGCTGCCGGCTGCCGGATTGAACCACCGGTGTCCGTGCCGGTTGCGGCAGGTGCCATGCGTGCTGCCACTGCGCAGGCGGAACCGCCGGAACTGCCCCCTGGCACGGCCGCCGTATCCCAGGGATTTTTTACCGGCCCGTAAAAGGAAGTTTCATTACTGGAACCCATGGCGAATTCGTCCATATTGGTTTTACCAATATTGACTGCACCCGCAACTTTGAAGCGTCCGATCACGTGAGCGTCATAAGGCGAAACAAAATTCGACAGCATTTTCGATCCGCAGGTAGTGAGCCAACCCTTGGTACAGAAAATATCCTTTTGGGCAATAGGAATGCCGGTCAGTGGCTGTGCGCCTCCGGATGCGATCAGGGTATCTGCGGCCTGCGCCTGAGCAAGGCTCGCCTCTTCATCGAGGGTGATGAAGGCGTTGTATTCTGGATTAAGCGCTCGGGAACGCTTGAGAAATTCGCTGGTCAACTCAACGCTGGAAATTTTCCTTGCGGCAAGCATCGCGGAAAGTTGCTTGAGGCTGGCGTTCAACATGATTGGTTTTCGCTGAATGAAGCAAAATGAAGCAAAACGTGAAAAAGCCCCTGAAAGGAGAATAGGAAAATTACAGGGGTGCGCCCGCAGAGATCCTGCTGGCGTTACTCGATAACTTTAGGCACCAGATAAAGTCCCGCTTCTACCTGGGGAGCTAGCGATTGGAACAGTTCGCGCTGATCGATTTCCGTGACAGCATCTGCTCGCAGACGCTGCATCACGTCCTGGGCGTGCGACATGGGGGTTATCGCCGATGTATCCATTTCCTGCATCTGCTCGATGAGGCCGAATATGCCCGATAACTGGGTCAATGCCGTGCACGCCTCATCCTCACTGACCTCTATGCGCGCCAGATTTGCAACACGTTTCACATCATCCAGAGACAAAGACATTTCCGGCTAAATCCTTTATAACCCTTATATTCAAATAGCTAATAGAGTATCATAGCCCGATTCTTTTCTCCTGCATTTAATCACTATCCTCCGCAACGGATTCCGTAAATCATGCTCAATTTTTTAAATAACAGTGTATTGAAGGGTTACTTTTCGACCGACATGGCAATAGATCTGGGAACGGCGAACACTCTGATCTACGTGCGCGGCCAAGGCATTGTCCTCAATGAACCCTCAGTGGTAGCGATACGCCAGGATGGAGGCCCCAACGGCAAGAAAATCATCCAGCAAGTGGGGTTGGCTGCCAAGCAGATGCTCGGACGCACGCCCGGAAACATCGCCGCCATCCGGCCGATGAAAGATGGCGTTATTGCGGATTTCACCGTTACGGAACAGATGCTGAAGCACTTCATCAGAAAGGTAAACCCTCCGCGGCTCTTTTCCGCCAACCCCCGGATCGTCATCTGCGTGCCCTGCGGTTCGACCCAGGTCGAGCGCCGCGCCATTCGCGAGGCCGCCTATGGGGCAGGCGCCCGGAAGGTGGAATTGATCGAGGAACCGATGGCAGCCGCCATCGGTGCCAATCTGCCGGTCGAGGAAGCCACCGGCTCCATGGTGGTCGATATAGGTGGTGGCACGACCGAGGTCGGTGTGATCTCTCTCGGCGGCGTCGTTTATTCGAACTCGGTACGCGTGGGAGGAGACAAGTTTGACGAGGCCATCATCAACTACATTCGCCGCAATTATGGGATGCTGATCGGGGAAGTGACCGCCGAATTGATCAAAAAGGAAATCGGTTCCGCGTTTCCGGGATCGGAAGTACGCGAATTGGAAGTCAAGGGGCGTAATCTGGCAGAAGGTATTCCACGCAGCTTTACCATTTCGAGCAATGAAGTGCTTGAAGCGCTGACCGAGCCGTTGAACAACATTGTAAGCGCTGTCAAATCCGCATTGGAGCATACGGCGCCTGAACTTGGAGCAGATATCGCCGAAAAGGGCATGGTGCTGACGGGCGGGGGCGCGCTGCTTCGCGACATCGACCGGCTGCTTATGGAGGAAACCGGACTTTCCGTCATCATCGCAGAAGACCCTCTTACTGCCGTCGTGCGTGGATCAGGGATTGCACTGGAAAACATGGATCAACTGGTTGGCATATTCGCCAGTGACTGATAACCTTTGCAATTGAGCTACCCTTGGCCTTCACCTGCTGTAACCACCCACATCTGAGAATCGGGAACGTCAAACCTCGGACATGATAGAAATCGCTCCCCGGTTTTTCAGGCACAGCCCCAGTTTACTGGCGCGGACGGCTTTTTTTGTCATGCTGTCATTGCTCCTGATGGCACTGGACAGCCGATTCAAGTATCTCAGCGGCGTCCGGGAGGTTTTCTCCGTAATAGTTTATCCGCTGCAGAAACTGGCTCATGTGCCCATGTCGATGTACGATGCCGCGAGCGAACTCTTTCAGCATAGCGAGATAGCGGAGGAAAACGTGTATCTCAGGCAACAGCATCTCGTTGACAAAGGCCAGCTCCTGCGGCTGCGGGCGCTGGAAGCCGAGAATACCCAGTTGCGCAAACTCCTGAATGCCGCGCAACGCTTGGAAAACAAGGCGGCCGTTGCGGAAATCCTGCGTGTGCCGCACGATCCATTCAATCGCAAGGTATTGCTTGACAAGGGCAGCCGGAGCGGAATCGAGCCGGGCCAGGTCGTCGTAGATGATATTGGCGTAGTGGGACAGGTTACTCGCAATTATCCGTTGGCGTCGGAAGTCACTCTCCTCACGGACAGGGATCATTCGGTTCCCGTGCAGGTGGTACGCAACGGCCTGCGCTCCGTCGTATCAGGCACAGGCAGGGAAGGGACTCTGGAGCTGAGGTATATGGCCATCAACACTGACATTCAGGAAGGGGATGTGCTGGTTACGTCCGGAATAGATGGAGTCTATCCCTCGGGGCTTCCTGTTGCTGTCGTATCCCAGATCGAGCGTAATCCCGACTATATCTTTGCGCGCATCACCTGCACGCCTGTTTCCGGTGTCAGCCAGAATCGGCAATTGTTAATCCTTTCCACGCAGGTGCCTCGTGCCGGAACACCCGCAGAAGCGACCAAAATGAAACCGCGCCCCAGGAAGCGAGAAGACAATGTCGCTCGCTAATTCTCCCAGGCATGAAATTCTGCTGCCTGTCAAAGGCTGGTTCATCATGCTTAGCCTGATCATTGCGCTACTCCTGAATCTCGTACCGCTGACAGGCGCTGCACGGACGCTGCAGCCAGATTTTGTCGCGCTGGTGATGCTCTATTGGTTTATCAACGAACCCCAGCGTGTCGGCATCAGCATGGCATTCTGGATGGGTCTGTTCATGGATCTCGGCAATGCCAGCACTTTCGGGCAACACGCGCTTGGGTACAGCGTAATGGCGTTCATGGCACTGGTCTTCCACCACCGCGTGGGTATCTTCGACGGGTATAAACAATCTCCCCAGATAGGACTGGTTCTGCTTTCAGGACAGATCGTCATACTTCTTGCCGGCCTCTTTGCCGGTTCTCCTTTTCCCGGCTGGAACTTCTTTCTTGGCAGCATTGTCGGCATGTTACTGTGGCCGCTTCTCTCAGCTATATTGAGGGTGCCGCAGAAACCCTGGTCTGCTTCCGATGCAAGATGAATCACAGAATCGAGCTTCGAAGCTACTCGCGTGAGTTACACAATTTCCGCCTGCGGCTGGCGATAAGCGCCGGCTTCATGCTGCTGCTCTTCCTGCTGCTGTTCGCACGCTTCTTTTACCTGCAGGTTTCCCAGCGCGAACACTATCACACGCTGGCGGAAGCCAATCGCATCTCCATTGCGCCGATCGTTCCTAACCGCGGCCTGATTTTTGACCGCAATGGCGTCGTGCTCGCTCATAATTATTCCGCCTACACTCTCGAAATTGTTCCGAGCAAAATTAAGAATCTCGAGCGCCTCATCAATGAGTTGACGACAGTAGTGGAGATCTCTGCGCGAGACCGCAAGCGGTTCAAGAAATTGATGGAGGAGAACAGAAGATTCGAAAGCTTGCCTATTCGCACGCGATTATCTGACGTGGAAGTTGCCCGTTTCGCCGCCAACCGCTATCGCTTTCCGGGTGTGGAAATCAAGGCGCGGCCGTTCCGCCAGTATCCCAAAGGCGAGCTCGCGTCTCATGTAGTGGGCTACATAGGGCGCATCAATGACAAGGATCTGGAACGGCTGGAGGCTGATAGCGAACTTGCCAATTACCGCGGTTCCCAGCACATGGGAAAAATCGGCATCGAACAAAG
Organism: Nitrosospira sp.; assembly: GCA_035280905.1. Lineage (GTDB taxonomy): Bacteria > Pseudomonadota > Gammaproteobacteria > Burkholderiales > Nitrosomonadaceae > Nitrosospira. Next base: position 6,501 of record DATEEZ010000241.1, read on the forward strand.
CTACGAAAGGGAATTGCATGGGATCACCGGAGTCGAGGAAATGGAAACCGATGCTGCCGGCCGTGCAATTCGCGTCATATCCCGCACCCCGCCGAGCGCTGGCAAGAATCTCAAGCTGTCGCTCGATTCCAAATTGCAGGAAGTCGCGGAAAAGGCATTTGGCGACCGGCGCGGCGCACTTGTCGCCATAGAACCGGCAACGGGAGACGTGCTCGCATTCGTGAGCAGACCGGGGTTTGACCCGAATCTTTTTGTAGACGGAATCGACGCGGAGAGTTGGGATTTGCTGAATAACTCCATCGATCGGCCGCTGAACAACCGTGCTTTGCGCGGATTGTACCCGCCGGGCTCGACGTTCAAACCCTTCATGGCTCTGGCTGGTCTGGAGCTCAAGAAGCGTTGGCCGGGAAGCGCAATCAGCGATCCTGGCTACTTCAGCCTGCCCGGAAGCTCGCATCGTTTTCGGGACTGGAAAGCCGGCGGTCACGGCCTCGTTGATCTGCACAAATCGCTCGTTATCTCCTGCGACACCTACTATTATTCCCTGGCTCACGACCTCGGGATAGATAATATCTACAATTTTACCGGTCAGTTCGGGTTGGGGAAAAAGACCGGGATCGATATCGAAGGTGAAGTCTCCGGCCTGTTGCCCTCGCAGGCATGGAAAATGAAACGGCATAATCAGAAATGGTTTGGCGGTGATACGATTTCTGTTGGAATTGGCCAGGGCTATAATCTGGCTACTCCGCTGCAACTGGCATTTGCGACTGCTGTTCTCGCTGGCAACGGCACGGCGTTCCGCCCTCACCTCGTCAAACAGGTCCTGGACAGCAATAACCGCGTCGTTCGTGAATTCGGCAGAAGTCCGCTGTATCGGCTCAAGCTCGATCCCGCCAATTTGAAGGCGGTACATAATGCGCTGGTCGATGTAACCCGTCCCGGCGGCACGGCCGCGGTCGCAGGCGCCGGCGCCGCTTATGCTTTTGCTGGGAAAACGGGAACCGCGCAGGTGGTTGGGGTAAAACAGGGAGAAAAGTATGAGGAAAGCAAGCTCCATGAACGACATCGTGATCATGCGCTTTTTGTAAGTTACGCCCCCGCCGAAAACCCAAAAATTGCATTGTCCGTACTGGTGGAAAACGGCGGCCATGGCGGTGCAGCGGCGGCACCGATTGCTCGTGTGGTGATGGATTACTATTTGCTGGGCAAAGTGCCCCAGGAAGCAGCTGCGCAGCCTGTTGATCAGGTAGATGAGGAGGACGAGGAACACGAGCAGGACGGGGAGGATGGGCATGGATAGCGTTATGCTGCGCCCATGGCACTACCTGACGCGTTACGTTGACGGTTTTCTGCTTTGCGGAATTCTCCTGTTGATGGCAATCGGGCTTATCACGCTTTTCAGCGCAACGGATGCCAATGGCGCACGGGTCACGAGTCAGGCAATCAACATGCTGGTCGCACTTGGCATCATGTGGCTGGTCGCCAACATTCCGTTGGAGCATATCATGCGGATTGCTGTGCCGTTGTACGCGGCCGGCCTTTTCCTGCTGCTCTGCGTCGCTCTGTTCGGAGAGATCAACAATGGCGCGAGACGCTGGCTGAACCTGGGCGTAACCCGCATCCAGCCTTCCGAATTGATGAAAATTGCCGTGCCGCTCATGATGGCGTGGTATTTCGACAAGCACGAGGCAACCTTGCGGCTGCGGGATTACGGCGTAGCAACGCTGCTACTGCTGGCTCCCGTACTATTGATTCTGCGCCAGCCGGATCTGGGAACCGCGCTGCTCATTGCCTCAAGCGGATTTTACGTACTGTTCTTCTCCGGATTATCCTGGCGCATCATGGCGTCGGTAACGGTTGCAGTTGGTGCAAGCCTTCCGGTGCTCTGGTCCATGATGCATGATTATCAGCGCAAGCGCGTCATGACGCTCCTTGATCCCACACAAGACGCACTGGGGGCCGGCTACCACACCATTCAATCCACCATTGCTATCGGCTCCGGGGGTGTGCTGGGCAAGGGTTGGCAGCAAGGCACGCAGACTCATCTCGCATTCCTCCCGGAGAGAAGCACTGATTTCATCTTTGCGGTATTTTCCGAAGAATTCGGTCTGATCGGCAATTTGCTGCTGCTGTTGTTGTATCTGGCCATCATCGCCCGCGGGATGGTGATTGCCGCCAACGCTCCAACCCAGTTTACCCGCCTCATTGCCGCCTCCATAACCCTGACTTTCTTCACCTACATCTTCGTCAACATGGGCATGGTCATCGGCATTCTGCCCGTGGTCGGGGTGCCTCTGCCACTGATCAGCTATGGTGGCACATCAATGGTGACAATGCTGCTGGGATTTGGTATTTTGATGAGTATCCAAACTCACCCGAAGCTCGTTAAGACGTGATACCTATGGATACAGACCCTGCCTGCCCGCCCCCTGTACAATCAATTACAAGTCGATGCGCCGTCTGGGTGGCTGTGTTAGTCATCCCTGTTTTCCTTCCCGGCTGCGGCACCTTTTTCAAACTGGAGAAGAGCGAGGAGAAGAACACGAAGCCTTCGTCGGTCTCCACCCTGTTTGAAGGCAAGAAGAAGGGCGGGTATTACCTGGATGATGGTCCCGGCGACAATCCGCCTGCCAATCTTCATCTGGTTCCCGACGCCGTTCCCCAGGAAGAACCCCTGCGCGCCTCCACTATGCGGCCTTACTCTGCGCTCGGAAAACGGTATAAGCCGATGACGCGCCACGAGCCCTATAAAGCGCGGGGAGTGGCGTCCTGGTATGGCCGCCGCTATCACGGGCAGAAGACTGCGTCGGGGGAGGTCTATGATATGTATGCCATGACTGCTGCACATCCCACCCTCCCCATCCCGAGCTATGCACGCGTGACAAACATGGCGAACGGAAAATCGGTGGTGGTGCGTGTCAATGACAGGGGACCTTTCCTCTCCAATCGCCTCATCGATCTTTCCTATACCGCCGCCTACAAGCTCGATGT
>DATEEZ010000242.1:0-13803 GCA_035280905.1 Nitrosospira sp.
CCCCGTAAGAACGTTGCCCACCTTCTTGGCAACCACCGAGGATGAAGTTGCTTTTTGGGCAAGAGGTTCGCCTTTATATAGTGATCCACATCTTCGGGAGCTAAGCATTAGCGCCTCTTCTAGTGAGAAAATACCAATCCCCTGCTTTGGGGGCAATGAATCCCTCGCTCTCTGACCATAGCCAGCCCTCCAGCAGTACTTTCGCGATTTGCTTGTGATACGCGTCAGGTATTCTTGATACATGTAACGAAGGCTGAAATTATGCCTGTTGAGCTGCAATTTTTCTTGCCCACTCAGCGAGTGTATGTAAGAGAGAATCACTCCTGCTATTTCTTCTGGTTCCATAATTAGCAAATCTTCCGCATTTGGAACCATGGAGAAGATTGATCTTGCCATTTTCAGTTCTTTTCCTATTGAAGATCAATTTTCAGATTGTATTGGCGGAAACCCGCGACCAAAGTCTGTAATTCCACGGACTGCCTCTATCCGCTGTAGAAACGCTGCTTTCTTCGCTTTAAGGCGGGATCTTGCGGAGCGGTAACAAAGTGTTTCACTATTTCTGGCCCGGTTATCTTAATCCACTCGGCATGTGTGAGAAGGAGGGCTATTTCTTGTTCTGGCAGACCCGAAGCGCTAATTCTTCGTCTGTCATTCATGACAATAACAGCTTTATTATTTTTTCGAGATATAAACTCTGTGATCACTCGTGAAAGAAGGTCAAGTACTTCCACTGACTTCGGGATGTCTAGGAACAGAGAAGACATGAGCGCGTCCGGCCGATGGTCAATCACAATGTAGGGAAGGCCATGTTTGTGGAGGAGTATCAGAAATGGCCGAAAGCTATCGTGGTCTAGATGAATCTTCAAGGATCTCATATAAACATACTCCAGCTATTACTCAGAGAACTTTAAATTTTCTGCTAGGTTTTGCTGGTTTTAAATAAAGAATAGAAGAGGAAAAATCCTTGTTTTTCTCGGGAAGCAGTGATAGAAGTATTCTATAGACCACTGTGAGTTACTCACTTTGAAACCCGCTAACATGCGGGTTCTTTATTGCTCTCGATTAAGGTTTGTTTGTGGTTTGCTGAGGTGTGACTAGAAGTAAATAACGGAGGGGTGCGATGCCAACACTAGGACCGCCTGCCTTCGCCCAGAAGACCTTGGGCTCTGGCCAGCCTATTAACTGCTCCTCAAATAAATAAGGCTTCATCTCACCATGATAGGATTCGAAGATAGCGTCGCTGATACGCTCAATTGAGCCATCCTGATTTCGAATGTAAGGCACAAATTTGGGCATAATTGGATCTGCTAATAGGGGAAAGCCTTCGAGAGAGGGCGATTAATTCTAATAATGCCGCCCTAAAATTTATGTGAAGCGGATGAAAGGTTTTGTGTGGGTTTCCCTAAACCCACTAAGACGTGGGCTTTTTATACCCGTGAAAACCAAAAAATTATCTGTTTCCTATGGCTGTTAGCTATACAGCGGCGCTAGCTACTGCTCTGATTGGGATTCGCTGAATGTTCACTAGTGCTGCCCTCCAGGTTGTGGTTGTGGCCGGAACTTTTCTGGTTGGCTTCGGTAGCGGATGGGCGGTTGATAGCTGGCGTACGGGCGCGAAGATCGCTGAGTCGCGTGATGCAGTTGTCACGGCGGCGAACAAGCAGTGCAAGAGGGTGTGAAAGCGGTTCAGCTGGAATCGAGCAAGTAAACCGATCCTCTCGCAGCAAAGGAGCTGAAGCTCAGACTGCCACGTCGAGCACGAAGGAAGAAGCGATTAGATGTGGGCCGCAAGATCAGGAATGCCCTGATCCAGGAAGGCGAGACTCAGTGCCAGGCGGTAGAGCGGGAGCAGAGAGAGTATGTTCAAGCCCGCGCTCAGTCATGATGCGCTGGAGCAGGTCTTGCGTTGCTGGCGCCATGTTACGTTGCCCGCTCTCCCACATGCGCACAGTGCGTTCTGTGGCGTGCAGGAGTTTTCCAAACTGGGGCTGCGTCAGCCTGAGCAATTGCCGGGTTTCGCGGATTTCGGCAGGGGTCATCTCTTTTTAATGATCCGTACATAAGTAGGAGAGAACATTGTCGTCCTGCTCTAGCATTTCCTCCAGGTGTGCCGCGTTCTCTTCTTTCACGTCGATAAACGCCAGATCATGCTTACCGTTGTAACGCTGGACCGCATCTCGCCACGAGCCGTCGCACGCTAGGGCCAGCGCGTTTACCGCAAACGACCCCTGATTATTGGCGAAGATGATTTTGTAGCTTCTGGTTGCTGCCATTTTATTTCTCCTCTTGATTTGGCTTGGAAATCGGTTGCTGCACGATTCATACTATACGGGAACATTGTTCCGGTTTCCAAGAGGGAAAGAGGGATTTTTTAGGAGGGGAGAGATGTCCAAATCCTCGCACGAATAGCTATCCTTGCTATATAAGGATGTGCAGGGAAGCCGGTGATTCAGACTCAGTTATCGAAAAGCCGGTTACGGTCTCATGCGTTACCTGAAAAGTGGCCGCCACGTGGGTAGAATTTCCCTTTTCCCGAAGCACCCCAATTGAGGCTGGCACTCGCCGCTTGGGAGTAGACGTAGGCTTCGAGACCGGGCAAAATAGCGTAGTTACGGATACGCACAATTTCTCAATTTGCAGGGATTGTGCTTTTTTAATTTTTTCTTTAGCTTTATGGCGGGCCTCCCCGCATTGCATGGTAGTGAACCTGGTCAGGTCCGGAAGGAAGCAGCCACAGCTATTTTTTGCAAGTGCCGGGGGTCAGGCTCGCCACCCTTTTATGCAGTGGGGGTGGAGTCGGATGAGTAATTCCACCCTCCATAACTGCACGCTTCAATAATTCATACCCTTTCAGTTAGGCCTCAGCCTGAAAATCTGAAATAACCGTTTCGCCGATCCGATTCTCGACATAGCGTGTCCTCCCAGACTCAAGTCCTTGCCCGCAAATGGCGTCCCCGACGTTTTTCCGAGCTCACTGGACAGGATCACGTTGTTCGCGCACTTACCAACGCACTTGAACAGAAGCGTTTACATCATGCATATCTGTTTACGGGTACGCGCGGTATCGGCAAGACGACCATAGCGCGCATCCTGGCAAAAGCGCTCAACTGCGAGATAGGAGTCACACCGGAACCTTGCGGAATCTGTTCTGCTTGTATCGAAATTGACAGTGGGCGTTTTGTTGACCTGATCGAAGTGGACGCCGCCTCCAATACCCAGGTGGAGAAAATGCGCGAGCTGCTGGAAAACGCACTGTACGCTCCCACCGTTGCGCGCTACAAGGTGTATATCATTGATGAAGTGCACATGCTTTCCAAATCGGCTTTCAATGCTATGCTGAAAACGCTGGAAGAGCCGCCGGAACATGTCAAATTCATACTTGCTACCACTGATCCGCAGAAGATTCCGGTAACGGTTTTGTCTCGGTGCCTGCAATTCAACCTCAAGCAGATTCCGTTTCCGCTGATCGTCTCACACCTCAAGCATGTGCTCGAGCAGGAACATATAATTTATGATGCAACTTCGCTGCAGTTATTGGCGCGGGGGGCGCAGGGCAGCATGCGCGATGCCTTGAGTATTCTGGATCAGGCTATCGCTTTTGGTGAGGGGAAGATTGAAGAAGCAGGTGTGCGCGATATGCTTGGCGCTATCGATCAGGGGTACCTGTTTGATCTGGTGGAGGCGCTGGCGCAAAGAGACGGTGTACGAATGCTTGCAATCGCCGATGCGATGGAAACTCGCAGTCTCTCGTTTGACACCGCCTTGCAGGATCTGGCGACACTGCTGCACCGTCTGACCCTGGCGCAAATCGTGCCAGCAGCAATTGGCGAGGATGAACCGGAGCGGCATCGGGTTTTCGAGCTGGCGAAAACATTCGCGCCAGAAGATATACAACTGTTTTATCAGATTGCCATACATGGGCGCGAGGACCTGGGTCGGGCGCCGGATGAGTATGCGGGCTTCACCATGACTCTGCTGCGTATGCTGGCTTTCGTTCCGGAGGATTTCCTGCCCGGAGGGGAAGCAGGCAAGGGCGGGGGGACTTCAGGTTCTTCGCCTTCAAAGTCAGGGGATGGGGTTGGTCCTTCGACCCCTCGATCGGCTCAGAAGTCAGGGCGAACGGAGACGAAGTACTCAGGGCGAACGGGGGTGGAAAAGGAAGGGAACACCGAGGAAGGGAGGGCGCCCGGGAATGCCTCCGCTAGCGATTCGAGGCAACGGGTAGGATTGTCGGACTCGCCGGGGCACGATCCGGTGTCGGTAAAGCCGGGCGCGGTAGAGTCTTTCAGTCATAGCTGGATTACCATAGTTGGCCAACTAAAGGTAAGCGGATTGACCAGAATGCTGGCTCAGTATTGCGAGGTGAAGAGTTTTTCCGAGAATGAAATAGAATTTTGCGTACCGGAACTCCATAAACATTTGCTGGACAAGACCTATCAGGACAGGCTGCAAGCTGCCCTGAGGGAGTATCTTGGTAAGCCGGTGCGACTAAAGTTTTCAGTGGGAATCGTTAACGGTCTAAGTCCCGCAGAGCAGGAGAATCGCGAAAAGCAGGAGAAGCAATCGCAGGCAATCGCAGCGATCGAGTCCGATCCGTTCGTGCGCGAACTCGTTGAAAATTTCGATGCAAAACTGATCGTTTCCTCGATCAAACCTATTCAATAGTGGAGGTAAAAATGATGAAAGGCGGCTTGGGCAACCTCATGAAACAGGCTCAGCAGATGCAGGAGAACATGAAAGCCATGCAGGAGAAACTGGCTTCGATAGAAGTTGAGGGCCAATCCGGCGCAGGTATGGTGAAAGTCGTGATGACGTGTCGTTACGATGTCAAGCGTGTCAGCATTGACAGCAGTCTCATGGGAGACGATAAGGAGATGCTGGAAGATTTGATCGCCGCAGCGGTGAACGATGCGGTGCGGCGGGTGGAATCAACCACTCAGGAAAAAATGGCAGGATTTACCTCCGGTTTGAGCCTGCCGCCGGGAATGAAACTACCATTCTAACGTGAATTCCAGGCTGACGCGATTCCGCAACTCCTGGTTCTGTTGAGTAATTTTACGTTTGAGTGAACGCTCCGCATAGTCTCGACGAACTGATCAGTGCGTTACGCTGCTTGCCCGGTGTCGGTCCCCGGTCAGCACAGCGCATGGCGTATCATTTGTTGCAACGCGACCAGGAGAGTGCTCGCCGCCTTGCCGATTCACTCGACTACGCCCTGCAACATGTCAGGCATTGCGAAAAATGCAATAACTTTACCGAAGAGGTCGTATGCGAGTTATGCAGTTCTCAACGGCGAGATTCTGCCTTGCTGTGCGTGGTGGAGATGCCTGCCGATTTGCTGATGATGGAGCAGGCACATTGCTACAAAGGCATGTACTTCGTGTTGATGGGGCGGCTCTCACCCCTGGATGGCATCGGCCCTCGGGAAATCAATCTTGATCGCCTTTTAAAGCGTACCCAGGATGGTGCGGTGAAGGAAGTCATTCTTGCTACCAATTTTACCGTGGAAGGTGAAGCTACCGCACATTATATCGGTGAGATGCTGCAGAACAAGGGCTTGAAAGTTACGCGCATCGCCCGGGGATTGCCAGTGGGCGGGGAACTGGAGCATGTGGATAGCGGTACCCTGGCGCAGGCGGTCCTCGAGCGCAGGGAAGTCAAGTAGCATTTATTTCGGGAATATTCACCCTATCTTATGCCGCCTTTTTATTGGCTTACCCTTCGACAAGCATGGCCTGAGCCTGTCGAAGGCTCAGCGCGAGCGGGAGACGAAGAATTCAGTGCAAACAGTACAAGTTTTTCTCGTCCCATCCGAGCACTCGTTAGCGTGGGAAACTGGAAATTGGAAGGCTTGAAATTGGGGTTGCGATGAAAACCAAGCCATCGCAATCACCCAACGCAGCCAGACAGCGCCGCTCAGGGACGATTGCCAAATCTCCGCGCTCGCCAACTCCGCCGGGCTCACCCAAATCACTCCAGTCGCCTGCACGAGACCGGCCAAAGGGATCAATAAAACCAGCGGCAGCAACTCACTCTGCCGCGGGTTCCACCTCCATTCAACTCGTTACACAGAAATTGCACAAGGTGCTGGCGCAGGCGGGATTGGGTTCGAGGCGCGAAATGGAGGAATTAATCGCCAGCGGACAGGTGACGATCAACGGAAAGACTGCGCAGGTGGGGGACCGGATCGACGCTCGAGATGTCGTGAGGGTAGGGAAGCGCGTCATTCACTTCAGATCCGCCCGCCGTCTGCCCCGCGTCATGCTCTATCATAAGCCGGAGGGGGAAATCGTCAGCCGCGATGATCCTCAAGGCCGGACGTCGGTCTTCGACAAACTGCCGCAGTTGAGGTCATCCAAATGGATTGCTATTGGCAGGCTGGATTACAACACTAGCGGACTGCTGATTTTCACTACAGATGGGGAATTGGCAAACCGGCTCATGCATCCCCGCTTTGAAGTCGAGCGCGAGTACGCGGTGCGGATCATCGGAAGGCTGACGCCGGAGCAGGCAACGTTGCTGACCTCGGGTGTCGAGCTGGAGGATGGTGTGGCCAAGTTCGATTACCTGTCGGATGAAGGGGGTGAGGGGTCCAACCACTGGTATCGCGTGATATTGAAGGAAGGCAGGAATCGCGAAGTGCGCCGGATGTTTGAAGCGGTGGGAATGACGGTGAGCCGCCTGATGCGGGTTCGTTTTGGCCCTATCAACCTGCCCTCACGTTTGAAACGGGGAAAGTCGATGGAATTGAACGAGGCAGAGATAGGACGCCTGCTGGAACTGGTCAGTTACAAAGCCTAATGGCCGGGCAGCTGATTCCGCTTCAGCAGGAAAACAAATTCGTCACCGGCACTGGTTTCCAGCCAGGTAAATGGTGTATCGGGAAAGGCATGCTCCAAGGCTTCCCTGTTATGGCCGATTTCGACAATGAGCATGCCATCATCGGTCAAATAATTTACTGCGTCCCGTAATATTACCTTTGTCGCCCTCAGTCCGTCCTCGCCACTGGCAAGTGCACTCTGCGGCTCATGGCGATATTCCGCCGGCAACGCAGCCATTGCTTCCGCATTGACATAGGGCGGATTGCTGACAATAAGATCGTAGCGGTGGTCTGCCAATGCCGCAAATAGATCCGACTGAATAAGATCGATCCGATCTTCCAGGCCATACTCCGCCACATTCTTTCCAGCAACCTGCAAGGCATCAGCTGAAATATCTGTCGCATCGATCGCTGCATTGGGAAACGTATGCGCAAGCAGTATTGCCAGACATCCGGAGCCCGTGCATAGATCCAATGCGGAATAAACTTCTTCCGGCTCTTCTATCCAGGGCGCAAGTTGTTCCCGCAGCAATTCCGCAATGAAGGAGCGCGGTACGATTACGCGTTCATCCACATAAAAACGGAAATCTCCCAGCCAGGCTTCTTTGGTCAGATAGGCAGCGGGAATTTTTTCTGTTGCACGGCGCTCGATTATTTTTAAGACCAACTCCAGCTCGGCCGGGAGGAGGCGGGCGTCCAGAAACGGTTCCAGTTGGTCAAGTGGAAGATGCAGCGTGTGGAGAATGAGATAAGCTGCTTCATCATACGCTGAGGCAGAGCCATGGCCAAAATGAAGTCCCGCATCGTTAAAGCGGCTTACGGCGAAACGCAGTACGTCGCGGATAGTCTGGAGCTGGTTTTTGGCTTCAATGAACATTCATTCTTCTCCATGAGAAAAGTGATCCTGATGATCTATGTCACCCTATCCGTGTGCAATCGAACGGATTACTCCCTGGTTTAATGTCTATCTTTTAATCGCTTGAAAATATTCGAAAGGGGAAATGTCAACCGTACTATAGACGTTAACTGGAAGGAGGCAAGAAATGAACACCGTGAATATGCCAGGATTTAACGCAGAGGCGTCCATGTACATGGCACGCAATATTTATCGTGCTGCTCATGCAGCTTTTGCGGACGTTGCATCACCCAGGATCATTCCGCAGCAACGTAGACTGGTTGCCAGGTGGTATATCCGCCCCCGCAGCAGTGCTGCCCCCCGGCTGGAGATGCTGCGGTAGCTGTGACAGCGGGCAGTGCGATGATGTGTGTGTGCCTCCAGGTCAGTCCTGCCCGTAGAAAAATAGAGTCAGAAGGCTCTGCTCTATTTTTCTTTTTATCTCAGCAACAAGCTTTCCATCGTGAGCTGGTAAATCTGTGGCAACTGTTCCAGATCCGCAACCTCGACGTATTCGTTGATCTTGTGAATGGTTGCATTCCGCGGTCCCAACTCCACCACTTGCGGGCAGATGTCGGCGATGAAGCGGCCGTCCGAGGTTCCGCCCGAGGTGGAAAGCTCAGGCTCGATGCCCGTCACAGTGCGAATGGCGGCACTTGCCGCATCGACGAGGCTGCCCCTTGGGGTGAGGTAAGGCTTGCCTGAATTTTCCCATTGCAAGTCGTATTCAAGGCTATGCCGGTCGAGAATTTCGTGCACTCGGGTTTTAAGTGATTCTACTGTGCTAGCGGTGGAGAAACGAAAATTGAACAGTATCGTTACTTCGCCAGGAATTACGTTGGTTGCGCCTGTACCCCCATTGATATTTGAAATCTGCCAGGTAGTAGGGGGAAAATATTCGTTGCCTTCGTCCCACTTCGTATTAGCCAGTTCGGCAATGGCGGGAGCCGCCAGGTGTATGGGGTTTTTGGCCAGGTGAGGGTAGGCAATATGGCCCTGTATACCTTTCACGGTTAATGTTCCGGACAGGGAGCCGCGCCGGCCGTTCTTGATCATATCGCCGAGTTTGTCGACAGAGGTCGGTTCCCCGACGATGCAATAATCGATCAGTTCATTGCGCGCCTTGAGGGCTTCCACCACCCGTACAGTACCGTCTACCGCAATACCTTCCTCATCCGATGTGATCAGGAGCGCAATCGAGCCATTGTGGTCAGGATGCTTCGCAACGAAAGCCTCAATCGCAGTGATGAATGCTGCTATTGATCCTTTCATGTCGGCGGCGCCGCGCCCATATAGCCTGCCATTTCGAGTGACGGGATCGAATGGATCACTTTCCCATTTTTCCAGTGGGCCGGTTGGCACGACATCAGTGTGGCCGGCAAAGCAAATCAGCGGTGCTCCCGTTCCGCGCCTAGCCCACAGATTATCGACCTCGCCGCAGCGTATTCTTTCAATGTTGAAGCCAATTTTTTCCAGGCGATCGATCAGGATTTCCTGGCATCCGTTGTCGAACGGGGTCGGAGAGCGGCGGGCGATCAGCGTTTGCGCGAGAGCCAGTGTGTCGTTGAGCATGGAGCAATTCCTGAAAAGAGGCTTTGGTGTGGATGAGAATCGGGTGTTAAATTCCGGCTGTTAAATTCCCCTTAACAGCTCATTGATACCCGTTTTCGCCCGTGTCTTGGCATCTACCTGTTTCACAATGACTGCACAATAGAGACTGTATTTGCCGTCGGCAGAAGGCAGGCTGCCGGAAACGACGACGGAACCGGGTGGGATACGGCCATAGCTGATTTCACCTGTTTCGCGGTCATAAATCCTGGTGCTCTGGCCGATGTATACGCCCATCGAAATCACAGAATTTTCGCCAACGATCACGCCTTCCACGACTTCCGAGCGCGCGCCAATGAAGCAGTTGTCCTCGATGATGGTAGGATTGGCTTGAACAGGCTCCAGCACGCCACCAATTCCAACGCCGCCGGATAGATGCACATTTTTTCCAATCTGCGCACAGGAACCCACAGTAGCCCAGGTGTCGACCATGGTGCCTTCATCTACATATGCACCGATATTGACGTAGGAGGGCATCAGCACGACATTGCTGGCAATGAAAGCACCTTTGCGCACCGCGGCGGGAGGCACCACGCGGAAGCCCCCGTTACGAAAATCACGAGAGCTGTAATCTGCAAACTTGGAAGGTACTTTGTCGAAATAATTGGAAAATCCCCCCTTGATGAAGCTGTTGTCCTCGATGCGGAAAGACAGCAGCACGGCTTTTTTTATCCATTGGTGGGTTTTCCATTCACCGTCTGTTTTTTCGGCCACCCGCAGTTTGCCACTGTCGAGCATCTCCAGTACCTGGGTAATGGATTCCTTGAGCTTGGCTTCGACGTTACGTGGTGTAATCTCGGCGCGCCGTTCAAACGCTTCTTCAATCGTGCTTTGGAGCTGATCCATGATCTTCCTTCGATTTCTTGTTGATATATCGCTGCTCTATAGACTACAGGCTGGATACCAGTTTCTTTATCCGCTCGGTAGCAGCGGCGCATTCCATCACCGATGCCACCAGCGCAATCCGGACAAAATTTTCGCCGGGGTTAATCCCATGGGCACGCCGCGCCAGAAAGCTGCCGGGCAAAACCGTGACATTATAATCGCGATAGAGCTGCCGGGCGAACTCGACGTCATTTATCGGTATTTTCAGCCATAGGTAGAAAGCCGCGTCAGGCAGCGAAACCGGTAGCGTACTCTGTAGTAATTTGATAACTGCTTTGAATTTCTCGCGATAGAGGCGGCGGTTTTCGACAACATGAACTTCATCATTCCACGCCTCCTCGCTGGCCGCCTGCACCGCCGGATTCATCGCGCTGCCGTGGTAGGTGCGGTAGAGCAGGAATTTTTTCAGTATTGCCGCATCTCCGGCAACAAATCCTGAGCGCATGCCGGGAACGTTCGATCTTTTGGAAAGACTGCTGAATACGACCAGCCGGGGAAAGCGTTCCCGGCCCAGACGGTGGGCGGCCTGGAGTGCGCCCAGCGGAGGAGAGGCTTCATCAAAATAGATTTCAGAGTAACACTCATCCGACGCAATGACAAATCCATAACGATCCGAAAGCTCGAACAGATGGCGCCATTCGTCCATCGACATTACCCGTCCAGTGGGGTTGCCGGGCGAACAGACATACACGAGTTGTGTGCGCGCCCATATTTCATCCGGTAACTGAGCATAATCGAGCGAAAAATCATTCTCGGGCAGGGTATTGAGGAAACAAGGCGTTGCGCCCGCAAGCAAGGCAGCGCCTTCGTATATCTGATAAAACGGGTTCGGACAAATTACAATTGCATCGGACTTGGAAGAATCGATCACTGCCTGCGCAAAAGAAAACAATGCTTCGCGGCTGCCGTTGACCGGCAGGATTTCGGTATCGGGATCGATTGCCGGCAGGCCGTAGCGCTGCATCAGCCATTTGCCGATACTGGCACGCAGGGATCGTGCCCCGAGAGTTGCCGGATAGTGCGCCATCTTCACCAGCTTTTCCGTCAAGGCCTGGCGAATGAAATCCGGAGTCGAATGCTTGGGCTCCCCGATGTGGAGGCTGATTGGCGTAAAAGCCGATGCAGGCTCGATTCCTTCAAATAGCTTGGTGAGCTTCTCAAAAGGGTATGGTTGCAGGCGGTTCAGATTGGGATTCAATTTAAGACGATGGGAAGGAAGTTCTATTCCCCAGGTTGAGTTATTGATCGAAGCAGGATTATAAGAGGGCACTCTCTTGCTCACAAAGCAAAATAAACAATATAGCCAAGGCGGACAAAGCGCTTTCCCGATTGTTGCCCTGCTTGTGGGCGCCACGATCTGGGGTCTGTTGTGGTATCCCTACCGATTACTGGACCGGGCCGGGGTAAGCGGGCCGGCTGCAACCGTTATTACCTACCTTGTCGCCCTGCTGCTCGGCCTGGCCGTATTCCGGAGCAAATTACGCACCTTACGCATACTTGACAGGGAAACCTGCCTGCTTGTCGGAATAGGATTGTCCGCAGGCTGGGCCAACCTCGCTTACGTTCTTGGTGTGCTCCATGGCGAAATCATGCGGGTCATGCTGTTATTTTACCTTTCGCCGCTATGGACCATCGTGTTCGCGCGCTTCCTGCTGGGTGAGGTGTTAAGCGTGCACGGCTACCTGGTTATCGCTTTTTCTTTGGTGGGTGCGATAATTATGTTATGGCAACCGGAAGGCAGCTTACTACCTTCCTCCTATGCCGACTGGATGGGAATATCCGCTGGTTTCATGTTCGCTTTGGCGAACGTCCTGAGCAGAAAAGACCAGTATCATGATGTTCAATTAAAATCGGTTTCGGTATGGGTGGGAGTTGCGCTGGTGGCATTCGGTTACAGTCTGTTCCTGCCCGGCCTGCCTGTACCGGTCGATGCTTCCACCGATACGTTTCTGCTCCTGCTGCTGGTGGGGTTGACGGTATTTGCCCTGAGTCTGGTCGTGCAATACGGGCTTACCCATACCCCTGCGAACCAGGCTATCGTGATTATGCTGTTCGAGTTGGTCGTGGCGGCGGTTGCAGCTTATTTCCTGACCGATGAAGCCATGACGCTGAGGGAATGGGCCGGCGGAGCAATGATCGTTTCGGCCAGTCTTTTTTCAGCGAGAATGAACCGAGAGTAATACCGCCCATGCCGTTCTGCCGGTTCCGCCGGTACTGACCCCGGAAATCCGGTTTCCTATACAAATTTCACACAAGAGGGAAATGAACATGAATCATCACGTCGTTTTTCTGGAAAGGGATTCCCTGAAGGTGGAAGTGCGCCGGCCAAATTTCGAGCACACGTATGAGGAATACGCCAAAACGACACCTGACCAGGTGGTGTCGCATTTACAGCACGCAACCATAGCAATCATCAACAAGGTAGGGTTGAGCGAGGAGACCCTGGCGCAATTGCCAAAGCTAAAAATGGTCGCTATTGCGGCCACCGGATATGACGCTGTTGATATTGCAGCCTGTAACAGGCGCGGTATTGCGGTGGCGAATATCCGGAATTATGCAATTCATACGGTACCTGAACATGTATTTGCCCTGGTGCTCGCGCTACGCAGAAATCTTTTTGCTTACCGGCAGGAGATCGAGCAGGGAAGGTGGCAGAAATCGGAGCAGTTTTGCCTGTTTACTCATGAGATCAGTGAGTTGTTTGGTGCCACCATCGGTATTGTCGGCGAAGGCACGATTGGGCGGGGCACTGCCGCCATTGCGCAGGGATTCGGCATGCGAGTGCTGTTTGCCTATCATGAGTCACCGAAGAAGAAAGACGTGGTCCTCACCCCCTTCGATCAGGTGCTTGCGGAATCCGACATCCTCTCGCTGCATTGCCCACTGACACCCGCTACCCGAAACCTGATTGGCCTGAATGAATTGCGCAAGATGAAGCGCAGCGCATTGCTCATCAACACCGCGCGAGGAGGATTGGTGGATGAGGCGGCGCTGGTCCAGGCCCTGAACGATGGAACTATCGCCGGCGCCGGTTTCGACGTGCTGACGACGGAACCTCCCAGAAACGGAAATCCACTGCTTGAACTGCGCCGTCCCAACTTCATCCTGACGCCCCACGTCGCCTGGGCTTCTACCGAGGCCATGCGTTTTCTTGCCGATCAGTTGATCGACAATATCGAAGCCTGGGTGGTGGGCAAGCCGCAAAACCTGCTTACTTGAATTTCCAACCCGATTCGCACTGGAAGGAAGGGCGGAAGAATATAAAGAACGCATATCAGCGGTTGACAACTCAAGTGGCCTTCGATAGTCTCATAGGGTTAACGAGCTGATGCATACGGGTCCTGATTCATTCGAATCGCATATCTGGCCGCGTCGGCGGAAAACCCTATTTATGGCAATTTGATTACAGGAGGGGAATGATGGAACTCAAAGGAACCAAAACCGAGGAAAATTTGAAAGCGGCTTTTGCCGGCGAATCGCAGGCGAACCGGCGTTATCTCTACTTCGCAAACAAAGCGGATGTGGAAGGGCAAAACGATGTTGCAGTGGTTTTCCGTTCGACTGCTGAAGGCGAAACCGGACATGCGCACGGCCA
>DATEEZ010000243.1:0-11075 GCA_035280905.1 Nitrosospira sp.
CTGATATATATCAAGCGCAAGGGATGGTTGCGATAAGCGATAAGCGATAAGCGATAAGCGATAAGCGATAAGCAGTCGATCATATGCAACCGGGGGAAATGGAACTCCAAAACTGCTTTTTCAGTCTATCGCGCTGATAAGTATTTTCTTTGCTATATTGGATTCGCAATAAGTAAAAAAATAGATGTTTGAAGAGGGCCCAGCAGAATCTCGTACAGAAAGGAGAAAATCTCATGAAGAAGCTTCTGATCGCATCTGCTTTAAGCTTCAGCCTGGCTTCAATCGGCGCCCTTGCTCAGGAGGAATCGGAAGCCATAGGAAAGCCGGGCGACCCCAGCCAGGTTTCCCGGACGGTGGAAATAACTGCAGTGGACAACCGCTTCAAGCCTGCCGAGATCAACGTAAAACAAGGTGAAACAATAAAATTTCGGGTCAAGAACGAAGGCAAGAAAAAGCACGAGATGATGATCGGCACCGCGGAAGAAATTGATAAGCATGGTAAAATGATGAAAAGGCACCCCGACCATGCGCACCCGGACGAACCCAACATGATCACGATCGATCCAGGTAAAACCGGGGAGCTGGTGTGGCATTTCACGGAAGCGGGTAAAGTGGATTTTGCCTGCCCGCTGCCCGGCCACTTCAAAGGGATGAATTTTCCAGGTATGAAAGGCACAATCACAGTAGGAGCCAAATGAAAATATCGAAACATGCAGTATTAGTTGGAATCATGTTCACTGTCTTTGCGGGCGGCGCTTATGCTTCCGCAACCACGGTTGACGTTTACAAAAGTTCCACCTGCAAGTGCTGCGCAAAGTGGGTCGATCATATGCGTGCCAATGGATTTACCGTGAACACGCATGATGTAGGCAACAAGGAAGCCCGGGAGCGGGCGGGCATTTCCCCTACGCTCGGTTCATGTCACACCGCGCTGGTTGACGGCTATGCAATTGAAGGACACGTGCCTGCACAAGATGTTAAACGGCTTCTCAGGGAGCGTCCCCGCGCCGTCGGCCTGACTGCTCCCGGCATGCCGCATGGTTCCCCTGGGATGGAAGGCGAGCGTAACGATCCGTACGACGTGCTTCTGATTAATAAACAGGGTGACACATCGGTTTACAGCCGTCACCTTCCCTCTGATCCGAAAACATCTGTGATGAGACTCAAATGAGGAGTTTCAGATATCGAGCGATAGCGGCGTATACAATGAGAAGCTTTCGGGTCCCGGCATTCTGGTCAGTAGCCGCAGTGGTAACCGGAAAAGCGACAGGCATGAGAGCCGGACAATCATGAACATGCGATTAGTGCTCTTCGGAAGTATGGTGATTGGACTGATCGCGGGGTGCGGCGAGCCGAAGCAGCCCGCCTCGCCACCCGCAACCACTCCGGCAACCACGCCGCCCCCTGCTGCACCCGAGGCACCGTCCGCACCTCCCGAGGCACCGCCTGCTACCGAGTCTGGCGCAGCTCCGGCCGAATCCCCCTCACCTGTCCCTGCCACGGTGGAGCAGCCTAAAAATCTTGCAGCACGCAAACTGGCACCGGAAAGACTCAAGCGCGGCGAAGAGGTCTACCGAAAAAATTGCGCGAGTTGTCACGGACCGAAAGGCGAGGCTACACCGGGTTGGCGTACTCCGGGACCGGATGGCCGGTATCCTCCACCGCCATTGGATGGCAGCGCTCACGCCTGGCACCACTCCACTGAAACGTTGGAAAAAATGATTCAGGACGGCAGTGTGGATGGCGCCATGCCTGCCTGGAAGGGAAAGCTGACAGACCAGCAGATCGGGGACGTGATAGTCTGGATCAAATCGCTCTGGCCCGATGAGGTTTATGATATCTGGTACAAGGAAATCGAAAACAAGCCGCAGCCGAAGCAGAATTAAGTGCTGACAGGCAGAGCGCGCGGTTAAGGCTTTCAGCCTTAACCTCATCCCATAACCATTACCGGAATTCGATGGCCGAATGCGGTGGATCCCTATGCTCCAGCGCATGCCGCCTTGACAATTCTACCGCCGCTACCTTTGCCGGGTTCCGGAGCAATCCCAAATGACGAGAGACGTCGAGTAGCACTCGAGAGCATGAACGAGAGTAGCGTGCACAAGGCGCTCCACGAGCATCTTGTGCAGAAAGGAGCCGCAGAGGATCTGCTCAGCGGTTCCTTGAAGCCGGCTTAGGCCTGCTCGGCTTTCTGTGTTTCGTTTGCTGCCTTCTTTGCTGAAGCGCGAGCCGGCAGTTTTTCGCGAATGCGGGCAGATTTGCCGGATCGATCGCGCAGATAATAAAGCTTGGCGCGACGAACCGCACCGCGGCGCTTGACTTCTATGCTCGCAATCAGGGGAGAATACGTCTGAAAAGTTCTTTCCACTCCCTCACCACTGGAAACCTTGCGCACCGTAAAGGCCGAGTTTAGCCCTCGGTTACGCTTGGCAATGACAGTGCCCTCGTACGCCTGAATGCGTTTACGGTCTCCTTCCACCACCTTGACGTTGACGATGACCGTATCTCCAGGGGCAAAATCGGGAATTGTCTTGCCCAGACGGCTGATTTCTTCGCTTTCAAGTTGCTCGATCAGGTTCATTTCTTGACTCCTTGCCTTATATTCCGTACGTTTCGGTAACTTTCCAATTGGCGCTCAATTCGCTTCGTATGCGTGCTGGAATTCTTCCAGCAACTTCCGCTCTTCCGTCGTAAGGCCCTTCTCCATTCTCAATGCCAGCAGGTCAGGCCGCCTTAACCATGTCCTTCCGAGTGATTGCTGTAACCGCCAGCGTTCAATCCTGGCGTGATTTCCAGACAATAAAACCTCGGGCACCACGCTTCCCTGGTAAATCTCCGGCCGGGTGTAGTGGGGAAAATCCAGCAATCCTGCTGTAAATGAATCTTGGTTCGCCGATTCCGGATCTCCCAATACGCCGGGCAACTGCCGCACCAGACAATCCATGAGTACCATGGACGCCAGTTCGCCGCCGGAAAGGACATAATCTCCAATGGAAATTTCATAGTCCACCTGGCGTTCGATCAACCGCTCATCCACTCCTTCATAACGGCCTGTCAGCAGCACCAACGCGGGCAATTTGCTTAGCTCCATCACCACATTCTGGTTCAGCGGTCTTCCCTGAGGTGACAGATAAATTACCTTCGTGTTGCTGATACCGCAGGCTCTCTGCCTTTCCCTGGCAGCGGTAATCGCTTTTTCCAGGGGTTCCGCCAGCATTACCATGCCGGGTCCGCCGCCATAGGGCCGGTCATCTACCCTGCGATAATTGTCCTCGGTAAATTCCCGTGGGTTCCAGGTATGTAGGCGATAAATGGCATTTTCATTCGCCCGCCCGGTTACCCCATACCTGGTTATAGCGTCGAACATTTCGGGGAACAGGGTGATAACGTCGAAATCGATCGTCATAGTCAGTAATCCAGACCCCAATCCACCGTAATCCTGTCCGCCTCCAGATCCACTTTGAGGATTACCTGATCAATAAAAGGTATCAGCCTTTCGGTTTCTCCCGGGATTTGCACCTGGAGCACATCGTTCGCCCCAGTTTCCAGCAACCCTGTCACCGTTCCCAACACCTCGCCCTGCAAATTGATGACCGCAAGTCCGATGAGATCCGACCAGTAATAACCTTCCTCGCCGCTCTCCGGCAATGCCGGCAATAGCCCGCGGGGAACGGCAATTTTCAATCCCTTCAGCCGCGCAGCCGCGTCACGGTCCGCACATCGTTCAAGCGACGCCACCAACACGCCCCCGTGAACCTCGCCTTCGATGACTTTGAATTTGTGCCATTCGCCGCCATCACTACCCAGCCACCACTCCGGGTAGTCCAGCAGGCCATCCACGTATTCGGTATAGGGAAAAACTTTGATCCAGCCGGATACCGCGTAAGGACCGGCAACGCGGCCCATTACCACCATCGGTTCGGCTGATTGGCCTGGTTTAACTTCCAGCGACTTGCGTGGAACCAAACTGCTTGATCAGCTTTTTCACGGTATCTGACGGCTGCGCACCTTTTGACTGCCAATAGGTAACGCGATCCAGCTTGACACGCAATGATTCCTCGCCTTCAGCCGCCCTCGGGTTATAAAAACCGACGCGCTCGATAAACTTGCCATCACGAGCGTCGCGCGAATCTGCTACGACCATATTGAAAAACGGGCGTTTTTTTGCGCCGCCGCGCGCGAGTCGAATAATGACCATGTAAATTGCCTGTTGAGGCCCAAAACCGAAAAGGGTGTGATTTTACGGCAATTTTCAGCGGTTTAGCAAGTAATACTTCTAACTCTTCCCCTCCTTTGCCGGTCGTTCAGTGCGCCTGTTCCCAATTTGGCCCGATACCCACTTCCACCAATAACGGCACCTGAAGTTGCGCCACATTGCCCATGAGCAGCGGTAGCTCGCGCTTTATTGTCTCGATTTCATTTTCCGGCACTTCCAATACCAGCTCGTCATGGACCTGCATGATGAGTTTGCTGCACAGGTCATGCCGCCGCAGCCAGTCATGCACTTCTATCATCGCAAGCTTGATGATATCCGCGGCGGTGCCCTGCATGGGCGCATTGATTGCCGCGCGCTCCGCCGCCTGTCTGCGCATGCCGTTGGCACTGTTGATCTCCGGAAGCCACAGCCGCCGCCCCAAGACGGTCTCCACGTAGCGGTTTTCCCGGGCGTTTTTTCGCGTCCGCTGCATATAGTCCGCCACTCCCGGATAGCGGGCAAAGTAGCGATCCATATAGGCTCTCGCTGCGGCCCGCTCAATGCCGAGTTGCGTCGAGAGCCCGAACTCCGACATGCCGTAGATCAGGCCGAAATTGATGATCTTTGCATACCTGCGCTGTTCGCTGGTGACTGTTTCCAGGGGAACGCCGAATATCTCGGAGCCCGTGGCGCGATGGATGTCCTCCCCTTGCGCGAAGGCTTTAAGCAGCCCGGCATCCTGTGAGATGTGGGCCATGATGCGCAATTCGATCTGTGAATAATCCGCGGAAACGATACTGTATCCGGCCGGCGCGATAAACGCTTCCCGGATACGCCGCCCTTCGCCAGTGCGAATGGGTATGTTCTGCAGGTTCGGCTCGTTGCTGGCAAGCCTGCCTGTCACGGCGACTGCCTGGGCATAATTGGTATGCACCCTTCCTGTAACGGGGTGCACCATGCGCGGCAGCTTGTCGGTATAAGTCGATTTCAATTTCGCAAGACCGCGATAATCCAGCAGAGCCCTTGCGAGCGGATAATCGAGTGCGAGTTTTTGCAGCACGTCTTCGTCGGTGGAAGGTACCCCGCTGGGTGTTTTTTTTATGACAGGCAGCTTGAGTCTGTCAAACAGGATTTCCTGGATTTGTTTAGGTGAATTCAGGTTGAATGGCAATCCGGCGATAGTGCATGCCCGCTCTTCCAGCGCCAGCATTTTTTCACCGAGCTCGCGGCTTTGCGTTTCCAGCAACTTGAGGTCCAACAGCACGCCGTTGCGCTCCATCTCGAACAAAACATCCATCACGGGCATTTCTAGCGTGCGATAGATATGGTCGAGCTTTGCATCCTTGCCAATTTCAGCATACAGATGCTGGTGCAACTGCAGTGTGATATCCGTATCCTCGGCCGCGTATTGCGCAGCACGTTCGATATCCACCTGCTCGAAACTTATTCGGGCAGCTCCCTTGCCTGTGACTTCATCATAGGTGATGGTTTTGATCCCCAGATGCCGCAGCGCAAGGTTGTCCATATCGTGCGGGCGGTGAGATTCAAAAACATAGGATTGCAGCAATGTGTCGTGAACGATTCCTTTCAACCCGATGCCGTGGTTGGCGAACACGTGCCTGTCAAATTTCAGGTTCTGCCCCAGTTTCGGGGCAGCGGGGTCTGTCAGCCAAGGGTTGAGCTTTTCGAGTACAAAGTCGAGCGACAACTGGTCGGGGGCGCCAGCGTAGCGATGTGCCAGCGGCACATATCCCCCGTGATGCGGTTCCACCGAAAACGAGATACCCACCAACTCGGCACGCATGGGATCGAGCCCAGTCGTTTCGGTATCGAGCGAAACGACCGGTGCAGCAGCGATTCGCATCATCCACTCATCAAGCTGCTCCGGGGTAAGAATGGCTTGATAATCAGCCTGCACCAGATCCGAGCCTGCCTGAGCTGAACCCGGAGAAAGCGCATCAGCACCTCCTGCCGCCTGGGATTCCTGTTGCAACTCGCGCAACCAGCTTTTGAAATCCAGCCGCTCGTACAACTCCGCGAGCTTTACTGTGTCCGGGGGCTGGGATCCGAGATCATGCAGGCTGACAGGCAACGAAACGTCGCACTTGATGGAGAGCAGTTGACGTGATCTGCTCAACCAGTCCAGTGCATTCCGCAGATTCTCCCCTATCACGCCGCCTATTTCGTCGGCGTGGACGATCAGATTGTCAAGTGTCCCATATTGATTGAGCCACTTTACCGCGGTTTTTGGCCCCACCTTCGCCACGCCGGGAATGTTGTCCACCGCATCGCCCACCAGAGCCAGATAGTCAAGCATGCGTTCCGGGGATACGCCGAAACGTCCGAGCACACCGGCTTCATCGAGCGTTTCATTCGTCATGGTGTTGACGAGAGTCACCCGCGAGTTCACCAATTGTGCTATGTCTTTGTCGCCGGTCGAAATGATGCAGCGCATGTTCTCGCTTTCCGCCTGTTTCACAAGAGTGCCGATGACATCATCCGCCTCTACTCCTTCAACGGTGAGCATGGGCCATCCCATAGCATTTATGCACTCCAGGAGCGGCGCGATCTGGGCGGAAAGCTCGTCGGGCATGGGTGGACGGTTCGCCTTGTATTCGGCATAGAGCTCGTCGCGGAAAGTCTTGCCTTTTGCATCAAATACGCAAGCGCTATAATCGGCCTGATAATCCTTGTGCAAGCGGCGCAGCATGTTCAGCACGCCATAGACTGCACCGGTCGGCTCGTTATTGCGGTTGCGAAAATCGGGCAGCGCGTGAAAAGCGCGGTACAGATAGGATGAACCATCGACCAGCAGTAGTGTTTTCATTTAACTTCCAAAGGTTTTCCGATGAGCCTGAAAAACAAAGCAGCCCGCACCATGACAAACGATTTTCGGGAGAAGGCATGGTCAGGACGTGAATCCTGGCGCGTGTTCGGGATTATGGCAGAATTTGTGGAGGCAACGGAACGTCTGAACTCCGTCATGCCGGCGGTCAGCATCTTCGGCAGTGCCCGCACCCTCCCTGATCATCCCTACTATGAATTAACCGAGCAGATCGCTCGGCAACTCTCTGATGCAGGTTTTTCCGTCATTTCCGGTGGAGGCCCGGGCATCATGGAAGCCGCGAACAAGGGAGCCTATTACGGGGAATCCCCCAGTATCGGCTTGAACATCCAGCTGCCGCATGAGCAGCACCGGAATGTTTATCAGGACGTCAGCCAGACGTTTCGCCATTTTTTTGCGCGCAAATACATGTTCGTCAAACTCGCGACAGCCTATGTGGTGCTGCCCGGCGGATTCGGCACGCTGGACGAACTGATGGAAGCGCTGACGCTGGTCCAGACCGGGAAGACACGCAGGATGCCCATTATCCTGGTTAGTTCGGATTTCTGGCGCGGCATGCTCGAGTGGCTGCAGAATGTGCTCATTGCGGAAGGCATGATCGCTCCAGAGGACATGGACCTGATCCAGGTAATCGACGAGCCAGCCGAAGTGGTGGATGCAATATTCAAGTATTACGAGACGCGCGGCTTCGAGCCTTCCGCTGCGGAACGGGAAATTCAACTGAATCTATAACAGCCAGGGCATTTCAGATAGAATGGTGTATTGACCTGACCCGCCGGGAGGCGCCATGCGTCGTATCGTTGCTGCACTGTTATTGAGTTCTGCACTACCCGCGGCGGCACAATCCAATCAGCCGAAGGATCTGCGGCCCATACCGGAAGTGCCGGAACCCCCGGAATTATCGTTGCCTTCGCCCGGTATGGAGGACGAGGAAGAATCGCTTGAGCCGCAGGTTACCATCACCAAGCGCGGACAGGACCAGATCGAGGAATATCGCATCAATGGACGCCTCTACATGATCAAGGTCATACCGCGCATAGGGCTTCCGTATTACCTGATCGACAATCGCGGCGACGGGACTTTTTCCACCCACGATACAGGCGGTCTGGATCAGCGTATTCGCCCTCCGATGTGGGTGATACGCGAGTTCTGATTTTTCCAGGACAGCCATTGCGTCTGATTAAACTGCTTCTGCCTTATTTTCCCGCTCCATGTCTGTCTTCACCACAGTTACCCATGAGCAGCTTTCCGCATGGCTGAAGAATTATTCCGTCGGTAAACTGATTGATCTGCAGGGCATTTCCTCTGGCATTGAAAATACGAACTATTTTGTTACCACCAGCCACGGCAAATATGTTCTGACGCTGTTTGAGAAACTTACGCCGGCGGAGCTGCCCTACTATCTGAATCTGATGGCATACCTGGCGCGCCACGGCCTTCCCTGCCCCAGCCCTGTGGCGGATCTCGCCAATAAATTTCTGGGGGAGCTCAACGGCAAGCCGGCGAGCATTGTCACCTGCCTTCCCGGAAAATCGCAGGAGTCTCCCACGGCAGCGCACTGCGCCAAGGTCGGCGAACTCCTGGCGAATATGCATCTATCCGGCTTATCCTATCCGGAAAAAATGGAGAACTCGCGAGGACCCAGATGGTGGAAAGCTGCGGCGCAGGAAGTCATGCCGTTTCTTTCAGAGGATGAAGCTGCGATCCTCAGGGAGGAATTACGCTTTCAATCATCGCATCGGGCAGAAAACCTTCCGCGCGGCGTGATTCATGCTGACCTGTTCCGTGACAACGTACTTTTCGATGACAGTGCGATGGGCGGAGTGATCGATTTCTACTTTGCCTGCAACGACGTGCTGCTGTACGACCTCGCGATTACGGCGAACGACTGGTGCCTCAATGAGAATGCGGAATTGGACACCGAGCGGACCTTATCGCTGCTCGAAGCCTATCATCGCACCCGACCACTGCTGGATGCCGAACGTGACGCCTGGCCGGTGATGCTGCGCGGCGGCGCATTGCGCTTCTGGCTCTCACGCCTGCAGGACTATCACCTGCCCCGTGCCGGCGAGCTTACGCACGTGAAGGACCCTGCTCACTTCATGCATATACTGAAAAACCATGCGGCAGCACATTCGAAGCTCACCGGGGTATGGGTCTGACCTCAGTTGAACAGCCAGCGGCATGGAAGACGTTATCGGAGAAAAGACAAGATGGATATCAGGCAGGTAGATGGGAGAAGGGGATGGGAATGGATAGCGGAAGGTTTTCAGTTGTTCCGCAGAGTCCCCATGATATGGATTCTTCTTTGCACCACCCTTCTGCTGATCGCGGCTACCCTGGCGCTTATCCCGACAGCGGGTCAATTCATTTTCACACTGCTTTCGCCGGTATTCCTGGCTGGATTGATGATCGGCTGCAGAACGCTGGAGCGTGGAGGACAACTGGAAATAGCTCATCTCTTTGTGGGCTTTCGCAACGCCGGACCGCTGGTTACGATAGGAGGAATTTATCTGGTAGGCCAGGTGCTCATCGTTGGCATATTCATGCTGGTCGGGGGGGACGTGCTGATGAGCCTGCTGCTGGAAGGAAAACGGGTCGATGAAAACGAATTGAAAAACGTATCAGGCGATATGCTATCCGCTTCCCTGGTGGCGCTGACCCTATCCATCCCTCTCCTTATGGCGACCTGGTTCGCGCCTCTGCTGGCGGTATTCAATGGAATGCCTCCAGTGGAAGCAATGCGAATAAGCTTTTTTGCCTGCGTGAAAAATATCGTGGCATTCCAGATTTACCTGGTGGTACTCGTGGTGTTCACGATAATCGCCATGATTCCTTACGGTCTGGGATTTTTTGTGCTGGTTCCGACCGTTTTTGCTTCCATCTACACCAGCTACATGGATATCTTTCAGGAAACAGCGGACTCAGGGGATGTAACGGAAACCGCATGAATGCCGTCCAGGGAATTCCAGCGGGACTGCGCGGCGGATAACTACCGGCGGCACGGAAAGTACAGCGTTTCCAGCTCACACCGGCACTGGACTCACACCGGGCTCACACCGCCGTAAGTTTTGCGTATTCCAATAACAGCCACTTGGTGCCATTACGGCCGAATTTAACCTCAACCCGTGCGTCTGCACCGCGGCCTTCGCAGTTAACGATCACACCCGCCCCGAACTTTGCGTGAACCACGTTCTGGCCCACCCGCCAGGGCGATGCTGCCTCCCTCACCCCCGTTTCCCGGATTTGCGGGCGCTGCGCGAACCCCTGACTGGGGGAAGCCGGCTCCGGTCGCCAGGGGGCTGTTTTCTGCACAGGTTGCAGCCACTTGAGCACGCCCTGTGGTATTTCCTCTATGAATCGGGTGGGGATGTTATAGCGGGTCTGGCCATGCAACATGCGACTTTGGGCAAAGCTCAAATACAAGCGGCGTCTCGCGCGCGTTACGGCTACATACATAAGGCGCCGCTCCTCTTCCAGCCCCCCTGCCTCGTTACGACTGTTATCGTGGGGAAACAGGCCTTCCTCCAGGCCGCTTAAAAATACGCTGTGAAATTCCAGTCCTTTGGCGGAGTGCACGGTCATCAGTTGTAAGGCATCCTCCCCCCCGCCAGCCTGGTGCTCGCCTGCTTCCAGGGAGGCATGATTGAGAAAAACAGCCAAGCCATCATCTTCGGCTTCATGCACGAAAGCGGTAGCCGCATTTATCAACTCGTTCAAGTTCTCCAACCGGTCGGCACCCTCGCGCTCGGCGCGGTAATGCGCTATCAATCCACTGTGCTCCAGCATATGCTCGACGATTTCCGGCAGCGGCAGGTTTTCACAAACCTGCCGCATCGATTCGATCAGCGCAACGAAACCCTCGATGCCTCTTCTGGGTCTGTCCGGCTCTTTATTCTCCCCCATCCGCATCAGTGCTTTATTCGACAAGTCTGACGTGGAAGGCTCTCTGCCCCTGCATTTCTTCAGCATCGCTTCCCAGAGGCTTCCCCCTTTTTGCGCGGCTTCGTCCTGCAATTGCTCCAGACTCCGCAG
>DATEEZ010000244.1:0-8872 GCA_035280905.1 Nitrosospira sp.
AGGAGGCCATTGCGAGAGAAAAGGTGAGCGGACAGCGCTACTCCGGGTTATGGGTGGACGTAGGTACCCCGGAGCGTCTTCGCCGGCTCGACATGGATCTGATGCGACCGGTGTCCGTGTCCTAAACTACCTTCCGGGACCGCCTGGCACCTCCTTGAATCAGGCGGGATCGGTGGGGGAAAGCATGAGTCAATTTATTTTGCTTTATACACTCAGATACTGTAAAAATCCTTGCTAAATGATCCCTGTTAAATCCTTCGCCGATCGTCGCCACTCCCTCGCATGGCAAATGCAGGAAGGCGTTGCCATCATCCCCACTGCCGCTGAGCGCGTGCGGAACCGGGACGCGCATTATCCTTACCGCTTCGACAGCTATTTCTATTACCTGACGGGTTTTGGCGAGCCGGAGGCGGTGCTGGTGATCGTGGCGGGGCCCGTGGACGGTGTATCGAAACACATTCTGTTTTGCCGCGAGAAAAACGCCGAGCGGGAGATATGGGATGGATACCGTTATGGCCCCGAAGCAGCCCGGGAGGCGTTTGGGTTCGACGAGGCGTATCCCATCTCTGCGCTGGATGAGCGGTTGCCCAAGCTGATTGCTGGACAATCGGCAATCTATTACTCGCTGGGTCACGATGCAGCCTGGGACAGGCGTGTAGTGGGATGGATCAATGAAGTGCGGCAACAGGTGCGCAGCGGCCTTACCGCCCCCGAGGACATTCGCGATATTCGCCGGCTGCTGGACGAGATGCGTTTGTTCAAAAGCGCGGAAGAACTGCAAGTCATGGGGCAGGCGGCACAGATCTCGGCTGATGCGCATCAGCAAGCCATGCGAAAAACTCGCGCTGGCATGAGGGAGTATGAAGTGGAGGCGGAACTGCTGCGCGAATTCCGCCGCCACGGGGCGGAAGCGCCGGCTTACACGCCGATTGTGGCCGGCGGTGCGAACGCATGCGTACTTCATTATGTCGAAAACAAGGACAGGCTGAATGAGGGTGATTTATTGTTGATCGATGCAGGCTGCGAACTGAACGGCTACGCGTCCGATATCACGCGTACCTTTCCCGTCAACGGAAAATTCAGCGCGGCGCAAAAGGATTTGTACGAACTGGTGTTATATGCGCAGGCGGCGGCAATAGCCGAGGTAAGGCCAGGTAATTCGTGGGATGCCCCACACAATGCAGCCGTTGCCCTGCTCTCGCAGGGCTTCATTGAATACGGCCTGTGCCGTGGCAGTCTGGAGGAGGTAATGGAAACGGAAGGCTACAAGCGTTTCTATATGCACCGCACTGGTCATTGGCTGGGGTTGGACGTGCATGACGCCGGTGAATACAAGCAGAATGGAAGATGGCGCACTTTGCAACCGGGAATGACCCTGACAGTGGAACCGGGATGCTACATCCGGGCGGCGGATGATGTACCCGCTCATTTTCATAATATCGGCATCCGTATCGAAGACGACGTTACGGTAACGGAGGAGGGGTGTGAAGTATTGACATCTGCTGCTCCAAAGATGGTGGATGAGATTGAAGAACTGATGCGACGGCGGAAATCGAAATAATGGACGAAAATACCCGAATAGTTATCAGGCGCATAACCCGAGATGGACGCACGGGGGCGCCGGAAGAGTCCGTCTTCAAAGCAGGTGGCGGAGGTCGTTTGCTCACCTATCTGTTTCTGGTCCCCGTGTTTATCGTCATGGCAGTCTTGGGTATTTTCTTTTTTACCGCTTTTCTTGCGTTATTTGCAGTCGCCGCTGCTGGGCTCGCATTCCGGTTATGGTGGTTGCGACGCAAGTTGCAAAAATCCGGGCAAGCTGCGGAGGGAGATTATGTTGTCATCGAAGACGCAGAAGTTGTCGAAGAACGAGTCGACAAGACAAAAGGCCGCCAGAGGCAGTAGCAGTTAAGGGCAATAACAGAAACCCGGTTCACAAGTCAGGTTTTCCATGGCCGACGCTCAATATCAATATGACTACGACCTGATCATTATCGGCGGTGGTCCGGTCGGGATGGCATTGGCTCTTGCACTGCGGAATAGCGGGCTGTCAATGTTGTTGCTGGAGGCGCGCGGGCTGCCGGAAAAAGCGGAAGACCCTCGTCCTCTGGCATTATCCCATGGCAGCCGGCTTATCCTGCAGCGCCTGGGCATCTGGAAGGCATTATCCGACGTTACTCCTATCTACACCATTCATATCTCCAACCAGGGCGGACTCGGACGCACCGTCATGACGGCCCGCGAAATGAGTGTGCCTGCCTTGGGGTATGTAGTGAATTACGATGAGGTGTTCCGCACGATGCACACGGCCCTCCAAAAGTGCGAAATAGATCACCTGACTGGAGCGCAGGTAACCCAGATGGAAACAAGCGATGGGTTTGGACGGGTGGGATTTGAACAGGGCGGGATAACAAAAAAGGCAACAGCCAGGCTGCTGGTGGTGGCAGATGGAGGTCGCCTTACCGCGCAAATCGAAGGCATCACGCAGCAGGTGCATGACTACGAGCAATGGGCGATTGTTGCGCGGGTAAAGACCGAGCATTTTGAGGAGCATTTGGCGGAACAGGCTTCCGGAACGGAATTATCAGGCCCGAAACGAACATTTGCCCGAATTCGAACGAGACCGGGAATACGGTCTTCCCGGGCAAAGGCTGCTGACAGCGCGCCTGCAAGTCGT
Source organism: Nitrosospira sp. (assembly GCA_035280905.1). Lineage (GTDB taxonomy): Bacteria > Pseudomonadota > Gammaproteobacteria > Burkholderiales > Nitrosomonadaceae > Nitrosospira. The sequence continues at coordinate 2,675 of DATEEZ010000244.1, forward strand.
CAACCGGGTGTGGCTTATGAACGCTTCACCCCCGAGGGCCCTGTTGCACTACTGCCTTCGGGTGACGGTTTTGCGCTGGTATGGACCGTTTCTCCCGACGCGGTGGAGGAAATTCTTGGCCTGGATGACGTCGCCTTTCTTGAGCGGTTGCACGGGCATTTCGGCGATCGCCTCGGCAAATTTGTTGAAGCCGGCAAACGGTCCGGCTTTCCCCTTGCGCTCAAGTATGCGACTCCCGTCACCGCCTCTCGCACCGTGTTGATTGGCAATGCCGCCCAGACCCTGCACCCGGTTGCCGGGCAGGGCTTCAACCTGGGGCTGCGTGATGCCTGGGAGCTGGCTGAGGAAATCATTGCGTTTCCCGCTGAAACCGGTACACCTGCCATGCTTGTCCGTTACAGCAATAAACGCAGGTTGGACAGCAGCATGGGACGTACATTCACGGACTCGCTGGTGAAACTCTTTTCCAACGACAATCTCATTTTAGGCACCGCGCGCGGCATGGGGTTAAGTGCGCTCGACTGCCTGCCGCAACTCAAAAAGTTCGTTGCGCGGCGCATGATGTTCGGGGTAAGGGGTTGATCTTGAGGCCGAGTAATGGGATTTGCCCCGCCATAAATCGTCTGGTACTCTCTCGTTGCCGCGGCGGCTCTGCTCCCGAGACCGTATCGAAAGAGACAGGCTCCTACTGTAACTGTAATAGCTGTTAGAATTACGTCCATTCTCATCCCTTGCCCGTCAGCGTATTTTGGCGGGTCAGTCAGAATCATGAAAATCGGTTCTCATATTCTCAAAAACAACCTTATCGTGGCACCTATGGCGGGGGTGACAGATCGCCCTTTCAGGCAGCTGTGCAAAAGCATGGGCGCCGGAATGGCTGTGTCCGAAATGGTGTCGAGCAATTCGCTCCTTTGGGGCTCCGAGAAGACGCGCCGCCGCGCCAATCATGAAGGCGAGGTGGATCCAATCTCGGTGCAGATTGCTGGCGCCGACCCGGTAATGATGGCAGAAGCTGCGCGCTACAATGTGGGGCAAGGGGCCCAGATCATCGACATCAATATGGGTTGCCCCGCCAAGAAGATTTGTAATGTCATGGCAGGCTCCGCATTGTTGCAGGACCCGCCGTTGGTCGGACGCATCCTGGATGCTGTGATAGGTGCGGTAAATGTTCCTGTCACCCTCAAGATTCGCACCGGGTGGGACACCCAGCACAAGAATGCGCTCTCCATTGCCCGCATTGCCGAGAATGCCGGCATCCAGGCGCTTGCCATCCATGGACGTACTCGCGCCTGTGCTTATACCGGGCATGCTGAATACGATACCATTGCGGCAGTAAAGGCTGAGGTCGGGATTCCCGTTGTCGCCAACGGGGACATTACGACACCGGAAAAAGCAAAACACGTTCTTGACTATACGGGAGCGGATGCCGTCATGATCGGTCGCGCAGCACAAGGCCGCCCCTGGATCTTTCGCGAGATCAGTCACTATCTCGCTACCGGCTCTCACCTTCCGCTGCCCGAAGTGGCCGAAATTCACCGTGTACTCGTCGCGCATTTGCATGATCTGTATAGCTTCTATGGCGAGTATTCGGGAGTACGCATCGCCCGCAAGCATATTTCCTGGTACACGAAGGGACTGGTCGGATCTGCGGGTTTCCGGCGTGCAATGAACCAGTTGCAGTCTACTGACCAGCAGTTGTCTGCGGTCAACGACTTTTTCAGTGAGCTTGCCGGCTACGGAAGGCGGCTGACATACGTCGAGGCTGAGGAGTTGGTGGCATGAGCATAATCAACGAAAACGATATTGCGCGGTGCGTACGCAAAACCGTCGAAGATTATTTTAACGATCTCGACGGTGAAAAGCCGCATGCCATCCACGAAATGGTGATACGCAGCGTGGAAAAGCCCCTGATCGAACTGGTAATGGAGCGAGCCGGGGGTAATCAAACCCGTGCGGCCGAATTGCTCGGCATCAACCGCAATACGCTGCGCAATAAAATGAAGCAGTATCAGATCAAATAGACGATCGAGCAAAGTCATCCTTACACGCCTGAATAACCAGTCGCAGGCGGGGCAATTAATGGTTGTAGTGCATCAGCCACAGGCCAATCCTGATTCAATAAAAATACGAATGTCGATTAAACAAGCCCTGATCAGTGTTTCAGATAAAAGCGGTGTTGTCGAATTTGCGCAAGAGTTGCACAGACTCGGAGTAGTCCTCCTGTCTACCGGGGGCACCGCTAAGCTGCTCAGGGACGCCGGCATTGAGGTGACCGAGGTCGGGGATTACACCGGATTCCCGGAGATGCTGGATGGACGAGTCAAAACCCTGCATCCCAAAATACACGGGGGCATTCTGGCCAGACGGGATTTGCCTGAACATGTGGCCGCGCTGGAAAAGGCGGAAATTCCCGCTATCGACCTGGTGGTGGTGAATTTGTACCCTTTCAGTCAGACAGTGGCGCGGCCGGATTGCAGCCTGGAAGAGGCCATTGAAAATATTGATATCGGGGGCCCGACCATGGTGCGCGCTGCTGCCAAGAACTATCAGAGCGTGGCCGTAGTCACCGACCCGGCGGATTATCCCGCGTTACTTGACGAGATGAAGGCCGCCGGAGGCGAGGTGACGTCTGAGTTCCGGTTCCGGCTGGCGTGCAAGGCGTTTTCGCATACGGCCGCCTATGATGGGGCGATCAGCAACTATCTCACCTCCATGGAGACTGAAGATGCACAACGTCGTACCTTTCCGGAACGCCTGAATCTCAATTTCACCCTTGTGCAGCCTCTGCGCTATGGCGAAAACCCGCATCAGCAGGCCGCCTTTTACCGCGATCCGAAACTCGTCCGCGGCAGCCTTGCAAGCTACAGGCAGCTGCAGGGCAAGGAGCTCTCTTACAACAACATCGCGGATGCGGATGCCGCCTGGGAATGCGTAAAGACGTTTGATTCCCCAGCCTGTGTCATCATCAAGCATGCCAATCCTTGCGGCGTGGCGGTCGCCAATTCCCCGCTCGCAGCTTATAAGCTTGCATTTGCCACCGATCCCACTTCCGCGTTCGGCGGCATTATTGCTTTTAATCGCACGCTGGACGCCCCAGCTGCCGAGGCGGTGATGAACCAGTTTGTCGAAGTGGTCATCGCCCCGCAAGTAACCGACGAGGCAAGGCAGATGCTCGCGCGCAAAACCAATGTACGCGTGCTGACAGTGCCGTTCGAGACGGGAAGCAACGCCTATGACTTCAAGCGAGTGGGTGGAGGATTGCTGGTGCAGACTCCGGACGGCCTCAACGTTACCGCGGACCAATTGAAGGTGGTGACCAAAGTCCAGCCAACAGCGCAGCAATTGCAGGACCTGCTGTTTGCCTGGCGGGTGGCAAAATTCGTCAAATCGAACGCCATCGTCTTTTGTGTCAATGGCCAGACGCTGGGCGTGGGCGCCGGGCAGATGAGCCGGGTGGACAGCGCACGCATTGCTTCGATCAAAGCCGGGAACGCTGGGCTTACACTGGCAGGCTCAGTAGTGGCATCCGATGCCTTCTTCCCCTTCCGCGACGGGCTGGATGTCGTCGTCCAGGCAGGCGCGGTCGCCGTTATCCAGCCGGGGGGCAGCGTACGGGATGAAGAGGTTATCGCTGCGGCGGATGAACAAGGGGTGGCAATGGTATTTACCGGTGTGCGTCATTTCAGGCATTGAAGCATGGGAAAAGGGGCTGTTCGATGGGAGCCCGGGCTATAGGGCCCTTATAGTGCGTTGAATGCTTCGTGAATATGAATTTCCTTGTTTCCATGTTATTGATTTTTGCTTTTCTCATGAATACCTCGATCAACGCGACCAGTACCGATAGACATGGATAGCACAGGTCAATCTGCAAGGCTATCTGCAGGTCTGAATTAAGAGATATGAAACTACTTGTAATCGGCTCTGGAGCCCGAGAACACGCCTTGGCGTGGAAGCTGCTCGAGTCCTCGCGCACAAAACTTCCCGCGACAGTATTTGTCGCTCCGGGCAATGCCGGCATCGAGCTCGAAAAAGACCTGAAGAATCTCCCTATTACCGCCATTCCTGATCTGATCGAGTTCGCCAGAAAGGAATCGGTCGCGTTTACCGTTGTCGGGCCAGAAGCGCCCCTGGCGGAGGGCATCGTCGATGCCTTCCGTTCCGCTGGCCTGAAGATCTTCGGCCCTACCCAAAAAGCGGCGCAACTGGAAACTTCCAAGGATTTCGCCAAGGCTTTCATGGGCCGCCATGGCATTCCTACTGCGGACTACGCCACCTTCAGTTCGGCCGCCAAGGCGCACCGATATGTCGATCAGAAGGGTGCCCCCATCGTGATAAAAGCGGACGGGCTGGCTGCAGGTAAAGGCGTGGTCGTGGCGGCGACGCTGGAAGAAGCCCATGCCGCCGTGGACAAGATGCTGGGCGAAAAGCAGCCAGGCAAGGCAGCGCCGAAGATTGTGATCGAAGAATTTGTGGAAGGCGAGGAAATCAGTTTCATCGTCATGACCGATGGCCGCCATACCTTGCCGCTGGCTACCAGCCAGGATCACAAGCGCCTGGAGGAAGGCGACCAGGGACCCAACACCGGCGGCATGGGCGCTTATTCGCCAGCGCCGTCGATTACGCCGACGCTCCACGGGAAAATAATGCGGGAAGTTATCCAGCCTGTGATAAACGGAATGGAAAAGGAAGGTGAGCGCTACACCGGTTTTCTTTATGCCGGACTCATGATTACGCCTGGCGGCGGCATCAAGGTGCTTGAGTTCAATTGCCGCATGGGCGATCCGGAAGCTGAAGTCATCCTGCTGCGCCTCAAGAGCAATTTTATCACTCTCATAGAGCATGCCTTGTCGGGGAACCTGGACAAGATAGAGGCGGAGTGGGACCGGCGCACCGCGCTGGCGGTGGTCATGGCGGCGAGGGGATATCCCGATTCTCCCCGCAAGGGCGATGCCATCCAGGGCCTGTCGGCCTTGCCTGCAATGTCGCCAATGGAAAAAGATTATCATGTTTTCCATGCAGGGACCGCCCGAGGTGGCGAAAACGGAAAAGACATCGTGACGGGAGGTGGCCGCGTCCTGTGTGTGACTGCCCTGGGCGACAGCGTCAGGATGGCTCAGCGGCGTGCCTATGAAATCGCCGGTCGGATTCATTTCGAAGGTTGCCAGATGCGGCACGATATCGGACATCGGGCCATGAACCACCGCAAGTAGCAGTGGACAGTGTGGAAGAAAAGAACCAGCAGCAAACAAGGCGTACAGGAGATTGCATGAGCACTGCGCAACAAGCCCGCGAGTTCTTCACGGGACTTCAGCAACGCATTGCGGAGGGCCTGGAAAAAGTCGATGGCAAGCACTTCCGCCGTGATGAATGGGAGCGACCGGAAGGGGGCGGAGGCCTGAGCTGTGTGCTGGAAGAGGGTAATGTGCTGGAGCGCGGCGGAGTGAACTACTCGCACGTGTTCGGGGGAGGCCTCCCCGCCTCCGCTACCGCTGCGAGACCGGAACTGGCGGGAAGGGGTTTCGAGGCCATGGGTGTGTCGCTCGTGCTGCATCCTCGCAACCCCTATGCCCCAACTGTGCATCTGAATGTGCGCTATCTCGAAGCGCGCAAGGAAGGCGCCGAGCCGATATGGTGGTTTGGAGGCGGCATGGACCTGACCCCCTATTACGGTTTTGAAGAAGACGCAGCGCATTTTCACCAGACCTGCAAGAACGCGCTGCAACCGTTCGGCGACGATTTCCATCCGCGCTTCAAGAAATGGTGCGACGAATATTTTTACCTCAAGCACCGCAGGGAGCCGCGCGGTATTGGCGGCATTTTCTATGATGACTTGAACAAACCGGATTTCGAAACCTGCTTCAACCTCACAAAAAGCGTAGGCGATCACTTTCTGAGCGCTTACCTGCCGATTCTCGAACGGCGGAAGAGCACGCCCTACGGCGAACGCGAACGCGACTTTCAGGCATACCGGCGCGGCCGCTATGTGGAATTCAATCTCGTATGGGACCGCGGAACGCTGTTCGGCCTGCAATCGGGGGGGCGTACCGAATCCATCCTCATGTCCCTGCCCCCGCTCGTCAAGTGGCGCTATGACTGGAAGCCGGAGTCGGGCAGCGTGGAAGGAAAACTCTATACGGATTTTCTGATCGGGAAGGATTGGGTGTAAGCCGTTATGGCTTAATGCTGAAACTCCTGTTG
>DATEEZ010000245.1:0-7066 GCA_035280905.1 Nitrosospira sp.
CCTGCTGGAAATCATCGAGGATATTCTGGATTTTTCAAAAATCGAAGCGGGCAGATTGGAAATCGAGCAGGCGCCGATGTCCGTGGAAAAGGTGGTGGAAAAGGCGTGTGCCATGCTCGAAAGCCTGGCTGCCAGGAAGGCGGTGGAACTTACCCTGTTTCTCGATCCAGCGATACCTGATGAAGTCCTCGGTGATGCACTGCGGCTGCGCCAGGTGCTCGTCAATCTTGCCAATAACGCCATCAAGTTTTCCAGCGGATTGCAGGAGCCGGGCCGAGTATCAGTTCGCGCACTGCTCGTTGAGCGCAGCGAGGACGCGGTAACAGTGGAGTTCGAGATAACCGATAATGGCATAGGCATGAACGAGGAGGTGCAATCGCGGCTTTTCACCTCTTTTACCCAGGGGGATACATCGACCACCCGGCGATATGGTGGAACCGGGCTGGGTCTGGCGATTACCCATCATCTGGTTCAATTGATGGGAGGTAGTATCCAGGTGCAGAGCGCACCGGGCGAAGGTTCCGTTTTCACTGTGCGGTTGACTTTCAACCTCATTCCTTCCTCGCACCCGGAAGACAAGGTTATTGATCTCACCGGCATCTCCTGCCTTGTAATCGGTGCTGAAAAAGGTTTAGCTCACGATCTGGCCGTGTATCTGAGATACAGCGGCGCGATAGCAGAGCGAGCGATCGATTTGCCAGCCGCCCTCAAGCGAATCGAGACGCTTCCGCCGGGACTATGGCTGTTGGTCATAGACGCTGGGCATGAAACACCACCGCTTGAAGAACTGCGTGCTGCCTTCCGTTCCCGGCCTGACCTGGATCCACATTTTGTAGTCCTCGAGCACGGTCATCACGAGCCTGATATTGAGCCTCGCTTTGTCGTCATTCGCCGCGGGCGCAGGCGGCATGAGCGTACCGAAGAGGTCGATACCGTTACGCTGGATGGTGATCTCATGCACCGCGATGCCTTTCTGCGCGCTGTCGCGCTCGCTGCGGGAAGGTTGCGGGAGGAAACACCAGCGCCGCCTTCCGAGGAAGTGAAGCCGGTGGCATTGCCGTCGCGCGAAAAGGCGCTCAGTGAAGGCAGGCTTATCCTTGTCGCAGAAGACAGCGAAATCAACCAGAAAGTGATCCGGCAGCAACTTTCTCTGCTGGGTTATGCGGCGGATATCGCGAAGGATGGACGGGAGGCACTCAAACGTTGGGAAAGTGGCAACTACGCGTTGTTGCTTACCGATTTGCACATGCCGGAAATTGACGGCTATCAACTGACTGCGGCTATTCGCCTCAAAGAGGGGGAGCAAGGCGCCGCACGCAAGCCGATTATTGCCATTACGGCCAATGCGCTCAAGGGTGAGGCTGAACATTGCCGGGCGGTGGGTATGGATGACTATTTGAGCAAACCCGTGCAGCTCTCTCATTTGAAAGCGATGCTACAGAAGTGGCTTCCTTCTCCCGCCAGCACTGAATTACTCGAACTGGCTCCACCAAGTGCTACTGCGCAGACGCCTTCTGTCATGGCTACACCTCCTGCTCCCGCTACGCCCGAGGAACCCGCTACTACCGGCGCTCCCGCTATATCTACGGTTGCGGCAAAACCTGTCGATGTCCACATACTTGAGCAACTCGTAGGGAATGATCCTGCCATAATCAGCGAATTCCTCCAGGATTTTCGGGTGAGTGCACGAAAAACAGCAGACGAGTTGCGGGCAGCGTGCCACGCAGGCGAGGCGAAAACAGCCGGCAGTATCGCACACAAGCTTAAGTCCTCGGCTCGCTCAGTCGGAGCATTGCAACTGGGCGAACTGTGCGCCCAGATGGAACAGGCGGGCAAGGCGGGAGACATGACCGGGCTGAATGAGCTGTTGCCGCGTTTCGAATCGGAACTTGCTGCTGTGGATGGGTATATCGGAACATTGGCATAATGACAACATCCCCGCCAGCCGAGGTTCTGTCCAGCCATATCCGGATTCAAAAAACCTGGCTGAACAATAACTGAAAAGATAAATGTTATGGTCGAACGATCTGCAGTGAAAATTCTAGTGCTTGACGATGAATCTTTCATGCTCAAGCTGTTGAACCGCATTTTATCCAACCTCGGATATAGCTCGGTCACTCTCTGTGATAGTGGCCGTGCTGCACTGGAAAAAATAGCCGATGTGGATGCCGCCCCAAATGTGATCCTGCTCGATCTCAACATGCCTGAAATGGATGGGATCGAGTTCGTGCGGCATCTGGTGGACCGGCACTATCTGGGTAGCCTCATACTGGTCAGCGGCGAGGACGAACGCATACTTCAGACCACCGTAAAACTGGTGCGGGCACACAAGATTCCCATACTGGGATACCTGCATAAGCCGGTGAAGCCCGATGCGTTGTCCGAACTGCTTGAAAGTGGGACCCCTTCCGCAGCCGATGCCGCTGGTATGGCGAAGAAAGTCTACGCTGCCGATGAGCTGCGCACCGCTATCGAGGGGGGGCAACTGGTTAATTATTATCAGCCGAAGGTGGCGGTCGCCACAGGCGAGGTGGTGGGTGTAGAGACTCTCGTGAGATGGCGTCATCCAGTGGACGGTATCGTATTTCCGGACCAATTCATTGGCGTGGCCGAGGCTGCCGGCCTGATTGACAACCTAACCAAGGCGGTGTTTGCCGCGGCGATGGCTCAGGCGAAAGCGTGGCAAGAAATGCAGTTGCCGCTGCGAGTAGCTGTCAATGTGTCCATGGACAATCTGGCCTCGCTGGATTTTTTGAATTTTGTGGCGCAACTCGCGGCAAAGGAGGGCATAGCCCCCCAAAATGTGGTGCTGGAGGTGACTGAAACCAAGCTGATGCAGGATACACGCGCTCCACTTGAGATTCTGACCCGGCTGCGCTTGAAGCGTTTCCGCCTTTCCATTGACGATTTCGGGACAGGGCATTCATCACTGGCCCAGTTGCGCGACATCCCTTTTGATGAACTCAAGATCGATCAGGGCTTCGTGCATCGCGCGGGGACCGACGAGACGCTGCGGGCAATTTATGATGCGAGCCTCTCTCTGGCGCGGCAATTAAATATGGAAGTCGTGGCGGAAGGCGTTCAGGACCGGGAGGATTGGGATCTTCTGCGCCGCACGGGGTGCGATCTGGCGCAGGGGACTTTCGTTTCGAGTCCCATGTTGCCGGAGGATATGCCGGGCTGGATAGAATTGTGGCGGGAGCGGGTCCGTACCGAACTTTTTCCGACGGAAGATGTAAAGGAATAATCAGCAGGGTGACCGAAGTATAGAGCTACCCATGCAAAAATGATGGTTACGGTCTGCAGCCTCCGAGCCTTTCGTTCACCGTTCGCCCTGAGTCTTTCGGCAGGCTCAGGACAGGCGCTTCGGCAGGCTTAGGGCATGCTTGTCGAAGGAGTGAACGGTGCGCAGGATATGTCAGACGAAAGGATAATCGATTCAGGGTAGTTCAAAGGGGAATCAGTTATCTCGCAAAATCCTGATAGTTTTCGTCGGGTTCCGCTTCGCTCAACTCGACGTGCCAGTCATACGTCATAACGATCAGATTCCCGTCAGCGTTCCTGATGCTGAGGAGTGCGAGAAAGTAGGCTTTCTGGATGAAGCGGGTGGAAGAGTCTATTGCATGGAATGTAATCCGATCATATTGCCCTCGGTGTCGAGAACCAGGGCAATGAAGCCATATTTGCCGATGGACATTTTTTCCTTGAAAACACGTCCACCATGCTCGGCAGCACGGGCGGCTTCTACCGCGCAATCCTCGCATTTGAAGTAAACCAACGTGCTGCTTCCGCCAGAGGGACAACCCTCCATTTTCGCTAGGGCGCCAGCCGCTCCGTAGCCTTCTTCCGACATGGGGAATGCCCACAGTTCTATATCGGAGCTTGGTATCCGCTCAAGCTTCCCTTGCAGGACGCCTTCATAGAACGTTTTTGCGCGTTCCATGTCCTGCACATAAATTTCAAACCAGACAACCGGGTTGGTTTTCATGGCGTTGCTCCTTGACGTTTATTGTCATCCCATATTTGCGGTAAACCCTCACCTTTCTGTCAGGCTCATGTCAGAAGTTATTCGAATCGTAGTGCTGAAACTCCAACCCAGGCCAACGCTCATGATCACCAATCTGGGTGAGGATCACCCACGCATTCTAATGCTAATATTAGCAGGATTCACATTGCGCCGTGAGAACAGGGACGAAGGGTTGAGAGCTCCCGGAGAGGGGGCTTGTTTGGGCGAAGGGGGATGAAGGATCGAGAGCTACTCTCTCTCCCCACTGGAGAGAGGAGGCCTTGTTTTGTTTGGGCGAACAGGGGCGAAGGGTGCACGGCCGAAATGGGTTCAGGCGTACAGGCTGAGTGGCACAATCCGGTTAAATCAGCAGTGCCGCCGCTACCCGCCGTTCTTCCGCCGACAATATATTGTAGGTGCGACAGGCGGCAGCGGTATCCATCACTTCTACGCCAATACCGGACTCGATCAGGCTTCTGGTAAGTCGCGGATGGGGAAAACGTAATGTAGCGCCCGTTCCGAACAGGACCATTTCGGGCTGCAGCGAGAGGATAAGCTGAAAGTGTTCAGTGTTGAGCTCCTCGAACGTTTTCGCTTCCCAGTCTTCGATCAGGCGATCTGGCAACACGATCACGCTATGATGGTAGCGTACATGGTTGATCGTGACGTATCCGGTTCCATAGCCAGTGAAGAGGTTGTGCCCGGTAGGGCCGGAAAGGTGCAGTTTCACACGTGACTCCATTTGCGGCGATTTAGCGGGTCGGGTAACATTACATCTTTTTTGCGCTGCGATAAAGGTTTTGTGTCGAACAAAGGCGGAACAACAGTTGGAATCATTTGATTTTCCACGCTCGAGTCCCTTGGGTCACCGCGCTTTCATCTGAGCCGTGATTGCAATGACGCTTCGTTGACCTTTACCGCAACGCATTTACCAGCCCGTCTCTCCCATCTGATGCAGCCCATCCGGAAATCCAGCAAGTTGGCGAACGTATGCTATGACATTCGCGGGCCCGTGCTTGATCGCGCGCGGCAAATGGAAGAGGAGGGGCACCGCATTATCAAGCTTAATATCGGTAATCCCGCATCATTCGGTTTCGACGCACCCGAGGAAATTCTGCAGGACGTAATACACAACCTTTCTGCCGCTTCCGGTTATTGTGATTCGAAAGGGCTGTTTGCGGCGCGCAAGGCAATCATGCATTACACGCAGGAGAAGCGTGTTGCAGACGTCCGACTGGAGGATATTTACATCGGCAACGGTGTTTCCGAGCTGATCGTGATGGCGATGCAGGCGCTGTTGAACACGGGCGACGAGGTGCTGATTCCTTCTCCCGATTACCCGTTATGGACAGCAGCGGTTGTGCTCGGCGGCGGCACTCCTCGCCATTACGTGTGTGATGAGCAATCGGGGTGGTTGCCCGATCTGGAGGATATCCGTTCGAAGGTTACCTCGAATACACGCGCGATTGTTGTCATCAATCCCAATAATCCGACAGGCGCGCTTTATCCGGACGAAGTATTGCGTGGAATCATCGAAATCGCGCGCCAGCACCAACTCATCGTCTATGCGGACGAAATTTACGACAAGGTCTTGTACGACGATTCGACTCACACTTCGATTGCCTCCCTGGCGGATGATGTACTATTCGTTACATTGAACGGATTGTCCAAGAATTATCGTGCCGCGGGATTCCGTTCGGGATGGGCAGTGGTTTCCGGAACAAAACAATATGCCAGTGACTATATCGCTGGTCTAACCATGCTGGCCTCCATGCGGCTTTGTGCAAATGTTCCTTCCCAGTTTGGTATACAGACGGCGCTCGGGGGCTATCAAAGTATCAAGGATCTGGTCATGCCCACGGGCCGGCTTATGCGGCAACGCGATCTTGCCTGGAAACTGCTGACGGAGATTCCGGGTGTGACATGCTACAAGCCCCCGGCAGCGATGTATTTGTTTCCACGCCTCGACCCCTCGATCTACCCGATCGAGGATGACGAGCAATTTGTGCTGGATTTGCTGCTGGAAGAGAAGGTGCTGCTGGTACAGGGCACTGGTTTCAACTGGCCGCACCCGGACCATTTCCGTCTGGTATTTCTACCCAACAGCGATGACCTGACCGAGGCCATTGGGCGCATTGGAAGCTTTCTTGCACGCTACCGCAAGCGGCACAGAACTGGGTGAGACCGAACTGAACTTCTATAAACGAACATCGCGCACGAATAAAACTCTCTTTTAGCAAATATGACAGATATGTCGGAAAAATTTATCATTACGGAGGATATGAAGCCAATCAACGTGGGCCTGTTGGGGGCAGGCACTGTCGGCAGCGGCACGTTCACTGTGCTTAAACGCAATCAGGAAGAGATTACTCGCCGCGCCGGCCGCAGTATTGTCATCCGCATGATTGCTGATCGAGAGGAAGAGAAGGCGCGCCAGATCGCAGGCGATGATGTCATCGTCACTCGCGATGCGAATGAAGTGGTGATGAATCCTGATATCGATATCGTGGTCGAACTGATCGGCGGCTACACCGTGGCCAAGGACCTGATACTGAAGGCCATCGATAATGGCAAGCATGTCATTACCGCCAACAAGGCGTTGCTTGCCTCGCATGGAACCGAAATTTTCGCCGCGGCGCAGAAAAAAGGCGTGATGGTGGCGTTCGAAGCGGCGGTAGCAGGTGGCATCCCTATCATCAAGGCCTTGCGTGAGGGACTGACCGCCAACCGCATCGAATGGATTGCCGGAATCATTAACGGCACGAGTAACTTCATCCTCTCGGAAATGCGGGATAAGGGGCTGACGTTCGAAACCGTATTGAAGCAGGCGCAAAAGCTGGGTTATGCCGAAGCCGATCCAACTTTTGATATCGAAGGCATCGACGCGGCGCATAAACTCACCATCATGGCTTCGATTGCCTTTGGCATTCCTATGCAGTTTGAAAAGGTGTATACCGAGGGCATCACAAAATTGACCCGCGAGGATATCCGCTATGCGGAGGAACTGGGCTATCGCATCAAGCTGCTGGGCATTACCAAGCGCACACTCAAGGGCATTGA
>DATEEZ010000246.1:0-4064 GCA_035280905.1 Nitrosospira sp.
CACGCCCGCTGTGATGCTGGCTGCGGCTCCCAGTCCGGTATAGCCGGTCAGCAGAAGGGGCGCCGGAATCAACCAGGCGCCGAATATGATGTTGGCAAAACGCAGGGGACGTCCCACTTCACTCAGGGCCATGATCGAGAAGGTGACAACGAGAGCACCGATCAGATGGTCGCCATTCGCGGCGGCGCCAGCGCTATCGAAGGTGATGCGGGAAAACATCAGCGCGACACCGATGAGGATGCTTGCCCCCATGCTCCAGGTGAAGGGCACCCCAGTGGCCATGATCTCATGCAGCACAGTCAGGGGCGGCCCCTCGAAACCGCCCGAGTAATCCGGCCCACCACCTTCCATCGTATCTCCATGCCACAATACGTGCCATAACGATTTACCTTTCCTTCTTCGGTCCTTGAGGAATTGCAGCGTGGCAAGAATCTCATCGAAGGAATACGGAATCTGTAGCAGCATGGCGGCTGCGGCAATAAGGCAAAGCGTGCACCAAGTGTCCAGCAGAATCGGCTGGATGATGATGAAATAAATACTGACCACCCCGAGCGGCACAATCAATATCCCAAAGAATACTACCATCCAGGGCATGGTTCGCCACCTGCGCTTGTCGCCGATCACGCCGGTGAGGATTTCCAGCACATAGACTGTCGCACCCAAGCCCGCATCTGCGACCGGCCACGCCTCGGAGATGTAGGAAGTAATAATACGGGCGGTACCTTCACCAAAAAACGGATCCCAGACATCTTCAATATGACCTAATTGAAAGGCTGCCATATAGCGCGAAAGAAACAATCCTACGAATGCCAGCGCCACGATGGGAAAGCGATTGGTCATCCCGGAAGGGTTGTAGCTCCAGCCAGGCGGGGTATCAGGGCCGCTCGTGCGTGCAACCGCTCCAATACCGGGCGGGGGTGACACGATCACGGCAAATAAGATAACAAAGGCGCCTACCAAGGTATCATTGGCATAAACTGCCGCGCTCGGCGTCCAGAAGACGAGAGGCGCAAACAGCAACCAGACACCCAGCAACGCCGTGATCCAGCGCGCCCAGCCGTAGTCGCGCGCCACCGATAGAAAGCCGAATATCACGATCAGCAGACCGGTAGCAACGTCGCTTGCCGTCATCCAGGTTGCAGACATCGCTAATCCCCGCTGGCTCGGCGTTACGATCTCCTCTTCCAGCATCCAGGACTCCGCAAGCCCGAAAGTGACCGGGCTTGCTATCAGCCATAGTCCGAGAGCAACGTTCGCGAAGTGGCACCAGAGGTTTTGCCTGTGCTCGTCCCTTTCCTGTTCACGACTTTGGGCAATCAGCGCAGCGCTCGGCAGATTGCTTTTTTCCATTTCTTCCAGCCATGGAGGCAACGGCAGCTTGTTGCGCTTGTACCAGTCGGCCGGGTTGTGTTTCAGCCGGGCAATAACCCTCGGCAGGCCCTCGCGCAGCATATGCCGGGGGCTCCAGTTCAGCAGCTTTTTGGCGCGGGAACAATCGAGCTCGAAGTGGTCATCTGACAATGCCACCATGAACGGTTTGACAAAAGGCTCAATCCCGCGGTCTATGGCATCAGGGACGACATCCTCCATTCGCTGCTGGAGCCACGCGCCCGCAACCGCCACCGTCTTTGGAATCTGGTGCGTGACCCACGGCGTGCCATGAATCAACTGACCCATCAGGTTCTGCAGGCTCTCGTAACTTTCGGTTGCTGGCTCGCCGATCAGGAGCGTCGTTTCTTCGGGCAACTGCAAGCGCTGCTCCACAGCCAGGCGGAAAGCGAGAGCAATGTCATCGATATGCGAAAAAGATTGGCCATGCGAAGAATCGCCAGGGAATACATGGCTTTGCAACTGGCGTTCGTAGATACGCTGGATTTGGGTGCTGAGCGAGGGTACCTCGCACCAGTCGGTGTAAACGCCAGCAAGGCGAAATATCACAAACGGGATGCGCCCATGATGCGCACGCACTTCTTTTTCCGCCGCCACCTTGGATTCCGGGTAGGGCCACTTTGGCGCCAGCGGTGCCTCCTCATTGATGGGCAGGCCGGGCTCCGTCGGTGCATGCACCAGCATTGTGCTGGCGTAGATAAATTGCTCTACTTCGAACGACTCAAGCGCCTTCAAAAGCCGGCGCGTGCCCTTTACGTTGACCTCATCGTACAAGGGATTGGGTTCGTCCGAAAAATCATAAAAGGCAGCAAGATGGATGACTGATGCAATCCGCTGCCCGTAGTCTTTCCGCAACTGCTGAAACGCGCGCAATACTGCCGCATCGGAAGATATATCGACACTGATGCAATCAACGTCGGTGCTGCATTTCTGCTCAAAGCCGACAATCCTGAATTTGTCGCCAAGCTCGGCTGCAATCGCCCTGCCGATCCTGCCTTCAGAACCGGTGATAAGGATCAGAGGTTTTTCGCTGGATTCTCGCTTTTCCATACAGTCTCTGGAAGCAATCGAGCTAAAAGCAAAAGGTAGCGCTGCTACGCTCAGGCATACCTATCATCTGATAAACTGTGCAACGCTTAACCAGGGGCATGCGTTGCTTTCCGGCCCCTCTCCATACTGTTTGTGAAGGACATGGGCGGAACGTAGTGCTGCTCAATGCGACCTGGAATTCAGGCAGCAGTGAGGCATTGGAAGAGCATCAGCGGATAAAGCTGGTTGCTCTTTGTTTACTTGACCCTGCCCGAATCCATACCCGAGGTCTGGGTCGTTGTATAAGGCGTTTGCTCATACGGCGTGTCGGGGGTATCCGTCGGCTGTTTCATATGGGTAGATTCGGTATAAGTCTTCGTTCCGTAGTAGGAATTGATCGTATTCTGCCAGGATGTATCCGCCATGTCGGGCCAGTCGTCCTTATCGAATCCCGGAGCGGATTGCAGGCGTTCCTTATCCACGTTAAGGATGAAGCGCTTGTTCTCTGTATCGAGCGTCAAAGCGCTCCAGGGCACGGCAAACAGCTTGTCCCCCATTCCCATCAGTCCGCCGAAAGACAACACCGCGTAGGCGATTTTGCCGTTGTTCATATCGAGCATGATTTCCTTGATATCGCCAAGGTCTTCGTCCTTGGTGTTGTATACATCCTCTCCGATCAGGGTGTCTGCGCCCATCAAACGGGGGCCAGGTCCCTTGCCTTCCTTGCCGTAGTTCTTGTACATGCCGTAGCTGTCACGATCTGTGTAGGCCATGGTTCTCTCCTATAATTAATCCAATTTAATGATCTGGAGGAATCGCAATCCGGAAAACGATGATTCGAATAATAAGGAAGAGAGCGGTTCCGGTCGGTTCGGTAGCCAACAAAAAGAGGTAGCCAAAGAGAGGCAGCTGCGGGGGCCGGCAGACGTTGTCAAAGTCCGCTTTTGCCACCAGCATGTGCAGGTCGTGTAAAATGCTGCGCAAAGTCTGTTTTCTATCAATCGCAAAAACCGGCATCATGCCTGCCCGAGGGACACTATCTGCTTACCTTAAAAGGGCATTGACTGCCGCGCCTGTCGCATAAAGGCACTTTCTTCCTGCTGTCTGCCAACGCCAAGGATCCGGCTCAACACTAATCAAATGACGAACCAGCAGATGCCATCCAGACATTCTCCCGAGAGCCAGCCTCTAAGTCTGCTGTGCCTGGCTGCGCTCGGAGTGGTTTACGGCGATATCGGGACAAGCCCGTTATATGTCATGAAGACGGTTTTCGATCCGATCCACGGGCTTGCTGTCACCGAGAGCAACGTGATCGGCATCATTTCGCTCATTTTCTGGACGATCATGATCGTGGTGTCGCTCAAATACGTGACGTTGATCCTGCGCGCGGACAATCACGGTGAAGGCGGGATCATGGCGTTGCTGTCGCTGGCCAGCTCTCCGGTTGCAGACCGTCCGCGCTTACACAACGTTTTGTTTCTCATCGGCGCATTCGGGGCAGCACTATTTTTTGGCGACGGTGTTATCACGCCTGCCATTTCGGTATTGAGCGCAGTCGAGGGACTTGAAGTTGCAACGCCACTGCTCCAGCCCTACGTACTGCCCATCACCGTGGCTGTGCTGGTAGCGCTTTTCGTGTTGCAACA
>DATEEZ010000247.1:0-16746 GCA_035280905.1 Nitrosospira sp.
TAGCAACCCTGCCAGCACCAGCACCACTGCAGGTAGTGCAGCCTGCTCCCATTCGCCCTCAGAAGTCATCTCGAAAATTCTAACCGCCAGCGTATCCCATCCAAAAGGCCGGGTCATCAGCGTGATCGGCATTTCTTTCATAACATCCACGAACACCAGGGTTGCGGCGGTAAATATTCCGCCCTGGAGCATCGGCAAATGGATGCGCCGCAGCATCGACGATCCACTCAAGCCGAGACCCATCCCAGCCTCATCAATGCTGCTGGTGATGCGCTGCATGGCACTATCTATAGGGCTGTAGCTTACCGCGAGAAAGCGGGTCATATAGGCGATCAGCATGATGGCGAGCGTACCCTGAATAAGCAGCCCGGTTTCCATCTGAAATAATTGCATGGCTGCTTCGCTCAACTGGTTATCGAGCCAGGCTACCGGGATGAAAATTCCCACTGCCAGGACAGTCCCGGGTAAGGCATAGCCAAGGGTGGAAATGCGTACTGCTGCGCGTGTGGCCCGGCTGGGATGGCGCCGCGCGGCATAAACCATAAGCAGCGCGACCGAGCTGGTCAGCAGGGCGGCAAAACCGGACAGCAGGAGCGAATGCCAGAGGAATTCCAGATATCTCTGGTCAAAATCACGCCCAAAAACGCGCGTTGTCCATACAGCGAGCTGCGCGACCGGCAGCAGGAACGCGAGAAATAGCGTGGCCGACGCAAAGCCGGTGACCGCCCATCTTCGCCAGCCAGGTAGCGTGATAAGGTTGGCTCTCGCACTTTGCCGGATTTCTGCGTAGCGCATCTGCGAACGGAATTGCTGTTCGATGATGATCATGGCAAAGACAATCACAATAAGCAGTGACGCGAGTTGAGAGGCCGCGGGGAGGGAAAACATCGCAAACCAGGCTTTATAAATGGCTGTGGTGAAGGTATCGTAGTTGAAGACCGCTACCGTGCCGAAGTCCGCCAAGGTTTCCATCAAAGCCAGCATGGCGCCGCCGACGATCCATGGACGCGCCATGGGAAGCGCCACCTTGAAAAAGCCTTGAGTTCGGCTGAATCCCAGCGATTGCGCTGCTTCCAGCGAACGCTTGCCCTGGGTGAGAAAGGCATTGCGCGCCAGCAGATAGACATAGGGATAAAATGCCAGAACCATGACGATGATGACACCTGTCCTGCTGCGCACATTCGGAAACCAGAAGAGGTCAGGGCCGAGCCATTCGCGCAGTGCGGTCTGAACAGGGCCGATGTAGTCGAAGAGCCCCAGTGCGACGAATGCGGTCACGTACGCGGGCATGGCAAATGGGAGCAACAGCGCCCACGAAAAGAATTTCCGTCCCGGAAATTCGCATACAGCGGTAAACCATGCCAGGCTCACGCCCAGCAGCGTCACGCCGACAAGTACGCCCAGGGCAAGCCAGAATGTATTGATCAACAGGTCAGGCAGCGTAGTCTCGGCCAAGTGCTGCCAGACTTCGCCAGTGGGGGTAAAAAGCGAAGAAACGACTGTGCCGACAGGTATCAGCACGAGCCCGGCGACCAGAAAGGGTATCAGGCGCCAGCCATGGGAAGCGCGGTGGCTTGGGGTTGGAGAGCTGAAAAAAACCTTTCTTGTACCTTGACCATCCGTCGTCCCCGTCCCCGTCCCCATTCCGTTAAGCGCTTCTACCTCCACCCGATCATCATCCCGGTTATATGGTTACTTGTAGCCGGCGCGATCCATCAGTTTTACCGCTTGCGCTTGCAGTTCTCCGGCTTTGTTCACATTTATCGTATTCTGTTTGAAACTGCCCCACGCGGCTACGGCAGGATCAGCCTTGATTTTGGGGTTTACTGGGTATTCCATGTTTACGTCGGCAAAAAGGTTCTGCGCTTTTTCCGAGGATAGAAATTCGAGCAGTTTGATCGCCGCTTGAGGGTGATGCGCATATTTTGTCACGCCTGCCCCCGAAATATTTACATGGACTCCGCTGTTATTCTGGTTCGGCCAGAAAATCGCAAGCGGTAATTTCGGGTTCTTTTCCATAAGGCGCCCGTAATAATAAGTATTGACAATAGTGACGTCACATTTCCCTGCAGCGACGTATTCCATTGCCTTGTTATCATCCGAGAGAGGATCGGTTGCAAGATTGGCAACCCAGCCTTTTATGATCTGTTCGGTTTTCGGTTCTCCATGCTCGGCGATCATCATTGCCACCAGGGACTGGTTGTATACTTTCTTGGAAGTGCGCACGCACAGACGGTTCTTCCACTTGGGATCTGCCAGCGCTTCATAGGTTGAAAGGTCGGAGGGTTTTACCTTGTTGGTGTTGTAAACGATGGTACGGGCGCGTATCGATAAGCCGAACCATCGATTCAAGGGATCCTGGAGGTGAGCGGGAACATTCGTTTCGAGTATTTCTGACTCCACCGGGCGCAACAGCCCCTCCCGCGCCGCTTCCCACAAGTTGCCGGCATCGGAGGTGATCAACATGTCAGCCGGAGTGTTTTTTCCTTCTGCCTTGAGGCGCGCGAGCAAGGGTCCCTCCTTATCGGTGACGAATTTGATGGCTATGCCGCTATCCTTCGTAAAAGCGTCGAACATGGGCTTGATGAGCTGCTCCATACGGGCCGAATAGACGACGACTTCCTCCGCCGCCATGGAGACATGTGCGGTAAATAGCGTGACACAGCATATCATTGCGGTAAGATAACGATTGAAGCGCGCACTGGACATTTGACTTACTCCGGATATAAAGGCAGAAAGGCCAATATTATAAATGATAATAATTATCAGCAAAGCGGCGCATTAATATATCATGGATGAACCAGAACAAGCTCCTCCGTATCAGCGCCTGCAGGAGCTCCTTGCCATACCGGAGAGACAGCGTACCGAAGCTCAATGGGATGAGATCAACGAGCTGGAAATCACTCTTACGCCTGTAAACCGGGCAAACACGACGGATCGGAATATCCGCCGTAAAACCACGGTTATTCCGGACCAGCCGAAACCTCGGGATAGCTTACCGGGGCGACGACCCTTGAAGAAACTTCGCAAGCGGCCTCACAAAGCAGGCGGATCATGAGCAGCGCCTTTGCTGAGACCGGGATTCGTTGCTGGTGTAACGAAAGCTACCTGCCCGATTCTTTGATAGCTTCAATAATCTGAACAGGAGAAATATGCAACTTACTACAACACCAAGCATCGACGGAAAGCGTATTACGCGATATTGCGGCGTGGTGGCGGGCGAAGCAGTTCTTGGCGCCAATATATTCAAGGATCTCTTCGCGGGGATCCGCGATCTGGTGGGCGGACGTTCCGGGAGCTACGAGAAAGAGTTGCAGCGCGCGCGGGATATCGCGCTCGAAGAACTGCAGCAGCGTGCGCACGACCTTGGAGCGAATGCAGTGGTGGGTATCGATATCGATTACGAGGTAATGGGGAAAGAAAACGGCATGCTCATGGTCTCCGCGAGCGGCACGGCTGTAATCGTCGAGTAGTCGACGTGCGGAAGCTTATTGCCGCCCTCGGGGAGAATCATCTACCATGGCACCGGTTTGCCGTCGTATGCGATGAACCTGCCGGAATCCTTCAGGGTGAGGCGATCGATCACCTGCCGCATGCCGGATACGCTTTGAACAGGCGAGATCAAGGCATTGGGACCGCCCATATCGGTTTTCACCCATCCCGGATGCAGTACCGCCGCAATTACTCCCGTTTGTCTCAGGTCAATGGAAAGCGACTTGACAACCATGTTCACCGCCGCCTTGCTGGACCGGTACATGTAGCTTCCCCCGCTGTCATTGTCCTCGATACTGCCCATTTTACTGCTGATGGTCACAATCTTTTTTTGACTGCTTCGGGTAATTTGTGACGCAAACGTCTGCGACATCTTGAGTGTCGCCATGGTATTGACAAGAAACGCACGCATCCAGGCATCGTAATCCTCGCTCCTGAATATCCCGGAACGGTGGGCTTCCGCATAGATGCCAGCATTGTTGAGAAGCAGATCGACGGATTCGCCGGAAAGCGCCTGTCCCAGTTCGTCGATTTGACGGTGATCGGCAACATCAAGCGCATGCACCTTCACCTGCTCCGGATACTTGTTTGCCAACTTTTGGAGTTCACCTGCTTCTTCAGGATGACGCGCGCAGGCAAAAACATGCCAGCCTTCCGTTGCATATTGACGGGCGAATTCAAGTCCAATCCCGCGGTTCGCGCCTGTGATCAGCGTAGTTTTCATAAATTTTATCCTGATGAGTATATATCCAGATTAAATATTCGGGAGAGATTGGCTCAGGGGGTGACAGCAGTGCTATAAAGTAGTGTCAGGGAGTGAATGTCATCCAAATTGCTGTTTGAAACAGGCTCCTGGAAATCCCGCGTGTCAGTAACAAGACCAGGAATTGTTGAGAGAGCCCTATACCTGGTCCCATTATGTATAAAAAGTCAAAGGAATGGCAAACATAAAGGGAAGAAACGACATGACCGACAAGATTGCACTGGTGACCGGTGCATCCAGTGGTATCGGCAGGGCAACAGCGGAACTTCTTGCGCAGAACGGTTATTATGTATTTGCGCTCGCCCGGCGCATGTACAGGCTGGAACAAATACGCTCCGAACATATCGAGCCCATCTGTCTGGATGTGACCGATGATGCGGCTGTTCAGCAAGCAGTGAACCACATCATATCAACCCGCGGGCAAATTGATGTACTGGTGAATAACGCGGCCTTCTGCCAGCCAGGCGCAGTTGAATGTGTTCCGCTCGAAACCGCGCATCGTCAGATCGAGGTTAATCTTTTTGGCTATGCGCGGTTCATGCACGCTGTGATTCCGCACATGCGGAAGCGCGGCACGGGGTGTATCGTCAATATTGTCTCCGCACTGAGCAGGATCTCAGTACCCGGTTTCGGCTGGTATTCGGCCTCGAAGTATGCGATCGAAGCACTGACCGACGCGGTGCGAGGAGAGGTGATGGAGTTTGGCATCAAAGTCGTGTTGATCGCCCCTGGACTGATAAAGACCGAGTTTGTGCCAAACCAGTTGAGGGCGATGGAGAAAATCCCGCATCCCGCAGTCTATGAAAAACTTCTTGCAGGTGTACACAATCTGGTGGCAGGAGAACCCGAATCCCCAGGTCCGGAAATCATTGCGAAGGCAGTATTGAATGCCGTGAACGCATCCCAACCTCCCGTCCGTCATGCGCTGCCTCTCGATTCCAAAATGTCAGTTATCGCAAGATGGCTGCTAGGGGGGCGCATCTTCGCCTGGGTGATTCGGCTCCAGATGAAATTTTCCCGGGGATAAGCTATCAATCGAAATGACTACCCATCTACGAGCCAGGGTTCTGTCATCGATTCGGGACTCGCGCCCAGCCGATTTTCTGAACATTCGCTCTCTGCTTTTACGACACCTTTTTTACAAAGGGGTCCAGATGAAAGATGAAAGGAGATGTCGAAATGAGAGATGATTACAAGAAAGGGTTTGCAGATCAAACAAAAGAAATTGCCATTCCTTCGCTAGAGGTGGAGGGCGTTATTCCCGACTGGCTATCCGGCACCCTCGTGCGTAACGGTCCTGCCCGTTTCCGTCTGGAAGACAAGACACTTAATCACTGGTTCGATGGCCTGGCGATGCTGCATAAGTTCGATATTGCCAATGGCCACGTCAGCTACGCGAATAAATTCCTCGATACCCCCGCTCTTCGAGCGGTTAAAGACGGAAAAATGAAATATGGAGAATTCGCCACTGATCCCTGCCGCTCTTTGTTCAAGCGTATTACTCAAGTCTTTACAGGGTCAACATCCGGCGCCAATGCTAATGTGTCTATCGGAAAGATTGCCAAAGAATTTGTAGCTCAAACAGAAACTCCGCTACCCGTTGCTTTCGACGTAGATACCCTCGAGACTATAGGTATTGTCAGTTACAGCGACGGACTGAAGGGGAATTTGACAACCGCTCACCCGCATCAGGATCAAGGTGATCAGTTTAACTACCTGCTCAGCTTTGGTCGCAAATCTACATACAACGTCTACAGGTTGTCTGATGGCAGCAAAAAGCGCCAACTGATAGGCAGCTACAGCACAGACAGGCCATCGTATATGCATAGTTTTGGACTCAGCCAGAAGTATGCGATTTTGATGGAATTTCCGCTGGTGGTGAATCCAATAAGCATGTTGGTAAGAGGTAAGCCATTTATAGCAAACTACACGTGGAAACCTGAGCGCGGCACGCGCTTCTCGGTTGTCGATCGCCACACCGGGGAAGTCAAATATGCGCACACTGACGAAGCCTGGTTCGGTTTTCACCACGTCAATGCATTTGATAATAACGATCATGGCAAAATAGACCTCGACATTATTGTGTATCCCAATGCAGACGTAGTGCAGTACTTCTACCTGGACTCATTACTCAGCAAGCCGAACCATGAGGCCTACCCCAAAAACGAATTAAGGCGATTTACTATCGACGTGTCCGCCGGCACCGTTAGTTCCCGAAGGTTGGTTGACCATTCAGCGGAACTGCCACGCATAAATTATGGGCAATGCAATAGCAAAACGTACCGATATGTTTACGCGAATGGTATTGCAAGACAGGGGGAATCGGCTTTTCTTGATACTATCGTTAAGTTTGATTTCGCAGGCGACGTCAAGGAGTGGCGGCAGGACGGCCAATATCCTGGCGAGCCTGTGTATGTGGCGCGGCCAGACGCTCGATTCGAGGACGACGGCATATTGCTGACCGTGGTCCTGGATGCTACTGCGAACAATTCTTATCTGCTGCTGCTCGATGCGCGTGACTTGTCGGAAATTGCTCGTGCAAGTGTTCCCCAACACGTGCCATTTGGTTTCCATGGTGCGTATATTCGGTCGTAACCAAGATCAACGCTCCCGCTCCTGATCCCTTTCCTGACTTCTCTTTAACCTCATTTCTGGCTCATCCTCTGATCGCATTCATGCGACCACCATCTCGCACGTCAATCTTTTTTTTCGATCCTGGGAGTATCCATTGATGCAGCAAAGAGGTCCCATGCGGACATGAACAACGCTGCGATAACCGGCCCGATCACAAAGCCATTGAGGCCGAACAGGACCAGTCCCCCGAGCGTCGAGATGAGAACCACGTAATCCGGCATCTTCGTATCTCGTCCCACTAGGACTGGGCGCAAGAGGTTGTCAACCAATCCGATTACAAACACGCCGAACGCGATGAGGACAGCACCCTGCCAGATAGCGCCGGTAAACAGGAAGTAGACGGCTACCGGGATCCAGATCAGGCCGGCGCCGACTGCCGGTATCAGGGAAAGAAACGCCATCACGAAGCCCCACAGCGGAGCCCCTTGAATGCCGAGAAAATAAAATATCAGACCGCCCAGGGTGCCCTGAATGGCGGCAACGACGACGTTGCCCTTGACGGTTGCGCGAATGACCGTAGTGAACTTGCTGGACAAGTGCCGTTTGTGTTCCATGGTAAGAGGCATCGCCTGCTTGATCTTTGCCGCCAGGCTGTCGCCATCACGCAGCAGAAAAAATAGCACATACAGCATGATGCCGAAGCTCACGAAAAATCCAAAAGCGTTCTGGCCAATGCCGAGCGCGTGCATGGCGATGAACTGGCTGCCGCGCAAGATACCGCTTGATAGCATGTCCTGCAACTCCGCGATATTGGTGAGCCCCGAACGGTCGAGCAGGTTGACCAACCACGGGGGCGCAGCACTCATGATTTGCTGGAAATACATGCCAAAATTCAACTCACCGGTGCGGATTTTCTGGTAGATGAGGGCTCCTTCCTGCAGGAGCGAAATTGTCATCAGGGTGACCGGAAGAATCACGATGACCAGAACGAGCAACAATGTGGTGAACGCGGCGAGGTTGCGCCGCTGTCCGAGGGCGGCCAGCAGCCTGCGATGAAACGGTGTAAATATGATGGCAAGAACTGCCGCCCAGAATACGCTGCCGTAAAAAGGCAGCAGTATCCAGATGAATGCCACGGACACGGCAATCAACATCAGTAAAAAGGCTTTTTGCCGCAACTCTGGCGAGTTCATGTGCAGAGACGTTTAATAACTAATTACGATGACGTTATGGAGTTATCCTACCTTAACTCAACCTTAAGTTGATAGGGGGAAGCGAAAAAGAAAATTAAAAGAAAACTAAGGCGGCGAACAGAGTCAATCGCTACGTCTGGCAGTACGAAGCCTAGAGTACGCAGCGAGAGGGAAGGTATTCTTTCTGCTGGACTTGCGGACTTGCGGACTTGCGGACTTGCGGACTTGCGGCAGGAGGAGCAGCAGGCTTTGAGCTCTGCTGTACATCTTACGGCAAGTAAGTCGTATCAGGCATTTTTAAGGAGCGCATCCCGTCCTGCCTGGGCGATCTGTGCATCCTGATGGGAGCGCACGCCACTTACTCCCACGGCACCGATGAACTGTCCCTCCACCACGATGGGCAAGCCTCCCTCGATGGGCAGGGTACCCGGCAGACCAAGATAGCGCATGCTTCCGGCAGCCACGTGCTCTTCCCAGACTTTGGTCGGGCGGCGGAATGCAATGGCTGCGCGCGCCTTTTGTATTGCAACTTCGACGCTGCCAAATTGCGTTTCATCGAGGCGCAGTAAGTGGACAAGATGACCGCCGTCATCGACGATCGCGATCACGACCGGCCAGTTGTTCCGCCTGGCTTCTGCTTCCGCAGCAGCAGCAATAACCTTGGCGTCATGGAGAGTAAGCACGTTTTTTTTATTCATAAAGCAACCTATCTGAAGAAGTTGACCCAAGCCCTCCGGGTATATGTGAGATGTGAGGGCCCAAAACAAAACACGCCGGAAGGTCCGGCGTGTTTTGGGGAACGCAAAAATTTACAACAGCGGCACAATCAGTAGCGCCACGATATTCATGATCTTGATAAGCGGGTTTATGGCCGGACCCGCAGTGTCCTTGTAGGGATCGCCCACTGTATCGCCTGTAACGGCTGCCTTGTGCGCTTCGGAACCTTTTCCACCAAAGTTGCCGTCTTCAATGTATTTCTTGGCATTATCCCAGGCGCCGCCTCCGGCAGTCATCGAAATGGCCACGAAAATACCGGTAATGATGGCGCCTATCAGTACGCCGCCAAGGGCGACCGGACCCAGCATGAGGCCAACGATCAGGGGAACGGCCACCGGGAGCAGGGAAGGAAGGATCATTTCCTTGATCGCCGCCCTCGTCACCATATCCACCGCTCGGGAATAATCCGGCTT
This sequence comes from Nitrosospira sp., assembly GCA_035280905.1. Taxonomy (GTDB): domain Bacteria; phylum Pseudomonadota; class Gammaproteobacteria; order Burkholderiales; family Nitrosomonadaceae; genus Nitrosospira. The sequence goes on from DATEEZ010000247.1 coordinate 9,213, forward strand.
GCCAGTTCCTTCCATGATTCCAGGGATTTCCTTGAACTGGCGCCGAACTTCCACCACTACCGAACCCGCAGCACGGCCCACGGCTTCCATTGCCATGGCGCCGAACAGATAGGGAACCATACCGCCCAGAAACAAACCGATAATGACCATATGATCGGACAAATCAAAGGTCACGGATTTGCCGCCGCTCGCGAGCGCATGGGTGTAGTCGGCGAACAGAACCAGGGCAGCCAGCCCCGCGGAGCCGATAGCGTAGCCCTTGGTCACAGCCTTGGTGGTATTGCCAACGGCATCCAGAGGATCGGTGATATCACGTACTTCCGACGGTAAGCCGGCCATTTCGGCGATTCCGCCAGCATTATCCGTGATGGGACCGTAGGCATCCAACGCAACGATAATTCCGGCCATGGAAAGCATCGAGGTGGCGGCGATGGCAATGCCATACAACCCGGCCAACTCGTAGGTACCCCAGATGGAGAGACATACGACAATAACCGGCCATGCCGTTGCCTTCATCGAAATACCCAGGCCGGCAATGACATTGGTGCCATGACCGGTGCTGGATGCTTCTGCGATATGGCGTACCGGCTTGAATTCCGTTGAGGTGTAGTATTCAGTGATCCATACCATGGCGGCCGTGAGCGCCAGGCCAACCAGTACAGAGAGGTAAAGATTGGTTGAGGAAACCAGCTTCCCCTCGATCATTACGCCATCGCCCAGCATTATGGCGGTGATGGGATAGTAAGCAATTGCGGCAAGCCCCCCCGCGACCGCCAGGCCACGATAAAGCGCATTCATGATTTTGCCGCCCTCACGTGCCTTGACAAAGTAACAGCCAATGATGGAAGCAATAATCGAAACGCCGCCCAATACCAGCGGATAGAGCACCGCGTTCGGCTCGTCGGTGATGAGCAGTCCGCCCAGCAGCATGGTCGCGATAATGGTAACGGCGTAGGTTTCAAACAGGTCCGCAGCCATCCCGGCACAGTCGCCCACGTTATCGCCCACGTTGTCGGCGATAACGGCTGGATTGCGCGGATCGTCCTCAGGGATACCTGCTTCCACCTTGCCAACCAAGTCGGCGCCAACGTCAGCGCCCTTCGTGAAAATTCCACCGCCGAGACGGGCGAAAATGGAGATCAGCGAGCTTCCGAAGGCGACGCCCACCAAAGCATGAGTTGCTTCCGATTCACTTGCGCCCATACCGATCAGAAGGGCAAAGTAGCCAGCCACGCCCAGCAAACCCAGGCCAACCACCAACATACCGGTAATGGCCCCCCCCTTGAAGGCAACATCCAGCGCTGCGTTGAGACCGTGCCGCGCTGCTTCCGCCGTACGTACATTCGCACGCACGGATACGTTCATGCCGATATACCCGGTCAGCCCCGACAAAATTGCGCCCAGAGCAAACCCAACGGCAGTCTGCCAGCCCAAAGCAAGAAAGATTGCCATCAGCAGAATAACACCCACTATGCTGATGGTTGTGTATTGGCGGTTCAGATAAGCCGAGGCGCCCTGTTGAATCGCCGTGGCAATTTCCCGCATGCGTTCGTTGCCTGCTGGCAACGCTACAATCCACCTTATCGAAACCACTCCGTAGAGGAGTGCCGCCATCGCGCAACCAATTGCGATGATTAAACCAGTACTCATTTAAATCTCCAGTTAAAATGGGCTACGAGGAAACACGTACAAAAATCCAGTCTTATCGTTTGCATAGGCGTTGCGATCGATTATTTGCTGCCAATATACGAGCGGCGAGCGCCTGTGAACAATATGTATGCGATTCCGGTTATGCCAGGTTAAAGCGGCTCAAAGCGTGAAGCCGCCCAGTTTTTTCGCGACCGCCACGTTCTTCAGCCGTACGTAGTCCGGCAGGCCATCCTTGTAGGGTGGATAGTCTTCACCTTCGATGAGCGGCGCCAGATACTCCCGACATTGGTCGGTAATGCCAAAACCATCTTCGGTGATAAAGTTCTCGGGCATCATTTTTTCCACGTTGGCAACCTGCGACAGCTGCGCCATGCCAACCTTCCACTCGTACGGCCTGGCGGAAATGCGTTCTATCGTGGGCATCACCGAGTTGTGCCCCTGGACCGCGAATTCCACCGCGGCCTTGCCCATGGCGTACGCTTGCTCGACATCGGTTTTGGACGCGACGTGACGCGCCGCGCGTTGCAGATAGTCCGCCACACCCCAGTGATATTTGAGCCCGAGTCCCTCCTTCACCATGTTCGCCACCACCGGCGCTACTCCTCCCAATTGCGCATGCCCGAAGGCGTCGCGCACACCCTGGTCGGAGAGGAATTTGCCGTCATCTCCTTTTACGCCCTCCGATACCACCACCGAGCAGTAGCCGAATTTCTTGACACAACTATCCACCTTGGCGAGAAATTTCTGTTTGTCGAACTTGATTTCAGGGAAGAGAATGATGACGGGAATTTCACGTTCCGGGCTGGACGCGAGGCCGCCCGCGGCTGCTATCCATCCGGCGTGCCGTCCCATCACTTCCAGCACGAACACCTTCGTGGACGTTGCTGACATGCTTGCTACGTCAAAGCTGGCTTCAAGCGTGGATACGGCGATGTACTTCGCGACCGAGCCGAAGCCAGGGCAGCAGTCCGTGATGGGAAGGTCGTTATCCACCGTTTTTGGCACATGAATGGCCTGAATGGGATAGCCGAGTGTGCCGGACAGTTGCGATACCTTGAGACACGTATCCGCCGAATCGCCACCGCCGTTGTAGAAGAAATAGCCGATGTCATGGGCCTTGAATACTTCGATCAGGCGTTCGTACTCCCGGCGGTTCTGTTCGAGGCTTTTCAGCTTGTAGCGGCAAGACCCGAACGCGCCGGAGGGCGTGTACCGCAACGCGCTGATTGCCGCATCCGATTCCTGCCCGGTATCGATCAGATCCTCGGTAAGCGCGCCGATGATTCCGTTGCGCCCCGCATAAATTTTGCCTATCTTTCCGCTTTGCTTGCGGGCAGTTTCAATTACACCCGCTGCGGAGGCGTTGATGACGGCCGTAACGCCGCCGGACTGAGCATAAAAAGCATTTTTTGCTGCCATATTTCTCCCCTGATTATTTAAATCTTCTAACATCTACGTCAGCGTACGCACGCTTTCTCCCGTGACGCAACAGTTCTGGCGCCATACATGCAGACAGCAACGAGTTTGGGGCTACTGCTGCTGCGTATTGCTCTCTTCGCGAATTAAAACGGCGGTGATACCAGGCTTGAGTTCCACCAGGAGTTTTGACTGAAGTTATTTCAGTGACGCGAAAATGGCGTCGCGGATCATCTCCACCGATCCGGCCCCCGCGATTTTCACGTACTTGGGAGCATCCTTTTCGCCACTAGCTGACCATCTGGCGTAGTATTCTACCAATGGTTCGGTCTGGGCGTGATAGATTTCGAGCCGTTTTCTGATCGTTTCCTCTTTATCATCGTCGCGCTGTATCAGCGGCTCGCCGGTTACATCGTCCTTCTCATCGACCTTGGGCGGATTGAATGTCAGATGGTAAATTCGTCCCGAGGCGGGATGGACCCGCCGGCCGGAGAGACGCCTGACAATCTCTTCGTCGGACACATCAATTTCAATGACGAACTGGAGAGGCACTTTAGCAGCCTTCATTGCATCCGCCTGCGGAATGGTGCGGGGAAAACCGTCAAACAGAAACCCCTTGCTGCAATCGGGTTGTGCAATGCGCGCTTTCACCAGACCGATGATGATGTCATCCGGAACAAGGCCGCCTTCGTCCATGATCTTTTTGGCCATGAGACCCAGCTCCGTACCTTCCTTGACCGCCGCGCGCAGCATGTCCCCCGTCGATATCTGCGGAATGCCGAAATGTTCCTTGATGAAGTTGGCTTGAGTTCCCTTTCCCGCGCCGGGACCGCCCAATAAGACGATTATGATTATTCCTCCTTTTTCCTTCTTATAAAGCCCGCTGGCGAGACGGGGCCAGATTCATTTTGTTGTCAAACAAAAGATTATAGCGCAGCCCATCCGCCTCTTGAACTTTTTGACCCGATTCAGCAACCCAGTTTCTGGAGTTGCTCTTTCAGTTTCCCCAATGTTGCGCCAAAACTGGCAAGGCGTTCTTTTTCCTGTTCCACCACCTTTGCCGGCGCGCGCTCCACAAAATTATCGTTGGCGAGCTTGGTTTTCGCCTTCTCGATTTCTGCCTGGACCCGGTCAAGCTCCTTGGTCAGCCGCTCACGCTCCACAGCAATGTCAATCTCGATTTTCAGCATCAGCCTGAATTCACCGACGATCGCCACCGGCGCGTCGGCAGGAGGCAGGTCCTGTTCGATTTCGACATCCGACAATTTGGCCAGCGCTTTCAGGTAGGGAGAAAAGCTGGCAAGTATTTTCCCGTCACCAACGGCCAGAAGCGGCACCCTTGATGCCGGGGAGAGATTCATTTCGCCCCGCAGCGTGCGACAGGCGTTGATTATTTCCTTGAGCGCAGCGATATTCCCGGTTGCAGCTTCATCGGATCTCGAGGGATCGGCTTCGGGATAAGGCTGCAACATGATGCTCGCCCCTTGCTTGCCGGCGAGCGGGGCAACGTTCTGCCACAGCTCTTCGGTAATAAACGGGATGATGGGATGGGCAAGTCTTAAAGCCGTTTCCAGGACGCGAGCCAGGGTGCGGCGGGTCGTGCGCTGTACCGCTTCATTGCCGGAATTCAGCTGTACCTTGGCGAACTCCAGATACCAGTCGCAATACTCATCCCAGACGAATTCGTAGATTTCGCGGGCTGCCATGTCAAAGCGGTAATCATGATAAGCCTGCGCGACCGCGGTTTCCGCCTGCTGCAGCCGACTGATGATCCAGCGATCGGCATCCGAATATTCCAGGTTTGCCGATTCCCCCAGGCCCGTATCTTTGCCTTCGCAATTCATCAGCACATAGCGTGTCGCGTTCCAGAGCTTGTTGCAGAAATTACGATAGCCTTCGCAACGCTGCATATCGAACTTGATGTCGCGGCCATGGGAGGCCAGGCTGGCAAAAGTGAAACGCAGCGCGTCCGCGCCAAATGCCGGGATTCCCTCGGGGAATTGCTTACGGGTGGTTTTTTCGATGGATTCGGCCTGCCGCGGGTTCATCAGGCCGCTGGTCCGCTTGGCGATCAGATCCGGCAATGCAATGCCGTCGATAAGATCCAATGGATCCAGCACATTGCCTTTGGATTTGCTCATCTTATGCCCTTCCGCATCGCGGATGAGGCCGGTGATATATACCTCCCGGAAAGGCACTTTGCCGGTGAAATGCAGGGACATCATCACCATGCGTGCCACCCAGAAAAAAATGATGTCGAAGCCGGTAACCAGAACCGAGGTCGGCAGGAATGTTTCAAGCTCCCGTGTTTTTTCCGGCCAGCCCAATGTGGAGAATGGCCACAGTGCGGATGAAAACCAGGTATCCAGCACATCCTCGTCCTGCATCAGTTTGCGCCCGCCCGCCAGCCGTTGCGCTTCCTCCAGGCTGTGCGCGACAAAGATGTTATTGTCCTCGTCATACCACGCGGGAATCCGATGGCCCCACCATAATTGGCGGGAAATACACCAGTCCTGGATATTTTCGAGCCACTGGTCATACACGTGCGTCCAGTTTTCCGGAATAAATTTCACTTCTCCACTCGCCACCGCCTCCAGACCCCGCCTCGCCAGGCCGTTCATGCTCACATACCATTGATCGGTCAGCATCGGTTCAACGACAGCCTGGGTGCGATCACTGCGCGGCACCATCAGCTTGTGCGGTTTTGTTTCAACCAGCAGATTCTGTTCTTCCAGGTCGGCGGTAATTTTCCTGCGGGCCGCAAAACGATCCAATCCCTGATACTCGGCGGGCGCCAGGTCATTGATCTTTCCATCCAGGGCAAGAATGCCGAGCGGAACGAGTTTGTGCCGCTGTCCTATCTGGTAATCGTTGAAATCATGTGCGGGAGTGATCTTGACGCACCCCGTACCGAATGCCGGGTCGACATAGGCATCCCCGATGATGGGTATGCTGCGCTCGCATAATGGCAGGCGCACGTGGCGGCCGATCAGGTGCCGGTAGCGCTCATCGTCAGGATGCACAGCTACCGCCATATCGCCCAGCATGGTTTCCGGGCGGGTAGTGGCAACAATCAGTCCTTCCGGTTTTACGGCATCCTGATTTCCCCCGGCATCCTTTTCGAAGGGATAAAGAATATGCCAGAGCGATCCTTCTTCTTCTGCCGATACCACTTCGAGGTCGGAAACGGCGGTTTGCAGCACGGGGTCCCAGTTCACCAGGCGTTCCCCGCGATAGATGAGGCCTTCGCGATAAAGCCGCACGAAAACTTCAGTCACAGCGCGGGAGAGCCCTTCATCCATGGTGAAGCGTTCGCGCGACCAGTCGCAGGAGGCGCCCATACGGCGCATCTGGCGACTGATGGTGGAGCCGGATTCCTCTTTCCATTCCCACACGCGAGCAAGAAACGCTTCACGTCCCATATCGCGCCGGTCAATGTTCTGCTGATCCAGTTGGCGTTCCACCACGATCTGGGTGGCAATTCCGGCGTGGTCGGTGCCCGGCTGCCATAATGTGTTATCTCCCCGCATGCGGTGATAACGCGTCAGCGCATCCATCAAGGTATGTTGAAAGGCATGTCCCATGTGCAGCGTGCCGGTCACGTTGGGCGGCGGCAGCATGATGCAGTATGGAGGCGCTTGGTCGCCTGCAGTCCCCGTCGGTCCAGGCCTGAAATAGCCTTCGGCCTCCCAGCGCGAATACCAGCGGCGTTCGATAGTCCGGGGATCAAAGCTTTTTTCGAGTTCCATACTGTCGATCGTTTGGTGGAAAACCCGCAATTATAACGGAAGGCGCAAGGACCGGCAGTGCGACCCTCTTCCCCCTTAACTGTGTCCCCATCTTGTCCGGTCAGGGCATTCCGTGAAAGCATTGAGAATCTGTCCCGCTATCCTTATTTTTGATTCGGCCAGAAAATACTATGAATCTCGTCATTCGGCCTGACCCGGAATCCAGCCCAGACCAATAATGGCGTGCTTTGTACTGTTTGCTCGCCGACTCCGCAACAAACGCTGCCTGTTGTGGATGAAAGATACGGAACCCCCTTTGCAGGAGCCAGAGACAGGATCGACCAGCTTGCGGCGCCTTGCTCGATGCCGTTCATGCCGATTTCAGGTTGCGCACTTTGCGGGTCTTGCAGCCTGTCTCAGTTTGCCTTGAAGATAATCGGAACCGGAAAGAATGGTCAAGCTTTTCCCGATTGCCGCGGACAGATCTAACTCGCTAAAGCCATATCTCAGCTTGAGTATTTGCCTCTGCCCAAAATTGCAGCACTTTGCTCCGGTTTGATAGACCCATCGGCTCATATACATTTTAACTGAGAGATTTTAAGGTGAACTGTTGCAATGGCAGGTGAAGACTCATATGGCGCAAAGAGGAGCGCTGCCGGTATGGTATAGCAAAAGGGAGGACTCGCATCTCTGAAACCGTTTCTTACTGGAGAGAGAATAATGAAAATGACCGGTAATTT
>DATEEZ010000248.1:0-9476 GCA_035280905.1 Nitrosospira sp.
TTCTTCAGCTTCTCCTTCGCGTCCGCCCCCCGCCATTGGCTTGATTGAAATATGCGAATATTCATGAAATAAGCATAGGACAGCATAGGGAGCTTGCCAGTGAACCTGCGGATTTATTTTGCATGAAATGGCTATTAATAAGAGACGTGTTCCTGGCCTCTTTTTTTTGTGACGCTCCTGTCGGCGTCAGGACGTCAGCCGCTACGCGCCACGTCCCGGAGATATAAGTACTTCGATGGTCTAGAATAGGATCAGGCGAGCAACCTCTACCGGCTAACCATTACGTGTGGCCGTGCGCAGATAAAGAAAAATGTCAAGAGCAGGGGGGCGCGGAGTTTTGCAGTCAATCTTTCCAGGCATTTTCTAAAGGGGGTAAAGATCATGACGAGTCCAATGCTAACGCGAAGGCAATGGCTGGCCGCTATGGGCGCTTTCGGCGTGGGAAAGGCCCTGGACGCCTTGGCCGCAGAGCCCTTATCCAGATCAGTCGATAGGGAGCCTAATCCGCCTGACGCCGGAGAGGCGCTCAAGCGATTGAAGGACGGAAACCAGCGTTTCGTGGATGGGAAATCGCGCCATACGCACGAGACGGCTTCCTGGCGCAGTCTGCTAGTCCAAACCCAAAAACCTTTTGCTACCGTTCTTGGTTGTAGCGATTCGCGCGTCCCGCCTGAACTGATCTTCGACGCAGGATTTGGAGATCTTTTCACGATTCGGGTGGCCGGCAACATCATCGCCGAAGACGTGAGTGGGACCTTGCAATACGGCGTAGCTCATCTGCATACTCCGCTGGTGGTCGTGCTGGGTCATGAGGGTTGCGGGGCGGTTGGCGCTGCGGTGGAGGAGATGCTCCACAAGGCCACGGAACCGGAACACATCGAGGCGTTGATCCAGTTGATCAAGCCCGGACTCAGGGAACTCGATTTGAGTTTGGAACCAGCCGTCCTGCTGAGAGCCGCTGTCGAGGCGAATGTCCGCTGGTCCATGCGGCAGCTGTCAACAAGTCCGGAAGGGGCACGGGCGCTACGGGAGAAACGCGTGACCCTGGCAGGGGGCGTATACGAACTGGCGACCGGCCGCGTTCGTTTCCTTGATTAGGTTAGCTGTGGAGACTTACAAAACCCAGCTGCGCATCCCTTTCGCCAAACCCGTGAGGTCGCATTGATGGAACTGTCCCTCGACCAAATCGTCGGATTAGCGCTGAAACTATGCATACTCTCCAGCATATTTGGCCTGGGCCTTAAAGCATCCTGGGCAGACGCCGCCTCCTTGCTGTACCGGCCAGAGCTGCTTATGCGTTCGCTGTTTGCGATGTACGTGCTGACGCCACTGACCGCCATGCTGCTTGTGCTCGCTTTCCCCGCGCCTCAAGCGGTCGAAATTGCGGTGTTGCTAATGGCTATATCTGCCGGCGCCCCCCTGCTGCCGAAGAAGCTTCTCAAGCTCGGCGTCAATCCCCCTTATATCTACAGTTTGTCCATTATTGCCTCGCTGCTTGCGATTGTCAGCGTGCCGATCTCGCTCGCCATCGTCGCCGCGTTCGTCCACAGATCCGCCAGCATCGCGGCGACCGAGGTAGCCTACGCGATCGCGACGGTATTTCTTGCACCCCTGCTCGCCGGCATGGTGGTCCGCCGCTTATGGCCGGCGCTTGCCGAGCGCATCAGCGATCAAATTATCGGCACGGCAAACATCATTCTGCTGGGTCTGATTCTTTTCATTGGAGCGACCAATCTTTCCGCTATTTTTGGAGCGGTAGACTTATCGGGGTTCGCACTCATTGTGGTAATGACGTTTGCTGCGTTGGCGATCGGCCATGTCCTTGGCGGACCCGATTCGAACGATCGCACCGCGCTGGCCGTCGCCTGTGCGAGTCGTTTTCCCGCCCTCGTATTGCTTATCGCCTCGCTGAACTATCCCGCCGCCAAGCCTCTGCCGGTTGTCGCGGCCTACCTATTATTTTCCAACCTGGCGGCGATCCCCTATCTGCGCTGGCGCATGTCTGGGCGTAAGGCATAAGTCGCTGCTCAAGCTAACATTAAAAATGTGTATAAGAGACGAATTATTGATCTCTTGCAGTGATCTCTGCTGTATTCTTGCTACTATAAAATTCCTTTTTAACGTTTTTTCCTGACGGGAGGCAAGTGATGCCGGATGAGCTTTCGATATATCAGAGCTTCAGAAAAGCGCGGCGCAAGCGCGTTAAGCGGTTCGGGAAAAAACTTACCAGGGGTTTGAGTGGGTTTTTCGCGCGCCAGTCGCTCGTTCCCGATGTGCCGATTCACGATAATAGAAGCTATCCGTTTTTGGAAAGGTTTGTTGATAACTGGCCAACCATTCATAGCGAAGTGATGGGGATTCTCAAACATCGAGAAGCTATTCCGTTCTTCCAGCAAGTCTCGTCCGATCAGTCGCGTATCGCAAGAGGCAACAACTGGCGAACCTTCATTCTCTTCGGGTTCGGCCAAAAGGTCCCACGGAACTGCAAGTACGCACCGGTAACCACTGCGTTGCTTGAAACCGTTCCTAATTTACAGTCGGCATGGTTTTCTATCCTAGCACCGGGCTATCACATTCCAGCTCATCGCGGCGTAACCAAGGGCATTTTACGCGCGCACCTGGGCCTCATTATTCCGAAAGAAGCCGCTAAATGTCGCATGCGAGTTAGCGATCTTATTCAGAGCTGGCGGCCCGGAGAGCTTTTCGTCTTTGACGATACCTATGAACATGAAATCTGGAACGACACTGACGAAGAGCGCGTCATCCTGATATTTGACTTCAACCGACCCATGCGTTACTGGGGCAGCGCCGTAAACAGCGGCTTTCTTCAACTTCTCAAACTCACCGCTTATTATCAGGAGCCAAAAAGGAATTTGAAGATTTTCGAAGACCGGTTCGAGTCTGCTGTCCGCCGGGCCGAAAAAAACAATGAAATATAATCAGGAGGATGTGGGGAGCTCTTACCTGCAAACAACTGCTAATTCATCCTCTTCAATTTTCCGAGCTAAATATGTGTGCCTTGATCGTGCCAACGGCTTATGTCTGGATAACGCCAGCGTTTGTGCTTGATAATATTTTTTCAATACTACTCGTGGGGTCGCTCAATTTAATAAAGGCTCGCACCTTTATCAAACCGGGTAACCCCACCTTTGGCAAGGTCCTACTGTCAGATTATATCGAAACTACTACAGCTAATACTTGATATCGCGACCTTCCTTGCGGGCATCCTGCTTAGTGTCCCGCTTGTCCTGCCGACATTCCGCCCGAGTCTTTTCCTCTCCCGCACGACATTCAGCTTTAGTCTCTCTTGTCCCCTGACGGGCGTCCTGCTTTATGTCTCGCGCTTCACGACGTTGCTCGCCCTGCTCGATTGCGTAGCTCGTCAAAGGCGCCATGAGCAATGCCGTTGCTATGGCTAAGTTAGATACGACGACTTGAAAACCGGGTTTCCTATTCATGTTATCGCTCCTTATATAAGATCTGCTTGATCTTTACTGACTGGTTTGGCGTAGTGTAGAGGAAAAAATAAAAAACCCTTTTCACTCAAGTTAAACATAGGTGAAGTAGAGCGTATAGTCAAAGCGTAAGCTTCCCCTTTTGAGGATAGGCAGAAAATAGAACTTTCCGGAAGGATTTTGCCTCGAGGTTAAATCGAACAGGAGGTCGACGTGACCACCCAAGATAACGAAATCGACCAGCAAACGTGCGCAGGACCGGACGAACTTCGCGGTAAGCGTACCATGATGGCGGTCGGCCGTTTGCGGGTGGGGTGGATCCGGACAGCAGCGGGGAGGTGAACTGGGTTGAGATCGATGTTGGCAAGGATGCCGAGGATCTCGATCACCTCATCTCGCCCGACGAACGCCTGCGCATCGCCATGGCGATTCAGTAACCACATTAGGCATCGAATACTACTTATCTCAGCCCTCCCATGCACTGCGGTATTGGCATGCTGCGCTTGAGGACACGAGATCTTCCTACGCATTGCCAGGAGCACGCCGGGTTCTATACGCTGAAGCCGTCTGAAATCGCGCTCCGGACCGAACTGGCACGTTGCAGATCGCAGTTCTGTGATTCGTGTGAATCGCGCGATGGGAAGTTGTTATTCCAGATCATCTGATCGGGCTCCCTCACTCGATGAAGTCATGCCTCATTTCTTTGCATTCCCCTGAGTGAACGCGGCGGCTTTTCCCTGCTGGAGCGCATCTTGCGCATCGAGAAATCCAAAGAGCTGGATTATTTTCGCCACGACACCGGTCCAGCCCGTCTGGTGGCTGGCACCAAGGCAGGCGCCGTTGTCGCCGTGGAAATACTCGTAGAACAGGATATGGTCGCGCCAGTTCGGGTCGTTCTGGAACTTCTCTGATCCTCCGAATACTGGACGCCTGCCCTGTCCATCGCACAGAAAGATGCGAGTCAACCGGTCCCCGATCTCCTTGCCAACTTCGTAAAGGTTCATCATCTTGCCCGAATCGGTGGGGCATTCAATCTTGAAGTTGTCCCCATAGTAGAGATAAAACTGCAGCAACGCCCGGATGATGAGGGCATTCACGGGCATCCAGATCGGGCCCCTCCAGTTCGAGTTGCCGCCGAACATGCCGGTGTTCGACTCGGCAGGCAGATAGTCCACGCGGTACTCCTGGCCGCCCACCTCCAAAACGTATGGGTTCTGAGCATGAAATTTGGAGACTGAGCGAATGCCGTAGGGGCTCAAGAACTCGTTCTCATCAAGCATTCTCGACAGGATGCGGCGAAGCCGCTCCGGATTGACGAGGGCCATGATCCCCCTGTCGGCCACGCCAAGATGGCCCGGGCCGGTGGGGTGGACTGACTCCATGAGTTCCGGCATCTGGCGCAAGCGTTCCCTAATCACGACCATTGTCCGCGGGGTGCGCTCGCGCTGCCACTTTTCGATCACGCTGGTGGCGCACAGAGGCAGAAGCCCCACCATGGAGCGCACCTTGAGCCTGGTGGCGCTACCGTCGGGGAGCCGCAGCAGATCGTAGTAGAAGCCGTCTTCCTCATCCCACATGCCGTCCGATCCAGGCTGGTTCATGGCTGCGGCGATATACAGGAAATGCTCCACGAACTTTAAGGCCATGTCCTCGTAGGTCTGATCGTAGGAAGCCAGTTCAAGGGCGAGTTCCAGCATGTTCTGCGTGAAGAGGGCCATCCACGCCGTACCGTCCGCCTGCTCGAGGTAGCCCCCGGTGGGAAGCGGTGCGCTGCGGTCGAAGACGCCGATGTTATCGAGGCCCAGGAAGCCGCCCTCAAAGACGTTCTTGCCGAAGCGGTCCTTGCGATTCACCCACCAGGTGAAATTCAGCAGGAGCTTGCTGAACGCCGACTTGAGAAAATCGACGTCAGTTTCGCCGCGCAGGGCCTGCTCGGTACGGTGCAGGAACAGGGTCGCCCAAGCGTGGACGGGCGGGTTCACGTCGCTGAAGTTCCACTCATAGGCGGGGAGCTGGCCGCTGGGGTGGAGGTAGTGGCCGCGAAGCATCAGTTCCATCTGCTGTTTTGCGAAGTCGGGGTCCACAATAGAGATCGGCAATGTGTGGAAGGCGAGATCCCAGGCTGCGTACCATGGGTACTCCCACTTGTCGGGCATCGAGATAATGTCCTCGTTGACCATGTGAAACCACTGCCGGTTCCGGAAATCACGGCTGCCTCGATGAAGGGGGTGAGCGTGGTGCTCTTCCAGCCACTGATTCGCATCCAGGTAATAGTACTGCTTTGACCAGAGCATGCCGGCGATGGCCTGGCGCATCACGTTGGCGGCATCGGCAGAAACTGACGGTGGCGTCACCGAGCGGTAGAACTCATCCGCATCCCGTCGTCGCGCAGTGAAGGTCTCCTCAAAATCTTTTCCGAAGAGGGATGCGCCGAAGGCGTTTGCGTCCTCTCCGGCATACGTCTTGCTGGCCTTGCTGGTCAAACGCAGCCGCACTATGGCTGACTGTCCAGGGTTTACCTTAAATTCATAGTGTGCCGCAACCTTGGTTCCACTTTTGTCGGGGCTCACCGCGGTCTGGCGGCCGTTTACTACATAGTCGTTGATCCCGTCCTTCACAAACGGAGTGTGGTTGGGTGTTCCGAAGACGCGCTCATAATTCGTTTCGTTCTCGGTAAAGAGCAGTTGTACATCCCCCTCGCAGTAGAGATGGTACGAACCCAGAATCTCATGCCCAGCTTCGACCGCGGTGACACCCTCAGGGTAGGCGACCTGCTTTATGTCCGGTCTTCCGGATGGCCTGGCAATCCACTTCGCCCAGTCGTTTCGGAACCACAGGGTCGGCAAAACGTGCAATCCGGCCGCATCCGGCCCCCTGTTGATGGCGGTGATCTGAACCAGAATATCTTCCGGGCTACCCTTGGCGTATTCCACAAAGACGTCGAAATAGCGGTCATCGTTGAACACGCCGGTATCAAGAAGCTCGTACTCCATTTCATCACGGGTGCGCCGCCGGTTTGTCGACACCAGGTCATCGTACGGATAGGCTGCGTGCGGATACTTATACAGGTACTTCATATAAGAATGGGTCGGCGTGCTGTCGAGGTAAAAGTAATATTCCTTCACGTCCTCGCCGTGGTTGCCTTCGCTGTTCGTGAGCCCGAAAAGGCGTTCCTTCAGAATGGGATCCTTGCCGTTCCATAATGCGAGGGCGAGGCAGAGGTGCTGCTGGTCATCGGAAATGCCCGCTAGCCCATCCTCCCCCCAGCGATATGCCCGGGAACGCGCCTGATCGTGGGAGAAGTAATTCCATGCATCCCCGTTTTCGCTGAAGTCCTCGCGGACCGTGCCCCACTGCCGTTCGCTCAGATAGGGCCCCCACTTCCTCCATGGAACATTCTCCGTGTGCGCAGCCTCAAGCCGCTTCGCTTCTTCATTGTTGGCCATGAACGCCTCTTTTATCCAGTTCTGTTCTGCCGGCGATGCCGGACTTGTTTATCTCCAGGAGCGATAGAAGGGATGAATGTCTGTCCCAAAAACATACATTAGTAAGTTTTATTGTAGATGCAGCTTGAGGCTGTCGCCGTAAACTCAGTCAACGCCTGTTCGTACTTGCGTCTGGAAGCCGGACTGGATAGATAAAAGGTGCTGCCGAGATGATCATTTCAACAAAGCGCGGAGGCCGTGCAATAGGTCTTCAGGTCCATTTGGCGACGCTAAAAAGGCATCGACAAGCACTGCATAGTGGTGGGACAAAACTTCTTGAGAGTCGGCTTGTGAACGAAAAATCAAGTAAAGACAACAGCGTCTCTGGCCATTGGACGCCGAGCGAAAAATCCGCCGTCAATTCCAATTTCCCCGAGGTCAGGCTCATCGCTAGAAACTCCGGAACATGTAACGGACGCCACCATTGATATTCCACGTGTAAGCACCGGGAAGGTCCTGCCCCCAGATACCCACCCCGGGACGCACGAATATACCCACTTGTTCCGCCACGTTGCGTCCCAGTTCAAGTTCAAGGGTCATATTGCTTCTCGCGTTTCGTTCCCAATCGACTCTCCATTCGGCTTGCACAACGCTCCACCACCGCTGGGCCCAAAAGGAATTGACTTGTAGAGTTGCTTTTGAAACATTGACGGAATTTCGAGCGGGATCGCCCCCGACAGAGATTTGGTGGGTGAGTAACCCCATCAGGAGCGAATCAAGTTTGGGAAGAAACCGGGCTGTAGCCAGTGTCGGGCCAACGGTATATTTGCCGAGGCTTAATCCTGGCTCGGTTCCCGTGGGGAATGTCGATGTCACGCCCACCAGTACCGCATATTCAGGTGTGTTGTAGGCGCGCCACGCGGCTGTGACGGCGAGATCGCTGAAACCTTGCAGGGACGTGTCGCCGGGTCGAAGCGGATCATTCATTTTAAAGGCCGGCACATCTGTGCGCAGTACGTACTTTCCCCCCAAGGCCAAGTCGACACGGGCTAACGTATCAATGCCTTGCCTTCCCTGAGGGAGGTCAAAGTAGGTGGAAGACAACTGCACGCGTCCCACGATTGCTGTGGGATCGGTCCCATACTTGGCGCCTAATTGTTTTAGGCGCTCCGCCTCTTCCCGCTGCTCGGGGATAACCGGCTGCGGTCCAACGAGGCGACGGCGTTTCTCGGGTTCGGCCTCGGGTTCTTTTGCGGAGTCTTGGATGCCGTTCTGCGGGGCGAGGGGCGGCGGGCTACTTCTTGGTATCTCTGGCGATGATTTCTGCCCTAACGCTACCGGCGGGCCCGCCGTGTACAGTGACACCGCCCCCAAAAGCCAAGCGCACGCCCTGATGACACGGCATCGTGATCTCCTCATCCAGTTCCTTTCAGCGGATGTCGCGCTCTCTGTACCTTTGATGGCAGAAACGGCCCGTCGTTTTGACAGGATTTTCCTGATTCGCAAGGGAGATCCTGTCGGTTTTGGTTTACGGTGCTCATCGCCTCACCGCCGCGCAATGCGCTAACGAAAAACATGGTACTACGTTGTGGCGAAGCGGGATGCTGTGCTGCAAACGATCGGTATGGGCGACAGTGTGTCTTGCTCGACGGTTAATGAGGTCATGGATGACGTCGTCGAGATTAATGAACCAACTGGCGGCATGCAGCAACCGGGCAGCATCCCATTGAAATGTAGGGATACGGCTTACCGATCCTGCGCGATATTCAAATGGATGGTGCAAGCCGCCGATTGTCGGCACAGGGAACAACCGCTGGCCATCCTGGATAGGGTTCCGCAAGGTATGTATGTTCTGATATCGTTGTTGGGGTAAAGTTGAGAAAATGTCCTACGCGCGCATCCAACTGAACTCCTCACTTAATTCTAAAAAGGGCTTAGTGATGGCAACCGTCAAGAAACGATCTCGTAAGCCGAAGACTGAAGTCAGTCAAGCAGAACCTGCCGCGGTTTTTCACTCTCGCGGAGAACGTATTGCCACAGGCAAGACGTTGCGTGAAAGCGTGCTGCGCTCTAGCCACGCCAAATGGAAACCATCGACGAAGCGCCGTGATCCGATCGATATCCTGGAAGAGTCCAATCAGGATCGACTGCCTGAACTGGTGCCGATCCGCTACGGGCGCATGCTCGCAAGCCCCTTCACTTTTCTGCGCGGTTCTGCGGGACTCATGGCCCACGATCTGGCCACCACCCCAAATACAGGCCTTCGGGTCCAGGCTTGCGGAGATTGCCATTTGCTGAACTTTGGCTTGTTCGCCACACCTGAGCGTAACCTGGTCTTCGACATCAACGATTTCGACGAAACCCTTCCGGCGCCCTGGGAATGGGATATCAAACGGCTGGCTGTCAGTTTTGTGATCGCCGGACGGGATAGCGGGTTATCCGATGCAGAAAACCGGGACGTTGTGCTGGAGTGTGGGCGCGCCTATCGGGAACACCTGCGCGAGTATTCTCGGATGAGTCCTCTGGAAGTCTGGTATACGCGCCTGGACATCGAAACCATTATTGCCATGGCGCCCGATGAAAAGGCGAAACAGAC
>DATEEZ010000249.1:0-3432 GCA_035280905.1 Nitrosospira sp.
AGCATGGCGCGGCACAGGCGCGGTCTGACGCACGTGGTTGAGATCCCCTGCAACCAGTTGCAGGGTAGCGTTCAGATAGTCTGTTCCACTTTGATTGGTCACGGTCGCCCCGCCATGAATATCTGCATGGTCCTCGCGCTCATTCAATTCCACTGCATAATCCGCCCGCCAGGATAACCCCGTTGTCAAGTAGGAAAGTTCCAGGTCCTGCTCGCCGGCAACCGGGTTGATGAAGGAGATAGCCAAACTGGGCTTGTCACGTAATCTCTCAGGTACGGCGGGAAAAGCCAAGCGGTCAAGATGAGGATTGCCGATTTCAACGCGATCTGCATATTTGAGCACCCCGCCGTTATTTGCGGAAAGCACCACTGCGGTTTCCCGCCTTTCCTCCCCTGTTGCCGAATTGGTGCGAATGACCGTTACTTCCCTGTCGATGTATCGCTCCAGCAGTTTTTCAGGGGTTAACAGATCGAGATCGAAACTCAGTTCCTGCACGCGAAATCCACGGGAATGAGCAGGATTACGCAATCGTGCCGTTTCCGGGCGGATCTGCTTCGCAACATCAAGCCAGACGAGTTGATTCAAATCGCGCGCCAGTCCTACGCGGCGGAGATCTTTTATCAGACCCAGGTTATTGCCATAAATCGTGATGGCCACCTCTTTCTGCTGCGAGATATCAGCAATTCTTTCATTTTCCCCGGCAGGCAGTCCCGCAATGCCGTATGTGGAGAGCAGGATGAAGACCAATCCGCACACAATCGACATAATATGACGCCTCAATATTTTCCACATTATGTTTTTTGCATAAGTTGTCTGGTAGGAAATGGAGAAAGGATCAGGATAAGATTTCTCCTCCACAAGGCACTCCTACATAGCCTGTTGACCAAGACGCAACGCCAGGGGAAATGGAAGGCGAGAGCTAACGTACTTGAGAATCGGTTGCCGGGAGACCGCGATAACCCTGTGCAATGCGGTAATATATCCCACGCAGCGGCTTTCCTTCCCGCTCGATCTTCAATTCCCTGATCGGGCCAGGGTGCACCAGCAGCGGCGTAATGTTATCGTTGCCTTCGATGTCATGCTCAAGCTGATGCGTTTTCATTCCGAGCAGAATAATGGGACGATCCGTCGGGGGTTCCGAGGGATACCAGAAATCATACATGGCCGCACTTTGCAGGAACATGTTGCGTCCGCGAATATCCAGCGGTTCGCTTTTATCGCTATAAAACGACAGGGAACTCGCGACTGACCATTTGCTCATCCCCACTATAAGCGGTTTTTTTCCGGTCTGCTGCTCCACTTCTGCTGCAAGTCGTTCGACTTCACGCGTTGTTTCGCGCCAGAAGTAGTGTTCGCTGAAACCCACGTAGGGAACACCAGGGATGCCCAGCACGACGTAATGGAGTGCCAGTGCGTAGAGAAACACGCAGACTGCTATAGTTAGTTTCCATGCTGCCCGTAAACGGCTTGCTGCCTTGCTCCAGTTATCTGTCTGGCCCAACATCCACCCCATCGCGGGCAGAATTGCCAGCCAGACAGGGGCCGTCCAGTGGAATTTCGGCCAGCCGAACAGGCTAAGCCAGAAAAATACCGCGAGCGGCGCAATCGTGAACACCTGCACGAACAGGCGGCGTCTGCGTATCAGGGGGTCGATGGTTCGATCATGTCGCGCAGCCAATGCCATGAATGCTGCCACAAAGCCAACTGGTGTCAGGACAAGCAGCATATGAAAGAAAAGCAGGTGCAACGAAAACTTGTTGCCTATTCCCGTCGCACGCTGGGACTGGTACAAAATGGACACCCAGCCGTTCTCCATATTCCAGGCAATAACGGGTGAGAACAGCAATAGCGCAAGCGCTGCCGCAAGATAAGGTTCCGGCCGACGCAACCAGCGGCGCAAACCCGGGTCGATCACTACAAACAGCAATGCTGCAAGACCCAGCAGTCCCAGCGTGTATTTGGACAAAATACCCATTCCGAATGCAATGCCCATCCCCAGCCAGGCCCACCGCTGGTCCGCTATCAATGCCCGCTCCATGTAGTACAGGGTGGCGGCCCAGGCAGCCATTAACGGAGCATCCGGTGTCATGAGCGTTGCGGTAACAAAACCGAGGGGCAACACGGCCAGCAGAAGGACGGCCCGGATACCCGTCGATTTGTCGTAGAGATTGCGCGAGAGGGCGTACAGATAACCCATTGTAACCAGGCCACAGATGAAGGCGCCTATCCGTACTCCGAATTCGTTGTCGCCGAAGATCGAGGTTCCGAGCCAGATCAGCCAGGCTACCATGGGCGGATGATCGAAAAAGCTCAGATCCATGTGCTGCGCGTAATTCCAGTAGTACGCCTCATCCGGAATCAATTGCGCTACGCCGATATAGATCAGGCGCAGCAGTACCGCAAACGCGACTATTCCGAACGAGGCGACGCGCCAGCGGATATCCAGGGAGGGCGGGTTCTGTTTTACCGGAAATACATAGAACGCCGAGCCGATATAATTAATGGCCGCTGTGGCCGCAATAGCGGGAAAAATAGCCACCAGTGGCGACATATGCCAGCCATGGACCAGGAAAGCCAGTACACCTCCACGCGTCAATAATGCAAACAGCCCCACCGTCAAAAAACGTCCGAACTGCCGCCATCGCAAATGCCCCCCATGATCTGGACGAAAAGACCATTTGGAATTAAGCGAATAATTTACCGAGGCGGCGACAAAAAAACTCAGGATATGCGCCAGCGCAAGCCCTGCTCCACTGCTCAGCAACCATTGAAACAGCAACGCATCGACAAACACGCCAAATAGTCCTACGGCTGCAAAGCGGCTGGCTGTATCCATCGAAACCGTGCCGCCAGCCAGGGTCATCAGGCGCTGTAAATATGTCCATTGATGTGAAAGCGACAACTTCGACGCACCACGGGTCCGATCGCGAAAGCAGATCGGCACTTCCACCACCCGAAGCTTGCCCTGCCCTGCCATGAGCAACTCGAGCAATATCTTGTATCCTCGTGCGCGTTCCGCGATTGTTCCCGACAGTTCACGTCGGAATGCGAAAAAGCCGGAGGTCGCATCGTTGATGTCACAAAGGGGACGGGCAAGCCAACCACCGAGGCGAGATAGCCATTGCCGGTGCAGCGGCCACCCCTCGATACTGCCGCCGGGCACATAACGGCTCCCCACCGCAACGTCATGGCTTCCATCCAATATGGGCGCAACCAGGGCGGGCAATCGCTCAGGCGGATGGCTCAGGTCCGCATCCATCACAACAACCACATCCCCTCTCGCCGACGCCACGCCCGCCAGAATTGAACGCGTGAGATCGGGTTTTTCCCGGCGTTCGATCAATCTTACATTGGCACGCTTTTCCCATCCGCGGATTTTTTCCGGGGTTCCATCACGTGAGCCATCATCCACAAAGATGACTTCGAAACTTC
>DATEEZ010000250.1:0-4436 GCA_035280905.1 Nitrosospira sp.
AAACCAATCTCGCTGATTTCATCAAGGATACTCCCGAGGGAAAGGAAGCTGAGGCAATACTGCGAACCTGCGTTCATTGCGGCTTCTGCCTCGCCACCTGTCCGACTTATCAATTACTGGGAGATGAGCTCGACAGCCCACGTGGACGCATCTATCTGATGAAGCAGATGCTGGAAGGCGAGCCGGTGACGGAAAAGACGCAATTGCATCTCGACCGCTGCCTCACTTGCCGCGCTTGCGAGACAGCCTGTCCATCGGGCGTGCGTTACGGCCATCTGGTGGACATCGGCCGCGGCATTGTCGAAAAGAAGGTGGGACGCAAGTTTGCTGCCGGGAGCATGCGATATGTGTTGCGGCAGGCGTTGCCGAACCCGAGCCTGTTCGCAACGCTGCTGAAAATGGGCCGGTCTGTCCGTCCGTTTCTGCCGGATAGTCTGAAGGATTCGATACCTGCTGCACCCGTGAAAGAAAGCCGTCCGCTTCGCGCTGCTCGGCATGAGCGCAGGATGCTGGTGCTCCAGGGTTGCGTTCAACCGGCACTGGCACCCAACATTAATACTGCTGCCGCGCGCGTGCTGGACAAGCTCGGCATATCACTCATCAACGCTCCGGATGCGGGGTGTTGTGGTGCGGTGTCTTACCATCTCAACGCTCAACAGGAAGGACTGGATTACATGCGTCGCAATGTGGATGCGTGGTGGCCCTATATCGCACTCGCACCCGGAACGGTAAAAGGGCGGGGAGCAAAAGAGGAAACAAGGGACGTCGAAGCAATTGTCATGACTGCGAGCGGCTGCGGCGTGACGGTAAAGGAATATGGTCATCTGTTGCGCCATGATCCCGCATACGCAGAAAAAGCGGCGCGCATTTCGGAGTTGACTAAAGACATCAGCGAGATTGTGGAAGCGGAGATGCCAGCGCTCGTTTCTCTTCTCAGTAAATCGACTGGAGGGATGGAAAACCCCAAACAGAAGCTCGCTTTCCATTCTCCCTGCACTTTACAGCACGGAATGCGTATCCGAGGGGTCGCCGAGAAGATTCTGACTGCCGCGGGCTTTGATTTGACCTATGTGCCGGACGCCCACTTATGTTGTGGTTCTGCGGGGACCTACTCGATCCTGCAACCGGAGCTATCACAGCAGTTGCTGAAAAACAAGGTAACGGCGCTCGAATCGGGCCATCCGGATCGAATCGCCACTGCCAATATAGGCTGCCTCATGCATATACGCAGCGGCGCCGCGCTGCCGGTCGAGCACTGGATTGAAATACTGGACGAGATACTAGAGGCTGCTCATCCTGGTACGATTGAAGATTAGCTTTTCAATGCTCCTTCTTCTCTTCATCCCTCATTCCCGTTCACCCTAAGCCGTCGAAGGATAGAAGGGGAGTCAGAACACACCCTCCGACAGGGATGTCCCGAGCCCCCGCAGGAAGCTCAGGGACATACTTGTCGGAGTGAACGATCTCGAGGAAGGTGTATTCCAGTGGAATAAGCAAGCAAGGCGTGGAAGCCTCCTGCTGCTTATTCTGCTTGCCGTGGTTTTATTTTTAACCCCCCATCCAACTCTTATATAATCCATGTTGTTACTGTTCCCACTACTATATCCATGAGCTTCGTCAACAAGCCAATGGCAAAAAAAATCAGTTCCGACCCTTTGCCGCCTAGAGTCGTCAGGCTGCTGCGAGAGTCGGCGAGTCTTGCTCTGCTCGGTGTGGCGCTTTATCTGGTGCTGATATTTTATGGATATGAGCGTGCTGACCCCGGCTGGTCGCACAGTGGGGATGGACCTGCGCAGAATCCCGGCGGACTGGCAGGGGCGTGGCTGTCTGACTTGATGCTGTTCTTGCTGGGTGTTTCAGCCTGGTGGTTAGTGCTGTTTTTCCTTTTTCTAGTATGGTGGATGTATCGCCGCATTGATGGAAGCATATTCGACCGCCGCCCGTGGTTTGTTTCGGTAGTCGGCTTTCTGCTGTTACTCGTCGCGAGCAGCGGGATGGAGGCACTGCGTTTTTATTCCCTCAACGTGGTTTTACCGCAGATGCCGGGAGGGGTGCTGGGTTTCCTGCTCAGTAAGAATCTATCCCAGATACTGGGCTTTACTGGCGCAACACTGGCACTCCTGATATTGATTGCAATCGGTTTCAGTTTATTTACGGGGCTATCCTGGCTACGCCTGGTCGAGCAGATAGGCGCCTCGATAGAAGGTTTCTTCCTGCTTATCTGGCGCAGTATAGAAAGTGTCTTTCTGTTTATAGGCCGTGGCTGGCGGAGCAGGCAGGATCGCCATGTGGCAGCAGTTTCCGTCATCGGGCGCGAAGAACTGGTGGAAGTGGAAAACAAGCGCTTGCAAGAACACCCACCTTTGCACATTGAACAACCGGCGGCCGCCCTCCCCAAACCGCGCAAGGTGACCAGGCAAAAGCAGGCTCCGCTTTTTCCTGATCTACCCGATCCCACTTTGCCGCCGATACGCCTGCTTGATGAACCGCCAAAGAAAGAAGTGGAAACTCTGTCGACGGAAACACTGGAATTCACCTCCCGCCTGATCGAGCGGAAACTGATGGATTTCGGGGTGGAGGTCAAGGTAGTGGCGGCATATCCTGGTCCTGTCATTACGCGTTATGAAATTGAGCCTGCCGTCGGCGTGAAGGGTAACCAGATTCTCAATCTGGTCAAAGACCTCGCGCGATCTTTATCAGTGGTAAGCATTCGTGTCGTCGAGACCATTCCAGGGAAGACCTGTATGGGTCTGGAAATTCCCAATCCTAAACGGCAAGTCGTGCGTTTGTCTGAAATTCTCAGTTCTCAGGCTTATGTCGATATGGGATCACCGCTGACCATTGCCCTTGGCAAGGATATCGGCGGACATCCGGTAGTGGCGGATCTGGC
Source organism: Nitrosospira sp. (assembly GCA_035280905.1). Classification (GTDB taxonomy): domain Bacteria; phylum Pseudomonadota; class Gammaproteobacteria; order Burkholderiales; family Nitrosomonadaceae; genus Nitrosospira. Next base: position 2,891 of record DATEEZ010000250.1, read on the forward strand.
GAGAATGCCACATTTGCTCGTCGCGGGAACGACCGGGTCGGGCAAATCCGTGGCGATCAATGCGATGTTACTTAGCCTGCTCTACAAAGCTACGCCCGAGCAGGTGCGTCTCATTCTGGTGGACCCGAAGATGCTTGAATTGTCGGTATATGAGGGCATTCCACACCTGTTGGCTCCGGTAGTGACCGACATGCGTCAGGCAGCCAGCGCTCTGCGCTGGGGTGTCGCCGAAATGGAACGCCGCTACAAGCTGATGTCAGCGCTTGGTGTCCGCAACCTGGGAGGCTATAACCAGAAAATTCGCGAGGCGATCAAGGATGGGAAACCCATCCTCAATCCGCTGAGCCTCACCCCGGAAGCACGGGAACCGCTGGAGGAGATGCCGGTGATTGTCGTGGTGATAGACGAGCTGGCGGATCTGATGATGGTCGTGGGTAAGAAAGTCGAGGAACTGATTGCCCGGCTTGCACAGAAGGCGCGTGCGGCGGGAGTCCATCTGCTTCTCGCCACTCAGCGGCCTTCCGTCGATGTGATCACTGGGCTTATCAAAGCCAATATTCCGTCCCGTGTAGCTTTTCAGGTATCGAGCAAGGTGGATTCGCGAACAATCCTGGATCAGATGGGAGCGGAAGCGCTGCTGGGGCAGGGCGACATGCTTTATCTGCCTCCTGGAAGCGGGTATCCACAACGGGTTCACGGCGCTTTCGTCGCCGATCAGGAAGTGCATCGGGTCGTGGAATATCTCAAGGAGCACGGCGAGCCGCGATACGTGGACGGTGTGCTTGACGCGTCGGACGAGGAAGGCGGAGGGGGCGAAAATGGCGGGGTGGCAGGAAAGGAAGGCGGTGAGAGCGACCCGCTTTATGATGAAGCTGTCGCCATCGTGCTCAGGTCGCGGCGCGCTTCCATCTCCCTTGTGCAACGGCACCTGCGCATTGGATACAACCGAGCTGCGCGGTTGATTGAAGAAATGGAGCGGGCAGGCCTCGTCTCGGCCATGCAAAGCAACGGCAATCGGGAAGTTCTGGTTCCTGCCCGGAATGAATAGAAGGTGCCGTCGAGGATGGCGTTCGTAACAAATTGTTATTGATGACCTGCGCTACGATCCACTCATTCTGCATCTCAGCTACAGCTGGACTACTGGACGGAGCGGAGGGACAAGACCAAGAGGCGTAGAAAGAAGTAGCGGCTTTGCCCGCCGTTGCACCATCAGGTGGTAGAGTGGAGCAGCGGCGCTGGATGACTCAAATAATGCCGCATCACTCCCTCTGCTTCCGGGAGCGATGCGGCCCAAGCGTGTGTCAGCGAGTCGCGTGTGTCAGCGAGTCAATCCTAGAACGCCTTGTCGTACGGTACGATGCGGTTGTTCAGGATGACTTTGCTCTGGCCGTTCCAGACGACGTCTGTCAGGTTGGAGTAGCGGGTGATGATCTGTGCTGCAATCCCGCCTGCAAACAGGCCAGACCAGCCCAGAATCACGAAGCCCCAGTGCAGCGGTGCGCTGAAGAGTTCTTCCATGAACCAGAAGGCGTGTCCCCATTCGTTC
>DATEEZ010000251.1:0-3704 GCA_035280905.1 Nitrosospira sp.
GTCCGGCTGGCCATCGCCGACTTCGGCTTAACCGCCGGGGGCTGGCGGGTCGATCAGCATCCGCGGTTCCTGGCTGATCTGACGGGTGACGGTCGGGCGGATGTGGTGGGGTTCGGCGAGGCCGGGATTGTCATCGGGGGATTGGAAGGAAAGACCACCAAACAGAACAGTGGCCAGGGATTGCGACTTGATCTTTAACCCATCGGCATTAAGCTGCATGTCGAAGCCGCTGGCATGCCAGAAGCGTGTATTGATACCCACAAATTTGTCATAGGGCGAGTTAATGAATATCCGCACGATAATGCCTTTGCCATTTTCATCCAGATCATATGCAGTTACTTGCCCCACTTTGATCCGACGGAAATAGACAGGCGAACCTATATCCAGCGACCCGATATCGGCCGCATGTAAAAAATACTGCTTTCCGGAAACATCGCGGGTGACTACTGGCGGCGTCTCAAGTCCCACAAATTTGTCTGTCTGCTCAGTTGAAATGCCCGCATCGGCTCCAATGTAAGCGCCCCATAGCAAGGTAGTAAGCCCAGACACTTGCAAACCTGAGATACGTGTACGCACGACCCAGAAACGGCTGTCGGCTGCGGTGAAACTTTGGGCTTCCTTCTTCAATCGCACGGTTACCGAAACGCGAGTGCGATCTTCGCTGAGCGCGACTGACTGAACTGTGCCAATCTCGACTTCTTTATACTTGATCTTGGTTTTGCCAGCCTCGAGTCCTTCGCCGGAGCGAAATGTAATGGTGATCTCGGGGCCTCGCTGAATCCAGGTTTGAACCACAAGCGAAACTCCGATAGCAGCGGCAAGTATCGGAACCAGCCAGATTAACGAGGAGGCCCAGTTTCGCTGGCCCACCTTCTTTGGCAACGGAACGGCTTGCGCGGAATCACCCGCCTCGTCTTGATTCATGTGGTCTTCTGGGCTCATGTTCAGTCACGTCCCACATCAAACGGGGATCAAAGCTGATCGAAGCAAGCATGGTCAGTACTACCACTGCGGCAAAGGCAGCGATACCCGCTCCCGGGTGTACCGTGGCAAAGCCTTTAATCTGTATGAGTCCGGTCATCAGCGTTACTACAAAAACATCCAGCATCGACCAGCGGCCAATTACCGCGACAACGCGATAAAGTTTCGCTCGTAGCAAGAGGCGTTGCTTACTGTAGTCTTGTACTGCGATCAATAGCAGAGTAAGGACCGCCAGCTTGAATAGAGGCACAAGAAAACTGGCAGTAAAAACAATAAGCGCCAATACCCAGGAACCGGAATTCCAGAAATAAATGATGCCGCTCATGATCGTGTCTTGCTGTTCCTTTCCGAGGAAAGGGACGGTGGTCATGACCGGTAATATATTGGCCGGAACATACATTATGTAGGCGGCGATCACTAAAGCCCAGGTGCGGCGGAGACTGTCAGGTTTACGTACGTGCAATCCTGCACCGCAGCGCCCGCAGCGGTCATGAGCTTTTACATCTTCCCATAAGGTCGCACAATGAAGACATGACACCAGGCCCAGCTTCGCCGCAGTCTTTACGGGCAATCCGCTCTCTGGCGGCTGGCTGGCTGGTTGAACGGTTCTATTTGCTGGCACGCTTTATTTCCCTTGTTTCTTGTAACCATATCTGCGGATATAGATACAGCGCGGGTTAAACGAAAACACTGCGGTCAGCAGGAAAGCAAGAGCGCCAAATGCCCACAGCGCAATGCCAGGCAGTACGGTTGCCATACTCGTCAGTTTGACAAGTGCAACGATGACGCCGAGTAGAAATATCTCCACCATTACCCATGGTCGCAAGATCTGGATCAGGCGTCCCGATAAATTAAACGCTGTTGGGTGTCCGAATCTTCTAAATCTGATTGGGAAGGTAAGCAAATAAATCAAAGCCAGAAGTTGAATCAACGGAAACAGAATTGTTGTAGCTAACACCAACAATGCTACGAAGGGCATCCCCTCAGCTCTCAAGGAATGGACCGAGCCTATGAGCGTTGCCTGGCTGAACAAACCACTCCGTAACTCCAATTCAAGGATCGGAAAGACGTTTGCAATGATGTACATACACAAGCCGGCGATCGCCAGTGGTAAAACATGCTTGCGCTGAGCATGCCTGTCGCGTTCCAATTCGGCGCCGCAACGACGGCAGAGTGCGACTTCGCTGCGGCCCAGCGCCAATCTGCGGTAAACCGCATCGCATTCTTCACAAGCAATTAAGTCAGGCACTTCCCGCATGGTTTATTGATTGAAGATTGTTTTTCATTCATACATGTGGACTCCGACCCCGCATTCCTGAATGAAGACTTCTCGGAGTCGACATATCCTATTTATTTACTGTAGTAGTTAATATGATGGCTTGCATCAGTGCCGACGAGGGGGTCGAACGGGCGTGCCGGATGATAAATCGCGCTGGCTTTTATCCAGAAATGATCAGGTCAATTCCTTAGAGAAGAAGCAGGATGAGGATGTTGATGGGGCGTGATCCGTACTAAACGAATAGAGGTATAGAGGTGCGGTAAGTCGGAGACTGATTATCAGCTCTCCAAGCGACGCTCAATCGTTAATTCCAAATGTCCGGCTGGTGAAGCTTCACTATCTGCATTAATACTGCAATAAACCGCGGTCAAAATATGAGCTTCGATACAACTGGGAAGGAGTTATGCCTAACTACGCCGTCTATACGAGAACTCATACAGGACATGTCAAACGAGTAAGAAACTTTTCTAGCAATTATCCGCGCGATCTTTTGAAGCGCCATTTCCATCAAGGATCACTCACGGGCTTTCCAGAAAACACCGTATTCTGGATAAACCCCGAAGGCCCTAGCATCGGCTTTGCGCCGCGCCCCGAAGTACAAAAAACAGCTGATTAAGAAAAGGCAGAAACAAAAAAACCAGCCGAGTTAGGAGCTGGTTTCAAAAATGAGCATTGCCCAAGTTTTGTAGAGCCTATCAGAACCCATCACCTTATATATTCCGGAGCATGATTAAGGCATCAACGCAGCCTTTGGACGGATGGTTGAATGCCTGGGGCAAGCGACCAACTATTTCGAAACCTAGGGAACCGCTGAACAAACCTCCGCAGAGCGCGTTGCTGGCAAAATTGAGATAATCACGAGGCGCGCGACGAAGGTCGTAGCTTGGACTACGATGCCAAGGAGCGCAACGAAGTGGGCGCTCGATTTTGCTACAACCCTATGGGACGGGGCTTTGCAGGCGATCTGCTTTGTCAGGCTCCTAGCGAAGGGGTCAACCATTCGCGTCGTCGCCTTTCGCGCATCTCCTCCCGCAAAACCACCGTCGCGCCTGCGAGGGATTTGTTCAGCGTTCCCTAGGGATTGCCACAGTCCTATTGCACGAACATTCGTGCTGACTACAAAGTTAAATTGCGTCGCCAGGTAGCCCTGCGCCTTGGCATAGCCAAGAGAGTGTTCACACATTCTACGGGCTACTCCTCGTCCGGTAGCATCAGCTGCAGTCATATAACCACAATTGCATACGTGGGAACCTCCCCCGGGTTGATTAGCACGTAATGTAGTACGTCCCTTGAATTTCGCCAACCTGTTCAGCTACAAAAGTGGTTTTATCACTCCCGAACCAGTAATCAAGTGCCGCTTCCTTCCTCATGGCGGGATTTAAGGCGTACGTTTCGCCTGCCCTGATCACGGGTTCAATAATTGACCAGATAGCGGGAGCATCCC
>DATEEZ010000252.1:0-19494 GCA_035280905.1 Nitrosospira sp.
CTTCTGGAGCTGGTGGAAATGGAAGTGCGCGAACTGCTGTCCAAGTACAACTTTCCCGGGGACGATACCCCGATTGTGATTGGTTCTGCCTTGAAGGCGCTGGAAGGCGACCAGAGCGACATAGGCGAGCCCTCGATCTACAAGCTTGCGGCAGCGCTGGACAGCTACATACCGGAGCCGCAACGGGCGGTGGATGGCGCTTTTCTGATGCCGGTTGAAGACGTTTTTTCCATTTCTGGTCGTGGCACGGTGGTGACGGGGCGTGTTGAGCGTGGCGTCATCAAGGTAGGAGAAGACATCGAGATAGTGGGATTGAGGCCTACCACCAAGACTGTGTGCACGGGCGTTGAGATGTTTCGCAAGCTTCTGGACCAGGGGCAGGCTGGAGACAACGTAGGCGTATTGCTGCGCGGGACCAAGCGCGAAGAAGTGGAGCGCGGGCAGGTGCTGGCCAAGCCTGGGAGTATTACCCCGCACACCAAGTTTACAGCCGAGATTTATGTTCTGAGCAAGGAAGAAGGTGGTCGTCATACCCCCTTTTTTCAGGGGTACCGTCCGCAGTTTTACTTCCGCACGACGGACGTGACGGGGGCAATTGAATTGCCTGCGGGCGCGGAGATGGTGATGCCGGGGGACAATGTATCGGTGACGGTAAACCTGATTGCGCCGATTGCGATGGAAGAAGGTCTGCGTTTTGCGATTCGTGAAGGCGGCAGAACCGTTGGCGCAGGCGTGGTGGCAAAGATTATCGAATAGCAACAGGATCAAGGATCGGATTTAAGATTTACGCAGTGTGTGCGTGGTCGGCAATTCGGAATCCGAGTCCTCAACCTGAGGTTGGATTATGCAAAGTCAGAAAATACGTATCCGTTTGAAAGCGTTTGATTACCGGTTGATAGACAAATCGGCGCTGGAGATCGTGGAAACCGCAAAACGCACTGGTGCCGTAGTCAAAGGCCCCGTGCCTCTGCCAACGCGCATCGAGCGTTTTGATGTGCTTCGTTCGCCTCACGTCAACAAGACTTCACGTGATCAATTCGAGATTCGGACTCATTTGCGCCTGATGGATATTATGGACCCAACCGACAAAACGGTGGACGCATTAATGAAATTGGATCTGCCTGCCGGCGTGGATGTCGAGATAAAGTTGTAGTTTTTGCAGTGCAACTCTGAGTATATTCGCGACAAATAACTCAAGTTTCTGTTCAGTCAACATGAATTGCCGGTCAATTGTAATCGGCACCTTTTAGAAGGGTAATTAGAATGAGTTTAGGGCTCGTCGGCCGCAAGGTCGGCATGACTCGTATTTTCACCGAGGACGGCGATAGTCAGCCCGTCACGGTGCTTGACGTGTCTAACAATCGTGTCACGCAAATCAAGACGCCGGTCACTGACGGGTATTCTGCCGTTCAAGTCACATTTGGCAAGCGTCGCGCCATTCGCGTAAACAAGCCTTCAGCCGGACATTTTGCCAAGGCAGCTGTAGAGGCGGGGCAGCTTCTGAGGGAGTTTCGTGTCGCAGAAGAAATCCTTGGAACACTCAATCCCGGCACAGTTATCGGATTGGATATTTTTCAGCCGGGGCAGAGAGTGGATGTAACCGGTATCTCGATCGGAAAAGGCTATTCCGGCGCAATTAAACGTCATGGCTTTGCTTCCAACCGAGCGAGCCACGGTAACTCAAGGTCGCATAATGTTCCCGGTTCCATCGGTATGGCACAGGATCCCGGTCGTGTCTTCCCTGGAAAGCGTATGTCTGGTCATCTGGGAAATGTGAGACGTACTATTCAAAACCTGGAGATACTGCGAATCGACGCCGAGCGAGGACTATTACTCATCAAAGGCGCCATTCCCGGGTCGAAGGGGGGGGACGTGACAGTTTCGCCAAGCGTTAGGTCCAACAGAAGACCCGCCAATAATAGCAATGTCAGTACCGCTGCAAAAAGTGGCACGAAATCTGCCAAGAAGGGTGGATAATGGAACTTAAACTTATCGAAGGTAATGGCGAGTCGTCTGCAAGCGTTTCAGCTTCTGAGACCCTGTTTGGCCGGGAGTACAACGAAGCCTTGGTGCATCAGGTGGTAACAGCCTATCTTGCCAATGCACGCAGTGCCAACAGGGCCCAAAAAGCACGGTCGGATGTCGCCAAATCGACTCGGAAGCCATGGCGGCAGAAAGGTACGGGACGCGCTCGTGCTGGTATGGCGTCGAGCCCCCTGTGGCGAGGCGGAGGGAAAACATTTCCCAATAGTCCGGAGGAGAATTTCAGCCATAAGGTCAATCGCAAGATGTATCGGGCCGGTATCGGCGCGATTCTCTCGCAACTCGTTCGTGAAAATCGGTTGTCGGTAGTAGAGAATTTTGTTGTTGATGCACCAAAGACGAAAGTATTGGCGGAGAAGTTGAAAGATATGGGACTGGATCAGGTCATGATTATTACAGATAACATTGATGAGAATCTATATCTCTCGTCACGAAATCTTCCGCTAGTCAAGGTTGTTGAAGCGGGTTATGCTGATCCGGTCAGCCTCATGCACTTCGCAAATGTACTGATCACGCGTAGTGCGCTGGCGAAAATGGAGGAGATCCTTGCATGAGTAGCCAAACATTTAACCCTGAGCGCCTGATGCAGGTGATATTGTCGCCTCAGATATCCGAAAAGGCGACGTTTATAGGCGAAAAACACAACCAGATGATCTTTCGCGTAGCTCCAGATGCGACAAAGCCCGAAGTCAAGGCGGCGGTGGAGTTGATGTGGAAGAATCAGAAGGTTGAAGTGGAAAGCGTGCGAGTATCCAATGTCAAAGGCAAGGAAAAGCGCTTTGGCCGTTTCATGGGGCGGCGCAGCAGTTGGAAGAAGGCTTATGTCAGCATTAAGGCCGGCCAGGACATTAATTTTTCTGAGGTTGCTCAAGGAGAAGTCAAGTAATGGCGCTGGTAAAAGTTAAACCGACCTCTCCAGGTCGTCGGGCGGTAGTCAAAGTCGTCAATGCTGGTCTGCACAAAGGTGCACCTTACGCGCATCTGGTGGAAAAGCAAAATCGCACTGCCGGACGCAACAATAACGGGCAAATCACCACCCGTCACATGGGTGGCGGCCACAAGCAGCATTATCGCATCGTGGATTTCCGTCGCAACAAGGATGGAATCGCGGCCAGAGTGGAGCGGCTGGAATACGACCCGAACCGCAGCGCGAATCTCGCGCTTCTCTGCTATTCCGATGGTGAGCGCCGTTACATTATAGCGCCGAAAGGTATTGTCGCAGACATGCAACTCATGAGCGGGGCAGATGCGCCCATAAAAAATGGCAATGCGTTGCCGCTGCGCAATATTCCGGTGGGAAGCATCATTCACTGCGTGGAAATGATGCCCGGTAAAGGCGCACAGCTTGCTCGTTCAGCCGGGGCTTCTGTTCAACTTCTCGCACGCGAGGGAGATTACGCGCAGTTGCGTCTGCGCTCGGGAGAGATCCGTAGAGTACACGTGAACTGCCGTGCGACGATAGGCGAGGTAGGAAACGAGGAACATAATCTGCGATCCATCGGCAAGGCCGGGGCGCAACGATGGCGCGGTATCAGGCCAACGGTGCGTGGAGTGGCGATGAATCCGATAGACCATCCCCATGGGGGGGGTGAAGGTAAAACGGCGGCGGGACGTCATCCTGTCAGTCCATGGGGAACGCCTTCCAAGGGTTTCCGCACGCGGGTAAACAAGCGCACCGATGGTATGATTGTGCGACGTCGTTATTCAAACAAGGGATAATGAATTATGGCTCGTTCTATAAAGAAAGGCCCATTTGTTGATCTACACCTCCTGGCCAAAGTGGAGGCCGCGCGTGGGACCAATGACAAGCGACCTATCAAGACCTGGTCGCGCCGCTCGACAGTATTACCGGATTTCATCGGCTTGACGATCGCGGTGCATAACGGAAAACAGCACATTCCGGTATATGTTACTGAGAACATGGTGGGGCACAAACTCGGCGAGTTTTCCCATACGCGTACTTTCAAGGGGCATTCCGGCGATAGAAAAGCGGCTGGAAAGAAATAGGAATAATCATCATGGAAACAACTGCTGTATTGCGCGGGGTCAGGCTCTCTGAGCAAAAAGGCCGGCTCGTTGCGGATCAGATCCGTGGATTGCCGGTGGAGCGCGCATTGAACCTGCTTGCGTTCAGCCCGAAGAAGGCTGCGGGCATCATTCGTAAACTTCTCGAGTCGGCTATCGCAAATGCTGAGCATAACGAGGGGGCCGACATAGACGAGCTGAGGGTATCCACGATATATGTCGACAGAGGCCCGTCGCTGATGCGTACCAGTGCGCGCGCCAAGGGGCGAGGCAATCGCATTGTCAAGCCAACTTGTCACATTCTTCTTACTGTTGGCGATAAAGCCGGCAACAAAAAATAAGGTTCAGCAGGCACTATGGGACAAAAAATACATCCGACAGGTTTTCGGCTTTCCGTCCTGAAGAATTGGTCATCCAAATGGTATGCCAACGGAAAAAATTTTCCTGGCATGCTTAACGAGGACATCAAGGTTCGGGAATATTTGAAAAAGAAACTGGCGCATGCATCTGTCGGTCGCGTGGTTATCGAACGGCCATCGAAGAATGCGCGTATCACGATCCACAGTTCACGTCCTGGGGTAGTGATAGGCAAGAAAGGTGAGGATATCGAGGTTTTGCGGGGGGCGCTGCAAAAGCTCATAGGTGTCCCGGTGCACGTAAATATCGAAGAAATCCGCAAACCGGAAATTGATGCGCAGCTGATTGCCGACAACATCGCGCAGCAACTGGAAAAGCGCATTATGTTTCGCCGTGCAATGAAGCGTGCCATGCAGAATGCGATGCGTCTGGGTGCTCAGGGCATCAAGATCATGAGTTCAGGCCGGTTGAACGGCATTGAAATTGCCCGTACCGAATGGTATCGGGAAGGACGTGTGCCCCTTCATACACTCCGGGCCGATCTCGATTACGGAGTTTCGGAAGCCAAGACAACCTACGGCGTGATCGGAATCAAGGTCTGGGTATTCAAGGGTGAAGTGATAGGTCGAAGTGAGCAGGCAGGCGCGGGTACAACCGCAACGCAGGCGCTGCCTCCGGCAGGAGAGCCGGAAACCAGGCGTCCGGCGCGAAGGCCAGCGGGAAGGGCAGATGCCAGGCCGGACGGGAAAGCCGGTGAAAAGAAAGCTCCCAGGAAGTCTGACAGCAGCGGTGAGGAGCCTGCCGCCAAGTCGGCAAGGAAGCCAGTCAAGCCAGGAGTAAACGATGCAGCAGCCAGCTAGAACAAAATATCGCAAGCAGCAAAAAGGCCGGAACAAGGGCATTGCAACCCGGGGCGCCAAGGTGAGTTTTGGCGAATACGGTCTCAAGGCAGTGGGACGGGGACGTTTGACAGCCAGACAGATCGAGGCTGCACGGCGTGCGATGACTCGCCATATAAAGCGGGGCGGCCGTATCTGGATTCGTATTTTTCCGGACAAGCCCATTTCGCATAAACCCGCCGAAGTCAGGATGGGTAACGGAAAAGGTAATCCGGAGTATTTTGTGGCAGAAATTCAGCCAGGCAAAGTGCTATATGAAATGGATGGCGTCGATGAGGTGTTGGCGCGACAGGCATTCCGGCTCGCAGCTGCCAAGCTTCCGATCCTGACAACTTTTGTTGTGCGACAAGTAGGCGGTTAATCATGAAATCCAGAGCCAAGGAACTGAGAAACAAGAATCCCGTGGAATTGCAGCAGGAGTTGCTGGAGTTGATGAGGGCGCAGTTTGGTCTGCGGATGCAGCATGCAACCCAGCAGTTAAGCAATACTTGCCAATTGAGCAATATTCGTCGGGACATAGCGCGTACCAAAACCATTCTTAGCCAGAAGGCAAGGCAGTCATGAGCGAAGCGAATTTAAACCGTACTCTTAGCGGAAAAGTGGTAAGCGATAAAATGGATAAGACTATTACTGTTCTGGTTGAACGTAAGGTCAAGCATCCGCTTTACGGAAAGATTATGGTTCGCTCCAAGAAATATCATGTTCATGACGAAGCCAATGAGTTTCACACCGGGGATGTGGTGGTGATAGAAGAGTGCCGTCCATTATCCAAAACAAAAGCTTGGCGTGTCGTCAGGTTGATGCAGAAAGCCGAGCAGGTGAGTTGATTACGAGGAGAATCGGTTTTTGGAAGATGATTTCTTCCTTGTTTTTATAATCCGGTTACCTTATAATTCTGCCTCTTCATTTTTTAGATACCTTAATTTTTTTGCGGCCTGTAAGTTCTGGCGGCATCACAACCCGGACGGGTTCCAATACTATCCTAGTCTTTGGTTCGGCTGGAAAAGTTGGAGAGAGTGAGTAAATCATGATCCAAATGCAATCGATTCTGCAAGTCGCCGACAATACCGGCGCACGGTCGCTTATGTGCATAAAGGTATTAGGCGGTTCCAAGCGACGTTATGCGGGTATTGGCGATATTATAAAAGTCAGCGTAAAGGACGTGGCGCCTCGTGGTCGCGTCAAAAAAGGTGAAGTGTACAACGCAGTCGTAGTGCGAACTTCAAAAGGCGTGCGTCGCGCGGATGGATCATTAATCAAGTTCGATGGCAACGCTGCGGTACTGTTGAACGCCAAGCTGGAGCCAATAGGTACGCGTATTTTCGGTCCTGTTACACGTGAGCTGCGTACTGCACGTTTCATGAAAATTGTTTCGCTCGCCCCCGAAGTTCTGTAGGCGCGGGATAAGGAATCAAACATGAGCAAAATAAAGAAGGGAGATGATGTAGTTGTCATCACCGGTAAGGATAAAGGTAAACGTGGCACAGTGCTGCGCGTGATGAAACCGGATCTTGTAGTTGTTGAAGGTGTCAATCGCGTCAAGAAGCATCAGAGACCCAATCCGAATAAAGGCGACACGGGTGGAATCGTGGAAATGGAAAACCCTGTCCAGGTTTCAAACATAGCAATCTACAATCCTGCAACACGAAAGGCAGACCGGATAGGTTTCAAAACCGTCGAAGGGAAGGGCAAAGCTCGCTGCTTCAGGTCGAATGGGGAACTGGTCGATGCCTAAGGGTTAAGCCTAAGGGTTAGGGGAAAACATATGGCGCGCTTACAAGAGTATTACCGTAGCACTGTAGTCCAGCAGTTGATGGAGCAATTTGGCTATAAGTCTGTAATGGAAGTGCCGCGCATTCGCAAAATCACTCTCAATATGGGTGTGGGCGAGGCGGTAGCGGACAAGAAAATCATGGATAACGCCGTGGGGGATATGCAAAAGATTGCAGGCCAGAAGCCTGTGGTGACGAAAGCGAGAAAATCCATTGCCACTTTCAAGGTTCGTGATGGCTATCCAGTAGGTTGCATGGTAACGTTGCGTCGTATCCACATGTACGAGTTCCTGGATCGCTTGGTGAATATCGCTATACCGCGTATTCGCGATTTTCGTGGTATTTCCGGAAAATCCTTTGATGGACGCGGCAATTATAATATGGGCATAAAGGAGCAAATCATTTTCCCTGAGATCGAATATGACAAAATCGATGCATTGCGGGGGATGAATATTACGATTACTACTACTGCAAAGACAGATGCGGAAGCAAAGGCGTTGCTGGCAGCATTCAAATTTCCATTTAAAAACTGAGGGAGCATGGCCAAGGTAGCTGTTATTAACCGTGATCTGAAACGCCGGGAAATCGTCAAAAAATTTTCAGCACGACGTGCTGAATTGTTGGCAATCATTAATGATGCCAGCCTCAGTGACGAGGATCGCCATTCGGCCAGGATCAAGCTGCAGATGTTGCCGCGCAACGCCAGTCCGGTGCGATTACGTAACCGCTGCTCGCTGACCGGTCGTCCTCGTGGGGTATATAGCAAGTTTGGCCTGGGTCGTGGCAAGCTTCGCGATATCGCCATGAGTGGAGAGATTCCGGGCATGATCAAGGCGAGTTGGTAGAGGAATCAGGGCAATAATATTTATGGCGTTTGATTTCAAAGAATCGAACAGGCCGCGTAATTTACGGATCAGATTCGGCATGATCAACATAGTTTTAGAGATTTCGTATTCGCCGGTTACAAAAGTTGGATTTCCAGAGGTATCTAGATGAGCATGAGTGATCCTATTGCAGACATGCTGACGCGGATTCGTAACGCGCAGCTATCTGAAAAAGCATCCGTTGTAATGCCTGCCTCCAAGCTCAAAGCGGCTATCGCTCAAGTGCTGAAGGATGAAGGTTATGTCGAGGATTTTATAGTTCATGAGGTCGATGGAAAATCGGTGCTGGATATAAGTCTGAAGTATTATGCAGGTCGTCCGGTAATTGAAAAAATCGAGCGTGTCAGTCGCCCCGGTTTGCGGATATATAAAGCCAGCAACAAGCTTCCCAACGTAATGAACGGTCTCGGGGTGGCAATCGTATCGACGTCGAAAGGCGTAATGACGGAAAGAAAAGCGCGCGCAAATGGTGTAGGCGGCGAAGTGTTATGCGTCGTGGCATAAGGGTATAGAAAATGTCTCGAGTTGGTAAAAATCCTGTTTCAGTTCCGGCAAATGTCGAAGTCAGACTGTCCGGGTCCGAAGTGGAAGTAAAGGGTCCGCTAGGTATTTTGCGTCGCGAGCTTGCTTCGGATATTTCGATTGAGCGCAAGGGCGAAAATCTGGTGGTACAAGCATTAGATGCTTCCAAGCATGCCAATGCGATGTGGGGTACTACGCGTGCGCTGCTCGCTAATATGGTGAAGGGCGTTACCACTGGTTTCGAGAAGAGGCTCACCCTGGTTGGCGTAGGATACCGCGCCCAGGCTGCAGATAATGTCCTTAATCTGACGTTAGGGTTCTCTCATCCGATCGCGCACAAGATGCCCGAAGGTATCAAGGTCGAGACTCCCAGCCAAACTGAGGTTGTCATCAAGGGCATGGACAAGCAGCAGGTAGGACAAGTGGCGGCGGACGTGCGCGCTTACCGGGAGCCGGAGCCGTACAAGGGCAAGGGCGTACGCTATGCGGACGAAGTCATCGTCCTGAAGGAAACGAAGAAAAAATAGTCAGGGTAAATATGCCGAATTCGACAAAATCCCGTTTACGTCGCGCGCATCAGACGCGTGCCAAAATTGCTGAATTGAAGGTGGTGCGATTGTCAGTCTATCGCAGCAATTCTCATATTTATGCACAGTTGATAGATGGCTCAGGTGGCAAGGTACTGGCTAGCGCATCCACCCTTGAGCCGGAGTTGCGCAGGGACGTTCCCAATGGAGGTACAGTCACTGCGGCGGCAGTAGTGGGCAAAAGAGTTGCAGAGAAGGCGCGGGGTCTCGGCATTGAGACGGTTGCGTTTGACCGTTCAGGCTTCAAATACCATGGGCGCGTGAAAGCATTGGCTGAGGCTGCACGTGAAAATGGCCTCAAATTCTGAGTGAGGAAGGATAATGGCTAAGATGCAGGGGCGGATGCAAGGCAAGGTGGCTCCGGGCGACGACCGCGGAGATGGGCTCAAGGAAAAAATGGTGGCCATCAATCGCGTTACCAAGGTGGTCAAAGGAGGGCGTATTCTGGGCTTCGCCGCTCTGACGGTGGTCGGGAATGGCGATGGCGGCGTCGGTATGGGTAAGGGTAAATCCCGCGAGGTGCCCGTAGCGGTACAAAAGGCAATGGATGAGGCGCGCCGCAAAATGATCAAGGTGAGCCTCAAGAATGGAACACTCCAGCATCCGGTAATTGGTCGGCATGGTGCGGCCAAGGTGTACATGCAACCGGCATCCGAGGGAACCGGCATTATTGCCGGGGGACCCATGCGCGCAATATTTGAAGTGATGGGTGTGCACAATATCCTGGCTAAATGTATTGGTTCGACCAATCCGTACAATGTCGTCCGTGCGACTCTCAATGGCTTGCAGGCGATGAGCAACCCTGCGGAAATTGCCGCGAAGCGAGGCAAGAGTGTCGAAGAGATTCTGGGGTTGGAAAAATGATGCAAAATCCGAAGAAGATAAAAGTTACCCTGGTGAAAAGCCTGATTGGAACGAAACAGGCGCATCGTGCAACTGCTCGGGGATTAGGGCTGCGCCACGTCAACAGCAGCGTGGAGGTAGAGGATACTCCGGCGGTGCGGGGCATGATCAATAACATTTATTACCTCGTAAAGAGTGAGGTTTAGATGCAACTGAATTCTATTAAACCAGCCCCTGGCGCGAAGCATCCAAAACGCCGGGTCGGCCGCGGCATTGGTTCCGGGATTGGCAAAACCGCCGGTCGCGGGCATAAGGGGCAGAAATCCCGTGCGGGTGGTTTTCATAAAGTCGGTTTTGAGGGTGGTCAAATGCCCTTGCAACGGAGACTGCCCAAGCGTGGCTTTATTTCGCCGACAAAAAGGGATGATGCGGAGGTGCGTCTGTCAGTTCTCGACAGAATACCTGGCGATGCCATTGATATGCTGACCTTGAAACAGGCAGGACTCATTTCCAATTCTGCTTTGAATGTCAAGGTGATACTTTCGGGAAAGATCGAGCGCGCAGTGAAGCTTCAGGGTATCGCGGTAACCAAGGGTGCGAAAGCAGCCATTGAAGCTGTCGGTGGCAGCGTTGAATAAGTACGAGAGGATATATATTGGCCGCTAGCGATTCCCTGCGGGGACTCTCCGGAAAACTCGGTGACTTGAAGCGCCGGCTGTGGTTTTTGCTGCTCGCATTGGTTGTCTACCGCATTGGCGCGCATGTTCCAGTGCCAGGTATTGATCCGGTTGTACTGAAGGATCTGTTCGAATCGCAGCAGGGCGGCATCCTGGGCATGTTCAACATGTTTTCCGGTGGCGCACTGTCTCGCTTTTCGATATTTGCCCTGGGGATCATGCCATACATTTCGGCATCGATTATCATGCAGTTGGGCACCGTGGCATTTCCTTATCTCGAAGCCCTGAAGAAGGAAGGTGAATCGGGGCGCAGAAAGATTACCCAGTACACCCGTTATGGTACTTTAGGTTTGGCGCTGGTTCAGGGTTACGGCATCTCGATCGCATTACAATCTCAACCTGGCCTGGTGATCGAGCCTGGCCCGATGTTTTTGCTGACCACGGTTATAACATTGGTGACCGGCACCATATTTCTCATGTGGCTGGGCGAGCAGATTACCGAACGTGGCATCGGTAACGGGATTTCGCTCATTATATTTGCTGGAATCGCTGCCGGTCTTCCAAGTGCAATTGGAGGAACGTTGGAGTTGGTGCGAACCGGTGCCATGCACTTTCTGGTGGCACTCGGAATTTTCGTGGCGGCTACAGTAGTTACGGGATTTGTCGTCTTTGTCGAACGGGGGCAACGCAAGATACTGGTGAATTATGCAAAGCGCCAGGTCGGGCGCAAGGTTTATGGTGGCCAAAGCTCTCACTTACCGCTTAAGCTGAACATGTCCGGCGTGATTCCGCCGATCTTTGCTTCCAGCATCATATTGTTTCCTGCTACGCTGGCTGGCTGGTTTTCGACGGGAGAATCAATGGACTGGTTGAAAGATATAAGCGGGGCGCTATCGCCCGGTCAGCCAGTTTATGTGATCATGTACGCGGCAATGATCATATTCTTCTGCTTTTTTTATACGGCATTGGTGTTCAATCCCAAAGAAACTGCAGAGAATCTGAAAAAGAGCGGCGCATTCATTCCTGGTATTCGGCCGGGTGAGCAGACGGCACGATATATTGAGCGCATCATGTTACGCCTTACTCTCACGGGTGCGATCTACGTAACGCTCGTGTGCTTGTTGCCGGAATTTTTGATTTTGAAGTGGAATGTTCCATTTTATTTTGGTGGAACTTCCTTGCTTATTATCGTCGTGGTAACAATGGATTTCATGGCGCAGGTGCAAGCCTACATCATGTCTCACCAGTATGAGAGCCTGCTGAAGAAAACAAACTTCAAGGGCGGCGGCGGATTGCCGGCGAGATAAAGTGCATCAAGGATAGGATGGCAAAGGAAGAAACCATACAAATGCAGGGCGAGATACTGGAAACGCTGCCGAACGCAACGTTTCGGGTCAAGCTGGAAAACGGACATATAGTGCTGGGGCATATTTCCGGCAAGATGCGAATGCATTACATTCGGATTTTGCCGGGAGACAAGGTAACGGTAGACCTGACGCCATACGATTTAAGCAGGGCGCGCATTACGTTTCGCGCCAAATAGCCGGGGAGGGGTAAATAATGAAAGTACTGGCATCAGTAAAAAAGATTTGCCGGAATTGCAAAATTATCAGACGCAATCGGGTAGTGCGAGTGATTTGCACAGATCCGAGGCATAAGCAGCGTCAGGGTTGATTCGGCTACACATCTAAGATGTTATAATCCAAAATTTTTGTAGGAAAACGTATGGCCCGTATTGCTGGAGTAAATATCCCCAATCATCAGCATGCTGACATTGCGCTGACCGCAATTTATGGGATTGGTCGTGCGAGAGCTCGTGAGATTTGTGCGGCGGCCGGAATCAGCGCATCGACCAAGATGAAAGACGTAACCGATGCGCAGATGGATAAGTTGCGGGATAACGTCGCGAAATTTGTGGTCGAAGGCGATCTCCGGCGCGAAGTTTCAATGAATATCAAACGCCTGATGGACCTCGGCTGCTACCGCGGACTGCGTCACCGTCGCGGCTTGCCAGTGCGGGGTCAGCGCACTCGTACAAATGCCCGGACGCGTAAGGGGCCCAGGAAGGCTGTTCGCGCTTCCAGCGCCAAGGCAGGAAGATAAATTTTAGCCAACCGAATGGCAGGGCAGAGGGATAGATCAATATGGTAAAAGCAGCCACGCGAGTACGCAAGAAAGTCAAAAAGAATGTAGCGGAAGGAATCGCGCATGTACATGCTTCGTTTAATAACACTATTGTGACGATAACGGACCGGCAGGGAAACGCACTATCCTGGGCCACTTCCGGAGGGGCAGGTTTTAAGGGGTCACGCAAGAGTACACCGTTTGCCGCGCAGGTTGCAGCCGAGCAAGCGGGCAGGGCTGCACAGGAATACGGGGTAAAGAACCTCGAAGTGCGTATAAAAGGTCCGGGACCGGGGCGTGAGTCTGCAGTGCGCGCGCTGAATGCAGCGGGTTTTAAAATTACCAGTATTTCGGACGTGACACCCGTTCCACATAACGGTTGTCGACCGCCGAAGAAACGTCGTATTTAAGGAGTTACCGTGGCGAGAAATCTTGATCCCAAATGCCGTCAATGCCGACGTGAGGGTGAGAAGCTGTTCCTTAAAGGTGAAAAATGCTTTACCGATAAGTGCGCCATTGAGCGCCGAAATTACGCACCCGGGCAGCACGGTCAGAAAAGCGGGCGGCTGTCGGACTATGGGGTGCAGTTACGCGAAAAACAGAAACTGCGCCGAATATATGGTGTGCTGGAGCGTCAATTCCGTAACAGTTACGAGCTTGCGGAGAGGCGGCGCGGCGTTACAGGCGAAAATCTTCTGCAACTACTGGAATGCCGGCTTGACACGGTTTCCTATCGTATGGGATTTGGCGCATCGCGATCCGAAGCGCGCCAAATTGTCCGCCATAACGGGATCATGGTTAATGGCAGGAGAATCAATATTCCTTCGTATCAGGTAAAACCAGGGGACGTGATAGAGGTTGCAGAGAAGGCAAAAAACCATTTGCGCATCAAGGCATCCTTGGAAGCTGCCGAGCAGCGGCACTTTCCGGAATGGCTGGAGGTGGACACTAAAGCCATGAAGGGGACTTTCAAGAATAAACCCGAGAGATCCGACTTGCCGTCTAGCATTAATGAATCTCTCGTAATTGAATTGTATTCCAAGTAATGAGTCGCCAAGTTTCCGCAAAAGGATCAGGCTATGCAAAGTAACACCTTTCTTACGCCGCGTATTATCGATGTGCAGAATATATCGCCGCTCCACGCCAGAATCACGATGGAGCCATTGGAGCGCGGCTACGGACATACTTTGGGTAACGCGCTACGACGCATACTGCTTTCATCGATGCCGGGATTTGCGCCGACGGAAGTCCAGATCAGTGGTGTCGTCCACGAATACTCGGCCCTGGATGGCGTGCAGGAAGACGTGGTTGACATCCTGCTCAATCTCAAGGGCATTGTCCTGAAGTTGCACAATCGTACAGAGGCGCTTCTGACCCTGAGCAAAAAGGGGGAGGGAACGGTTACTGCGGGCGATATCGAGGGAGGACATGATGTCGAGATCATTAATCCTGACCATGTTGTTGCGCACCTTACCGCTGGCGGCAAGCTGGATATGCAGATCAAGGTAGAAATGGGGCGCGGCTACGTTCCGGGAACAGTCCGTCAGTTGGCGGGTGAGAACCGCGCTATTGGCAGCATTCTGCTGGACGCATCTTTCAGTCCTGTACGCCGTGTCAGTTATGCCGTGGAAAGTGCACGGGTCGAACAACGCACGGATCTCGACAAACTGGTTATGGATATCGAGACCAATGGTGTCGTTGATCCCGAGGAAGCGATCCGGTATGCCGCAAAAGTCCTGGTGGAACAGCTTTCGGTATTTGCGGATCTCAAAGGCACACCGCTGCCCGTGGAACAACCGAAACTACCCCAGATTGATCCGGTGCTGCTTCGACCGGTAGATGATCTTGAGCTTACCGTGCGGTCCGCGAATTGCCTCAAAGCGGAAAATATATATTATATCGGCGACCTGATTCAACGGAGCGAAACCGAGCTGTTGAAAACCCCCAATTTGGGACGGAAATCCTTGAATGAAATCAAGGAAGTGCTGGCTTCTCGTGGGTTGACGCTGGGTATGAAACTGGAAAGCTGGCCACCTTCCAATCTTGACAAGGGTAAAAAGGATACAAGTCATGCGGCACCATAATGGACTAAGAAAGCTTAATCGCACAAGCAGTCATCGATCGGCCATGTTACGCAACATGACCAACTCTCTGTTGCGGCATGAGGTTATAAAAACGACTTTGCCCAAGGCCAAGGAGTTGCGTCGAGTTATTGAGCCCATGATAACGCTGGGAAAGAAACCATCGCTGGCTAATCGGCGGCTTGCATTTGACCGGTTGCGGGATCGCGATATGGTTGGAAAGTTGTTTAGCGAGCTTGGTCCCCGTTACCAAACCCGCAATGGCGGATATCTACGTATTCTCAAGTTTGGCTTCCGCAAGGGTGATAATGCACCTATGGCGTTGGTTGAGTTAATGGATCGTCCGGAACAGCCAACCTCAGGCACGGAAGGTAAGGCAGGTTAGGCAGATTTTTTGGAAGATATAAAAAGCCGGGTCATCCCGGCTTTTTTTTGTATAACCCTATTATAATTTCCTGCAGGTGACATGGTCCGAATTCCGGTCGCGTGCGTCAGATCGTTCGAATATACGAAAGTCTGCATTCCGATTTTATACCGGGCAGGCTTCTATCCCGGAGTCCGCATCGATTCTCCACGGACAAAAGACACAATTTAATTTTTTTCCTGTTTAGATAGGATGACTCTAATGGATCTTGCAGATTGGACCGACGAGGAACTTGATTCAATACATGAGAAGCTACAAACGTGGTGTGTCAAACGACAGGAGCCTACGTGGGCGAACAGGTTCCTGAACTGGACAGGATTCATGGGCGCCTTTTCCGTTCTCACCGGGCTCATTGATATGTTCTTTGGTGGACCGGCGGCAGTAAATGTTCTTCTGGTTCTTCTCGGGACTCTCGCATGTTTTTCATGGTACAAGGGTGATAAGCAACGAAAGAAGAATATTCAGTTTCTCGAAAAACTTGACCAGGAAATTGCTCGTCGAGGTGATAAGAGAAAAAAAAATCCACCTGCTGTGGGAGCCGTTCAGGAACATATCTCATAGATAAAGCCTCGCAATCGACATCTCCTTTTTCCGAATCACCACGTAATCACAAGGAGGCGGATCTGGAGCTGGGCGAAAACAAGGAGGTTTTTGCATCTCTTTGCCAGTTCCTCTGGATGCAAGGACAACTGATACCTCTTATATATGACCTCAGTCATGAGGTTTATTCAGACCAAGGTATTACACTGCCAACATTGGAATCGCTGGAAGCAGCTGGTTTGATATCTACGGACCCTTCCGGATATGTAAAGAAAGGGTTTGGTCAACATGCACGATTGTTTTATTTTGGACGACCGACAAAAATACGATTCCTTGAGGAAGCCGGCAATCAACTTGATCTTGGTCATGTGCTTCTGACAGATAAGGGAAAAGCGTTGGCGGTAACAAACTGCGACGTGAGGAGCAATCAACGGTTTTACGAATATGTAATCGAAAAGTGGGTTCAACAGGGACTGATGGTGTCCTCCATCCTCGGAAAACAGTGATTTGACTATTTTTCCTTTTCATCTGTCGAGTTTGAACAATGCTCGAAGTTTTCTTTTTCTTCAAACCAGGTAAGTATCAAGTCCTGTCAGGAGCAGATCATATTGCGCTTCGACCAATTCCTTGATCAACATAGCGGGCATGCCTCCAACCACATTGCCTTCCAATGCTAGCCAGCCTATCGCGTCCGTCGGTCCAAGGCTCACTACATAACCTAAATCCCGGTGAAAGTAAGGCTCAAGCAAACGCAAGACGCCCGAGTGCCGCAGTATATTCCGAGCTGCAAGCATTCCTTTTCTTACCGCGGATTGGGCAGTCATCGTGTTGGAGCCCACAGCACGGTAGACGGAGCAATCTCCCGCCGTAAAAATATTCGGCAATGTCATGCCTTCAACTACTACCTGTCCAAAGGCGTTGGCGGAAAATGGTGTTTCGAGCTTTTTGCCAACGAACAGGAGGGAGATTGAAGAGGGCAGAGTGAACTCTCGCCCCGTCAGGTTATCGCCCAACAGAATCTGCTCTCCCTGTTGTCCGAGATAACGGGTGTCTGGAAAAAATTCTATCCCCAGATCAGTCATCTTGGACTGAGTATAGGTGGAAAAGCCGATGGGGAACTGATTGAGTACTTGGTTCTCCCCATGAACAAGACGCAGCATGCACTCGATTTGGTTGCGCTTGAGGAAATGAGAGATTTCGAAAAGAAATTGAATTCCCGTGGCTCCCCCGCCTATCACTGAAATAGATCGCGCGATACCGCCGGGCCGATTTAACCACTCATGGAATAAGTCGGAGCCGGATATTGTCATGAAATCGAGCAGATCAAAGACGTTCTCCGGTTTACTCACTTGCATTACAGGAGAGCCTGAGGCAAGGAGCAGATAGTCAAATTCCAGTATTTCATTATTGACTTCAAGGAATTTATCATTCTGCCATTGCCGCAGGACGGATTCACTCGGATTCAGCTCAGCACAAATGTGGCGGCAGCCAAAACGGTTCTCCAGCGCTGAAAAAGGAATCAGGAAATCGTCCAGTGGATATCGGAAAGTCTCGTGCAGATGAGTGATTTTGAGATGGTTGAACCTGGGGTCAATAATGACGATATCGATCTCAGGCATGTGGCGCAAGAGGGTAACCAATGCCGCGATCCCGGCGTAGCCTCCGCCAATCACGACAATTTTGAGCCGCCTCGATCTAGGTATGTAAAATGGCAGAAAAGGCACGTTCTTCCTTGAAAAGCCGATAATACCTCATATTTCTCCGAATGGTATCCCGCCTTGAAGTCAATAGCGCTGACAGCTCGATAGCTTGGGAACCATGAACAAACCCTCGCAGGCGCGACGATGGCTTTGCGGGATGGGATGCGCGAAAGGCGACGACGCGAATGGTGCGACTGCGGAGAGGGGACCAGTGCCTTCCAAAGGAAGATGGAACCTCGAAGCGGGATGCTGTCACCCACGGAACAAGCTGGACTGCGGTCGTGGCACTCGACGCTGCCCGATCCCGTTTCCCGGGTCCCTCCGGCGACGCTCTGTAGTGCCACTTCGTTGCGCTCCTTGGCGTCGCCACACACATAAATGCGCAAGCTACGACCTTCGTCGCGCGCCTCGTGATCATCCCAATTTTGATAGCAACGCGCTCTGCGGAGGATTTGTTCCGCGGTTCCTTAGTCCTCATTCCATCTCTATTGATCCGGGCAGTCCAATGTCGATTAAAACATCTGCGATAGGGTTTTTGGAATTACCTCTCGATTCCAATTTTCGATTGCCCACATCCAGAATGACGCCAGGTTGCTTCCGCTTACTTCTGGCGGTGGTGCCTGGCCGAGAAACTGGATGGTCTTCACGAGTTGCAAAACGGGATGCGAAGTATCCACTGGCGCTGCGTGCGTCTGTTTACTGAGTTTTTCGCCCCGTGTGTTAATCACCACTGGCAGGTGCATGTAGGAGGGGGTAGAGTAACCCAGCAGTTTTTGCAGGTAAATCTGCCGGGGAGTGGAGTTCAGTAAATCACCTCCCCGTACCACGTGCGTAATACCCTGTTCAGCATCATCCACAACGACGGCTAACTGGTAGGCAAAGACTCCATCCGCGCGACATATTACAAAATCGCCTACATCGCGTTGGATTCGTTGTTGCCGTATGCCTTGTACGGCGTCCTCAAATTCAATCAAATCATTACTTGTACGTAGCCGCCATGCACCCGAAAATTCTGGTTCACGTTTGTGGCGGCGGCAAGTTCCGGGGTAGACCGGTCCCTCTATCCCAAGAACCGACGAATCGGCAATTTCCTTACGGCTACAACTGCAGCGGTAAATCAAATTCTGTCTTTCAAGCGCCGCCAAAGCCTCGTGATAAGCATCCTGCCGCCGCTCTTGATATACCACTGGACCATCCCATTCCATTCCAAGCAGATCCAGGGTATTCAGAATTTCTCCTGAAGTGCCTGGAATTTCCCGTGCTGAGTCGACGTTTTCGATTCTGACCAACCATTCGCCGCCCCGTGATTTTGCCTCCAGATAGCTGCCTACAGCAGTGACAAGGGAACCAAAATGCAATGGTCCAGTAGGGGAGGGTGCAAACCTGCCGCGATAGACTGGGGGAGAGAGGGAAGGCATTTTCCACCAGTAGAACTTGATTAATGGAGTTTTACAATATCCATTTAACCCCTAGGTTATTATTCTCCGGTTGCTTATTCAAGGGGCGGTGACATGATCAGTATGTCAGTATACTCAAACAACGAAACGTATGGGCGAGTTACTATGAACTTCGGGAATGAGCAGAGAGATAGATTGGGGAAGGAACGATATCAATATAACCTTTGTAGAAAAATGGGTTTATACTGCCAAAGCTTCTCGCAGCTCATGGAAAGACGGCGGTTTCAGCTCATGCGGTCTACCTATGTTGCAGAATTCAGGAGCGGCGGCTGTCGTCCTGGCATGAAGTTTGCGCTATTTGCCATCCGACAAACTGCTTGACTTAAGTATTGGACGGGGAGTAGTCTTTACGGGCTTGTGGGTATGTAAAGTACTGGTAGCGACAATATGGGTGGTACCAGGGGAGTTTGGGTATGCTGCTGTTTGTCGGTACTGGTTGTCAGGAAGTAAGCGAGAGTTTTCGTAAGCGAAGGTTTCTGGCAGTAGAAGCAGCAAGCAAGTATTGGAAGTTAGAAGTATCAGGCAGCATGAAGGACAAGCGCTTCTGCCGGAGTTGGTG
>DATEEZ010000253.1:0-4041 GCA_035280905.1 Nitrosospira sp.
CTGGGGGGATATTCATCCAGATCGAAGTGGAAACACTGGAAGACCTTCGCACCGCTTTGAATGCCGGAGCGACGCTGATTCTGCTGGATAACTTCGATCTGGAAGAACTGAGGGAAGCAGTAGTATTGAACGCACGGCTAACGAACAAAGGTGCAGTACTGGAAGCCTCCGGCGGAATTACCCTCGACAATGTCCGCGCAGTAGCCAAAACCGGCGTGGACCGTATTTCCATTGGCGGCCTTACCAAGGATATAAAGGCGATAGACTTGTCGATGCGGTTTTCTTCCCGTAGTTGATGTGACCCCCTCAACAGGTGCAGTCGCGCTGAGTATGCCAACCAGCGCATGCAAGCGAAAATAGCGGGAGGTGGCGTTGCGCTCCTCTTCCGCTACTTCCGCTCTTCTTGGCAACCCTTAGGCTGTAGATCGGCTGGCCCCTGACCGTGGCTCGCTACGACTGTTGTCTTTTGTGGGTAATAGCAATCTTGCCAGGAACCGCTGACGCTTAGTCACCTCCCACAAGATCAAAGACGCTGTGATGCTCCAAGCGAGACTCACAATGCTGTTTAGATACACATAAGGGCTGATGTATTGGAGCGCCTCAAACGCCCGTGTTTGCAGGAAGTCGTGAAAGATCAGGATAAAAAGCGTACCTGAACCCAGATATGCCAGTAGTTTTCTGAATGATAGGAAATTTTGCAGTGACGATGCGACACTCAGTGTTATATATATTCCTGTCGCTGCCTCCATGGTCGAAACAATCGCACTATCGTAGACCCTTTCATTAAGATCAATGGTGTCATCAAAATAAAAGTGCAGAGAAACAAACACCATAGCGGATACAAATAAGCCAGGCAGGCTGAATCTCATCGATTTCGCAGGCGCAGCGAGCAGATAGCCGAAGATAATGAAGGAAGATGTAATTGGAACGAGATCAGCACCCCAGGGAAGCCCCAGGAATCGCCCTGTCCCCATAAGGCTTGCGGCTATTGCTGTAGGGTGACGATAGGCATCGATAAAACCTATGCCGACCCCTAAAAGCATGAGGGCAACTGACATTATCCCCACTTTGTTGTTCGTGCAAGCTTCAATCGCCCGCAAAATGATCAGGGACGCGATCAGCGAGATAAAAAGATGCGGTAAGAACCATAGGGCAATCCACGCAATTGTATCGCCGGTACCGTAAAGCAAGCCTATAAAATACCTGGTGCCGCTGATGTCGGCGTCTCCATCCAGTGTCGCCCACACCATCTTGAGTATACCGAGGGCTGTCAGGACAATGAAATAGGGTTTCAGTAGCGATCCTGTCCGCCCTATTGCAAAACGCAGGAGTCCGTCCGGCGCTCTCAAAAATATTCCTGCCAGGAAGAAAAACAAAGGCATGTGAAAGGAGAAAATAACTCGGGTGAGCTCGCTTTTCTCGTGCGTCGACAACCAGTTGTGCCCAAGCACAACAAAAAATATGCCGATCCCTTTTGCCACGTCAATTGTGCTATTGCGAGCGGTCATGACAAAATGTCCTGTAGCAATGGTGCGTTGTATGAGATGTTATTGGCAGGTAGAGTAACGCGTTACGCCTGGATCGTTGTTGCTTTAGATAAGAATTGCGGGATCAGGTTCGAGATGAAATACGTCAGCAATCGTTCAGAACTTTAGCGTTGGGCATGAAGTTTGGCCTTCCCAGCCCTTGAAGCTTTATGTGCGGATTGCAGACATGGGGATCAATGGGAGCGTCCGTTGAAATCAAGTACCATCAATCTTGGGTTGCCGCCAGCAGCAGTGGTATTCACACTCACCACCCGCTCAGCGGTCAAACGGTATAAGGGGAAATTGGTGCGGAAGGCAGTAATGAATGCGACTAGAGCGCCCTCGCGTCCTGCCAGCTGGTTTCGGAGCCGGTACGCCTCGTCTTCAGGGCCGGAATACAGTACTGCAGTAATTGGCGTGTGGACCCAGTCCCCTTCCACGCGCAATCGCTCCCGCACCTGGCACGGTAGTTTACCCAGCAACGCGTGCAATGGGGGGCTGTCAGCAAAAACAATCTGATTGCCGGTTGCTAGCGCTGCCGCCATCTGCTCAAGCAGCGCGTCTTCGTCTACCGCAATACAAGCTACCACTCCCCGTGGGGCGAACCTCAGTGTATTGCTCTCGCCTGTCGGTCCCTGTAGCGGAATGCTGAACGCGAGTGGCGTGCGTCTCGCATAATCCTCGCACAGCGAGGCGAGCACGTCCCGTCCGGCTTGCCGCGCCCAATTGGCAAGAGCCTGCAGCTCAGGAGGTGGACTGTTCACGTGCAGGCCGCCGTAATCCGCGAGTGATAGTGGCACCTGAGGCATCAGCCGATGCAGGTAGAGCGGCCCTCCGGCCTTGGGTCCGGTACCCGATTTGCCCTCCCCGCCAAAGGGCTGCACACCGACTACGGCACCGATTATATTGCGATTGACATAGATGTTGCCGGCATGCACACGCTCAGTAATGAAATCAATGGTCTCGTCGACCCTGCTGTGAATGCCATGCGTCAGACCGTATCCGGTCGCATTGATCTGGGCAACAAGGTCAACCAGCCGCTCGCGGGAGAAACGCACGACATGCAGCACCGGACCGAACACCTCACGCTCCAACTCGGCTATACGATCAATCTCGATCAGGGTTGGCGCAACGAAAGTGCCATTCGTGCAAACCGGCGGCAGCGGCAACTGGAACATTGCATGGCCTGCCGCGCGCATTTTTTCGACATGACCGAGCAACGCGTGCTGGGCATCTGCATCAATTACCGGGCCGACATCGGTAGCGAGCCGCCGGGGATCACCCGCCGTGAGTTCCATCATCGCCCCTCTCAGAACCTCCAGCACATGCTCAGCGATGTCTTCCTGCAAGCACAACACACGCAGCGCCGAGCAACGCTGTCCCGCACTATCGAACGCCGACGTCAGCACATCCTGCACCACCTGCTCGATACGCGCCGACGAATCAACGATCATCGCATTCTGGCCTCCAGTCTCGGCGATGAAGAGGATCTCACCTTTCTGCGAACGGAGGGCGACCGCACGATGAATGAGTTGCGCAACTTCCGTTGAACCGGTGAAAATGGCCCCGCGCACACGCGTATCTTTGATAAGCTGCTCTCCAACCCTCTCACCCCGTCCGGGCAAAAGCTGCAACGCTGGCCGTGGAATGCCAGCCTCGTGCAGCAGCCTGACGGCAACGGCGGCAATCAAGGGTGTCTGCTCGGCTGGCTTCGCGAGCACGGGATTGCCCGCAGCAAGTGCAGCACTTACCTGGCCAATGAATATTGCCAGCGGGAAATTCCAGGGGCTGATGCAGACCACAGGTCCGAGTGCCGAAGACGAATTCGCATTGAAGCGCTCGCGTATCTGTTGCGCGTAATAACGGCAGAAATCAACCGCTTCACGCACTTCCGCAACCGCATTTGGTAACGATTTGCCGGCTTCTCGTACCGCCAGTCCCATCAGTTCCGTACGGTGCGCTTCCAGTGCATCCGCTGCTCGTTCAAGCATCGCAGCGCGGGCTTCATTCGGCATACTTTGCCATTCGGGCGCGAACGCGTGCGCGGCTGCGATTGCCACTTCGACATCATGCTCGGTCGCCTCTATCACAATGCCAACGGAATCGGCATGATCAGCCGGATTGAGAACCGGTAAACCTGCATTTCCGGCACGTCCACCGTCTGCAAGCACAGGCTCAGCTCTCCATTCATGCCTTCCCATTTCAGTCAGTTCAGTAGCCAGCGTAGCCAGCGCCCGCTCGTCACTGAAATTAAAGCCTGCGGAATTCCTGCGCTTGTGACCGTACAAATCGTGGGGTAAAGGAATCGCCGGATGAGGATACACCCCCCCCTGCTCGATCTGGTTGATCGGATCCGCAATCAGCTCTTCTATACTGATATCGTCGTCGAGAATGCGGTTAACGAATGACGAATTTGCGCCATTTTCAAGCAGGCGGCGCACGAGGTAGGCAAGCAGCGTCTCATAGTTGCCTACGGGCGCGTAGATGCGGCACGGCTTCGCGAACCGAGTCTCAC
>DATEEZ010000254.1:0-8573 GCA_035280905.1 Nitrosospira sp.
GGGCCTTGCCCCACAGTTCGGCGTTGACGCAGAGTTTTCCCAGAGCAAGCAGCAGGGATGCATCATTGGAATGCCCTTCAAGCCATGCCTCGGCACGTTCTATCTGCCGCAGGGGATCGCTGCCGGCACATTCCGCATATAGCTTTGCCAATTCCGAATCCCATTGGCTATCCAGACTCTGCTCGACTATATGATGAACCATTGCGCAGTTCCCGGTTGCGGAAAACGCACGTGCGGCAGCAGCAGCGACTTTGCTATCCTTTTTTTCCGGCAGGGATAAGCTCTCCCAATACTCCTTCAGGGCCTGCGGATTCAACATTCTGCTCCTGAGATTCTCCACATGCGCTCTGCACCTCAGTTGTTTTATGAGGCCGTCTTCAAGACCATCGCGCTGTTCCAGTTGACCGAGCAGTTCGAGCACAGCATCCCAGTTTCCGATGCTCTGCTGGGCTTCCAGTTCCAGCTTCAGCGCGCCCGTATGCCGGTGCAACTCGCCGGGAGGCAGGACGTGCAGCAGCTTGAGTGCTTCTTCAGGCCGGTGTTCGTCCAGAAGTAATTCAGCGTGTGTCATCAGTCGCAATGCCACTTCTTGCGGCGCGCTGGTTTCGGCTTGGGCAATAAACTCGTCCCGACGGGGATAGTTTCGCAAACCGTGGGCCGAGCGCGCTGCAACGATGGCATTGATCGCGCTGAAAGCTGCGGAATCCTCCATTTTCAGCACGGCGGCTGCGGATTTCTCGGCCTTCGCATAGCGCCCCTCGAAAAACGCCTTGAGACCGTCCATCGTTCCTGCGAGGACCTTTTCCCGACGCCTGCGAGCGCGAAATTCACTCAGCTCGGCAGGCAGGCGAGAGGTAAGGGCAATAAGCCGCATCCCCAGATACCCCATCAAAATGATTGCCAGTAACAACAGCACCAGCAGATTGAGTGACAGCTCTATACGATAAGGTTGGGCAACGATCAGCACATAACCTCTGTTATAGGTGGCAGCGATGGTAACCGCCACGGCAATCATGAACAGGACCAGAAGCCAGAGCGCTCCCTTCATCTGTTTCCCCCATCGCGCGCCAACCTGTAGTTACGGACCGCATCGAGGCTTGCCGAGATGCGCGGCAACTCGGCGCCGACATCAGTCTCGCCCATTTGCTGCAATGCTTCCAGGAAATTGATGACGGATTGGGCTTGAATGTCGTAATAACGCCTGATCTGCTCACTGGACGCATCGAGGTCAGCCTTGAAGCTGGGTCCGTTGTGCGCAAGCAGCGCATACCGCGCGGATAGCAGCCGCAACTTCAAATTCTCGCGCAGGAAATACGCTTGCGATGGCGACAGCAGGGCGACATCGGGGCTGTCCATATGCTGTATCCGCACCAGCCGCTTGAAGTCCTCCCATGCTTGACGCAGAAAGCGCAGCCATACATTTTCGGAGACAGGAACTGGAGCCGGGGAAGAGGCAGTCTCAGGTGGTCGAAGTTCCATCGCCAGCGGCAGCGTATCGATGGAAGCGGCAAGATTGTCCAGGCGCAGGCTGATTTCCGCAGTGTCAACATACGGCACTGATTTCAGCAGATCCATATCCTTTGCAATGGTTCTTCGCAAAGAAGCCAGTTGCGGGCGGTCGGTGCGCTGCAACCGGCCGTCCGCCTCCTGCATCGCAATCAGTGCGGATTTGACGTTGCTTGCCAGTTGCAGTTGCTGATTGGCGATAAGCAGTAACTGCTCCACTTCTTCCAGCATTGCTTCATCGCGGCTTCGCGTAAGTTCCTGATAAAGCGCTTCCAGGGCAAGCTGCTGGCTCTGCGATTCAGCTAGCTTGGCCTCAAGGAGGTCGAGCTTTGTTTCCGCACGGCGCCCCGCTTCGACTGCACCAGCCGCAATATTGCGCGTCTCCTTGCCTGAAGTATCTGCCTCGGCCAACCGTCTTGCCAGCTCATGCCGCAGCTCTGCGATTTTGCTGTGTGTATCGTACCATTGCCAAGCGAAAACCAGGATCAGAATCAAAGCAAAAACCAGCAGGGGATTGACGGGCCTAAGCCATCTTGCCCCTGCTTTCTGCGGTCGATCGATATCAGCAGGCTGAGTTTCCACGCTCATGATTGCGTAGAAGCAAAATTGTGTTGTCCCCCTTCGCCGTTGTCACTTTTCGCAGTCACCCTTCAGCCAATGCGTCCGGAAAAATAATCCTGCAAACCCGCCACCAGCCCATCGTCTCCGGCAGCGGTAACAATCACGCGGTTAAATCCCAGTTCCTGCGCCACCCCCGCGATACGCTCGTGGGAAACGAACAAGGGTGTGTTTTCAAGCCATGTTCTGCCCGCATCGCCCACCATCTCCCATAAATTGCGCAACCCTTCACTGCTGGTAACGGTAACCGCGTTCATCTCACCACGCACCCAAGCTGCGAGAAGCGGTGCAATTTCCGCTTTCGGCCGTATCCGGCGGTAGCACTCCGCGTATTCGACAAAAGCGCCTCGTTTCGTCAGCGTGTCCCCCAGCAGTTCACGTCCGCTGTCGCCCCGAAAAATAATGACTCGTTTGCCCGCTACCTTTATGGGATTCAATTCTGCCATATCGAGCAAGGCTTCGCTGTCGAATCGCGCAGCAGGCACGATTACTCCGCTCACCCCGAATCGTTGCAACGTTCGGGCGGTGCCCTGACCGACTGTCGCAATCTTGAGGTCGGGCGGCAATACGCGCTTTGCGCATATAACGCTCATTGCCTTATTGACGGCGTTGGAACTGACAAAAATCGCCAGATAGAATTCTTCCAGGCGCTCGATCAATTCGAGCAATGGGCGCGGGTCGGAGATATCCTGAATCTCCAGGACCGGAAACAGGTAGGGTTCTCCGCCTGCTGCTCGTATCTTTTCAGCAAGCTCGCCCGCCTGATGGGGCGGACGCGTGACCAGGACGTGGGTCCCGGCCAGCAGCTTGCTCACGGATGGCTCACGGGTTCAATCGCTTTCGATTCCAGCGCTACCAGAATCTCTTCCGCACCCTTTGCCTTCAAGTTCTTTGCCAGCTGCGCTCCCATTGAAGCGCAATCGTCGGGGCCACCGCTCAGTTCATCGCTTATCATGCGTAATCCGTCCTGGCTGGCGACAAATCCGCGCAGCCTCAGAGTGCTCCCGGTGATTTCGGCAAATCCTCCCAATGGGACCTCGCAACTACCGCCGAGGGCGCGGCTCATGGCGCGTTCGGCCTCGACACACTGAGCAGTGGGAATATGATGCAGCGGTTGCATGAGCTTGATTAAATCGGCCCGGTCAGCACGGCATTCGATACCCAAGGCGCCCTGACCGACGGCCGGCAGGCTCAGATCGGGGCTCAGCAGAGCGGTGATGCGGTCGGCCAGTCCCAGCCGTTTCAATCCTGCTGCCGCCAGAATGATCGCTGCAAATTGACTCTCATCCAGCTTGCGCAAGCGCGTCTGGACGTTACCACGCAGCGGCTGCACCTTCAAATGAGGAAAGCGCGCACGCAACTGACTTTCGCGCCGAAGACTGGAAGTGCCCACTACGCTCCCGGGCGGGAGCGCATCCAGCATTGCGTACTGGTTGGAGACAAACGCATCCCGCGGATCTTCACGCTCCGTGATCGCTGCCAACGCGAATCCGGGAGGCATATCCATCGGCACATCCTTCATCGAATGCACGGCGATGTCGGCGCGCCCCTCCTCCAGCGCCTGTTCCAGTTCCTTGATGAACAAACCTTTTCCGCCGATTTTGGATAGCGTCACATCAAGAATCTGGTCGCCCCGGGTCGTCATTCCGAATATTTGAAATTCCGTTTGCGGGTATAATTCTGCCAGCCGATCCCGGATGAAATTGGCCTGCCACAAGGCAAGGGCGCTTTCCCGTGTCGCGATAACTATTTTAGTGGGTGTGGATGAATTAGGCATTCCTATTAAAATAAAAAAAAGTTTGAAAATCCTGCCGGCACTTATTTTACCATGGCGGATGTCAAAGCCGGACTGAAGTACTTAGGGCATGAGCCCGCATCTGCATCTTCCAGAGAAGGGGTTGTTTATGGGATCGCTCGCTTCCCGAAGCGAAAGTATTGATACTAATCCTAATCACATGGATGACAAAGAGCCGAAGGATGAAAAAGAGCCGAAGGATGACCCCCTGCGGGAGGACATCCGCCTGCTCGGACGCATGCTGGGCGACACCCTGCGTGAACAGGAGGGCGAGCCAACTTTTGACCTAGTGGAAAACATTCGCCAGACAGCCATCCGGTTTCGCCGCGACCAGGATCCGAAGGCTCGGCAGGAACTGGACGGGCTACTTAACCAGTTGAGCAACAAGGCGACCGAAGCGGTGGTTCGCGCGTTCAGCCAGTTCTCGCAGCTATCGAACATTGCGGAGGATATGCATCACAACCGCCGCCGGCGCAGTCACCTTCTAGCTCGATCCCAACCGCAGGCGGGCAGTGTGGCGCGCGCGCTTGACCTGGTTTTCTCCAGTGGCACAAGCAGCGCAGCCCTTGGCCGGTTCTTTGCCAAAGCGCTCGTTTCGCCGGTGTTGACTGCGCATCCAACGGAAGTGCAGCGTAGAAGCATACTTGATTGCCAGTTGGCAATTGCCCGCCTGTTGAATGAGCGCGATCGGGTGCAACTCACCCCGGATGAGGTAAGCAAGAACGAGGAAGGATTGCGAACCGCCATTCAGATATTATGGCAGACTCGCATGCTGCGCTCGGCGCGCCTGTCCGTATATGACGAAATCAAAAATGGTCTAGCCTACTATCACTACACTTTTCTTACAGAAGTGCCGCATCTGTATGCGGAAATCGAAGATCTGCTTGAACGCCGCATGGGCGACAAAGCCCCACCCGTTCCACCGTTTCTTCGCATTGGCAGCTGGATAGGCGGCGACCGCGACGGCAATCCCTTCGTTACTCATGAAGTATTACTGCACGCCGCTGAGCGGCAATCCGCTCTGGCGCTGGATTTTTACATGGGCGAGGTCCACCAGATCGGGCGCCGGTTAAGCCTGACCGAGCGCCTCGTCGACGTCGACGATGCACTGGCGGCGCTGGCTGAGGCTTCGCCCGATCGGGCGCCGAGTCGCGCTGATGAGCCTTATCGACGCGCCCTGATCGGTATCTATGCACGCCTCGCTGCGACCAGCATGGGGCTTGGTCATGCAATCAGGCAACGGCGTCCGGTCGGCCCCGCGGAGCCTTACGCTGACAGCATGGAATTCGTTCGCGACCTCGATATCGTCATCCATTCGCTCAAACAGCATAAGTCGGAGTTACTGGCGCGGGGCGATCTGCGTCACGTGCGGCGGGCGGCCGAGGTATTCGGTTTTCATCTCGCGCCGCTGGATATGCGCCAGCACAGCCACATTCATGAGCAGGTCGTGGCTGAACTATTGGAGCGCGGCGCCAACCTGAAAGACTACTCAGACCTGCCGGAAGCGGAACGCGTGCGCTGCCTCCTGACTGAAGTCAGCAGCCCGCGTCTCCTGCGCTCGCCTTACCTCGACTATTCAGAGCTTGCCCAGAGTGAATTGCGTATTGTGGAGACGGCGGCCGAAATCCATCGGCGTTTCGGTCCGGCGGCATTACCCAATTACGTCATTTCCAAGGCTGATGGCATATCCGACATCCTGGAAGTTGCGCTGTTGTTGAAGGAAGTAGGGCTGCTGCGGGCAGGAGAAAAGCCGCATCTGCATGTCAATATTGTTCCCTTGTTCGAGACCATTGCCGACTTGCGCGGCTGTGCCCGCGTCATGGACGAGCTGTTCTCGATACCCTACTACCGCAAGCTGGTGGACTCACGCGACAATGTTCAGGAGGTAATGCTCGGCTACTCCGATAGCAACAAGGATGGCGGGTTCCTCGCAGCCAACTGGGAGCTTTACAAGGCCGAAACCGAACTCACAAAGGTCTTTGCCAAGCACAAAGTCGAGTTGCGGCTGTTTCATGGACGCGGCGGCACAGTGGGCCGCGGCGGCGGGCCTAGCTATCAGGCAATACTGGCGCAGCCGCCGGGTAGCGTCAACGGGCAGATACGCATCACCGAGCAGGGCGAAGTCATCGGTAGCAAATATTCCGATCCGGAAATCGGACGGCGTAATCTGGAAACACTGGTCGCAGCAACCATTGAGGCGACGCTGCTGAGCCATGATACGCTTGGTCAACGCGCAGACGAATATTATGGGATTATGGAAGTGCTGGCATGCGATGCCCTGCGGGCTTATCGCAGCCTGGTATATGAAACCCCTGGATTTAACCGGTATTTTCAGGAATCGACCCCGATAAAGGAAATTGCGGGACTCAATATCGGCAGCCGCCCCCCCTCCCGCAAAAAATCCGACCTGATAGAAGATCTGCGCGCCATTCCATGGACGTTCAGTTGGGGTGTCAACCGCACGATGATTACCGGCTGGTATGGGTTCGGCACAGCCGTGGAAATGTTCGTGCAGCGCGAGGGCAAAGGCGACAAGGGACTGGGCCTCCTGCAGAAAATGTATCAGGCCTGGCCGTTCCTGCAGACATTGCTGTCGAATATGGACATGGTGCTGGCCAAAACCGACATGGGCATTGCTTCGCGCTATGCTGAACTGGTTACGGATGTGGAACTGCGGCGCGAAGTTTTCGGGCGGATACAAAAAGAGTGGGAACTCAGTGTGAAATGGCTTTTTGCCGTGACCGGCCGAACTGAATTATTGCAGGATAATCCCACGCTTGCGCGCAGCATTCGCAATCGTACCCCTTATATCGATCCGCTTAATCATTTGCAGGTGGAACTGTTGCGCCGTTACCGGTCGGGAGACGCCACAGATGCGGTAACACGCGCCATCCAGCTAACTATCAATGGAGTTGCCGCCGGACTGAGGAACAGCGGGTAAGTCCGGGCAAGAATGATATCGGCCGGGGTACTTCTAAACTGCCTTGGCACTCATCATGGTTTACTGAAACGGCAAGCAAGGTCTTGGCAAAAAAACTTTACATCAAAACATTTGGCTGCCAGATGAACGAGTATGACTCGGACAAGATGGCGGACGTGCTGCGTGACGCGGAGCACATGGAAAAGACGGATGATCCCGCTGAAGCGGACGTTATTCTTTTCAACACCTGCTCTGTGCGGGAAAAGGCGCAGGAAAAGGTGTTTCATGACCTTGGGCGCATAAGGCAACTCAAGACGACCAATCCCGATCTGCTTATAGGCGTGGGCGGATGCGTGGCCAGCCAGGAAGGGACGGAGATCGTCAAACGCGCGCCCTATGTAGACCTGGTGTTTGGTCCGCAGACGTTGCACCGGCTGCCACAGATGATCTCGATGCGTCGGGTTACTGGCCGGCCGCAGGTAGATATCTCCTTTCCCGAAATCGAAAAATTCGATCATCTGCCTCCGGCGCGCACGGAGGGCGTGACTGCCTTCGTATCCATCATGGAAGGGTGCAGCAAGTATTGCAGCTTTTGTGTGGTCCCCTATACGCGCGGTGAGGAAATCTCACGTCCTCTCGACGATATTCTGACGGAAATCGCAGGTCTGGCGGATCAGGGCGTCAAGGAAGTAACGTTGCTCGGGCAAAACGTCAAC
This sequence comes from Nitrosospira sp., assembly GCA_035280905.1. Classification (GTDB taxonomy): domain Bacteria; phylum Pseudomonadota; class Gammaproteobacteria; order Burkholderiales; family Nitrosomonadaceae; genus Nitrosospira. The sequence goes on from DATEEZ010000254.1 coordinate 7,556, forward strand.
GCCTATTGTGGCAGGATGCAATATGCGGAAGAGGGCGGATTGGCCGACTTTGCGCTGCTGCTGGAATATCTCCATGAAATCCCGGGCATCGAACGCATCCGTTATACCACCTCTCACCCCAGGGAATTCACACCGCGCCTCATCGAGGCTTACAAGACTTCTCCGAAGCTGGTGAATCACGTTCATTTGCCGGTTCAATCCGGTTCGGATCGCATACTGGCGGCGATGAAACGAGGCTACACTTCGCTGGAATACAAATCGATCATTCGCCGGCTGCGTGCTGCCCGACCGGATATTTCGATTACCTCCGATTTCATTGTCGGTTTTCCAGGGGAAACCGAAGCAGACTTTGAAGCAACGATGAAGCTGATCGAAGCGGTGAATTTCGATGGCTCCTTCAGCTTTATTTACAGTCCCCGTCCGGGTACGCCAGCAGCAGGCCTGGAAGATACCACGCCTCATCAGGTCAAACTGGAGCGGCTGCAGCGGTTGCAGGAAAAAGTGGAGCAACAGGCGCAGGCCATCAGCGCCAGGATGGTGGGGACAGTGCAGCGCGTTCTGGTAGAGGGCCTGTCCAGAAAAGATTCCGGCGAACTGAGCGGCCGCACCGATAACAATCGCGTCGTCAATTTTCCCGGCCATCTCAAAATGATAGGAAAATTTGCAGATCTGAAAATCACCGCAGCGCTGTCCCACACTCTACGCGGCCAAATCGTAAAAGCTGATAGGGCGCTCCAATAGGTTGCGAGTCGATCCCTTCCAAGGAAAGAATCATGGCAAGTTGCCAAAAATGAGTGATTTGTCAGTATCAGCAGTTGGCAAACATGACTGCCAAAACAACCTGGGCGGCTTCAGCTAGTAGTGCTAACATCATCAGAAGGAAGAATTTCGGAGTGTCACTCGTCTCCTCCGAAAGAGTCGGTGGTTATGGCAATATCGCGAGGAGCGATCAATAACCTTTCAGCGCAATATTCTGAGCCTTGATCCGACCGTCCGGCCTGACAATTCAACTCGATTA
>DATEEZ010000255.1:0-27102 GCA_035280905.1 Nitrosospira sp.
CGGTCGGTCCATACAACAGTCCAGGTTGCGGTGGAAGACTCACCCGCTACCGCCGCTGCGGCTTCCTCGGGCTCCACTCCTGCCTGGGGCGTGATGCGGAACATGGCGATAACGTCGGTATCCTTGGGCACATAGTCAGGCTCCCAGTAACCCATTTTCTTGTAGGGGATTACGCCGGATTTGTATCGCTCGGCGCCGGTAAGTGCTTCACTCATGGCAGTTCTCCTCATAGGGGTAGATAAAGGTGCTACGGAAAGAATTGTAACGGGGAATTACTATAAATAACAGTCACATGTTTTGATTGTTATGATAACATTTTACTTATATGTTTTCACTCCCCATGAATGATGAGGCACGATGCTGCATGTCACGCTGCGGCAATTAAAGGTTTTTGAATCGGTGGCGCGGCACTTGAGTTTCTCTCGCGCGGCGGAGGATCTCCATCTTACCCAGCCCGCAGTCTCCATGCAGATCAAACAACTGGAAGACACCATTGAACTTCCATTGTTCGAGCAGATGGGCAAAAAAATCTATCTGACCGACGCGGGACGCGAACTTTATCACTACAGTCGCGCCATCTCCCAGCAACTGTCAGATATGGAGCTGGCCCTTGATGAACTGAAAGGGCTGGAACGAGGCAGGCTCAATATTTCAGTGGTCAGTACCGCCAACTATTTTGCTCCACATCTGCTGGCCAAGTTCTGCCAGCGCTACCCGGATATTACTGTCAGCCTCAACGTATCCAATCGCGAAACAGTCCTCAAGCAGCTGTCCGACAATGTGATCGATGTTGCCATCATGGGCCAGCCGCCGGAAGATCTGGATATTGCAGCCGAATCTTTCATGGAGAATCCTCTGGTCGTCATCGCGGCGCCAGAGCATCCCTTGTGCAGGATGCGGAAGATTCCCGTCAAGCGGCTGGAGCAGGAAACATTTCTGGTACGGGAGCCGGGTTCCGGCACACGCGGTGCCATGGAGCGTTTTTTCGCCTCGCACCATATTTCGCTCAGCAGGGGAATGGAAACCGACACCAGCGAGGCGATAAAACAGGCGGTCCAGGCGGGTATGGGTTTGGGCATCACCTCGCTGCACACGGTGGAACTGGAACTGGAAACAAAACGGCTGAAGATTCTTGATGTCGAGGATTTTCCCATCATGCGCTACTGGCATATCGTTCATCGAAAACACAAGCGGCTTTCCAGCGTGGCACAGGCATTCAAGGAATTTCTGCTGAAAGAGGCTCGCGGCCTGATGTCGGACAGCAGGGCAGCCGAAGCCTGGTTATAGTTTCTCACCATACTGGCGTTCTAAAATGGAAGCGCCGGTATAAATTCCGTCCATTCCGGATGCTCACTCGTTTTCGACGGTGGGAGGAGGAGTACCCGATGTCGCATGTGGCGCCTCAACCCCTGCTTGCGCCGGCCCGTCGCGTCATTTTTCTTATCACTACGAAAAAAAGAGGTACGAAAAAGATGGCAAGAAAGGTCGCTGCCAGCATTCCCCCGAAAACGCCGGTTCCGATGGAGTTCCTGCTGGCGGCCCCAGCTCCGGATGCAATCACCAGAGGAAACACACCCAGGATAAAAGCCATGGAGGTCATGATAATGGGACGGAAACGAAGCCGTGCGGCTTCCATCGCGGCGTCTAGCAGAGACTCTCCCTCCGCATATCGCTGATTGGCGAATTCTACGATCAGGATCGCGTTTTTCGCGGATAGTCCGATCAATGTAACCAGCCCGATCTGGAAATAGATGTCATTGGTCAATCCACGAACCCAGATAGCCAGCAATGCGCCTAAAATTCCGAACGGGATTGCAAGAATCACTGCAAGCGGAACCGACCAGCTTTCGTAGAGGGCGGCCAGCACCAGAAAGACCATGAGCAGGGCGAAAGCAAACACCAGGATGGATTGGCCGCCCGCCTTACTCTCCTGATAAGATATTCCGCTCCAATCAATCGTATAGCCTCGAGGCGTCAAAACTTCATCCGCTATTTTCTCCAGCGCTTCAAGGGCCTGTCCTGAGCTATATCCTGGCGCGGTGCCTCCCAGCACCAAGGCGGTATTGAATCCGTTGAAATGTGTGACCGGGTCCGGTCCGCTGGTAAATTCAGTGGTGATGACCGAGTTCAATGGAATCATGGTGTGTTGCGCGCCATTTCGCGCGCGCACATATACCTTGCTGATGTCGTCCGGGCTGGACCGGTACTCCGGTAGAGCCTCTGTTTGCACGCGATAGATGCGGCCAAATTTTACAAAGTCGTTGATATACAGGTTTCCGAAATAGGCCTGCATGGTATCGAAGACTTCAGAAATCGGCACACCCAGCGCCTTGGCGCGTTCCCGGTCCACGCGAACGTAAAGCCGGGGCGCACTTACGCGAAAATTGGTCCCAGCTGTGGCGATCGCCGGATGTTCCATAGCCCTGGCTACAAACTCCTGAGCCACAGCAGCGAACTCGGCAAAATCGCCGCCGCTGGGATCTTGCAATTGGAGGGAAAAACCTCCTGTGGAACCGAGACCTCTGATGGAAGGGGCATTAAAAGCCAGGATCAAGGCCTCCGGGATTTTGGCAAATTCCTGAAAAGCCGCAGCAATAAGACCGGGGGCCTGTTCACCAGCATCCCTGCGTGTATCCCAATGATGTAACGGCACGAACATCGTTGCCTGATTCGCTCCCCGGGTCCCGAACACAAAGTTTTGTCCAGCCAGCGTATCTGTCGAATGGACTGCGGGAATCGATTGGAAATAGCTCTCTATTCTGCTAAGGACCTCAATCGTTCTTGCCTTGGAAGCGCCATCGGGTAGTTGGACAACCGTAATAAAATAGCCTTGATCTTCTTCCGGGAGGAAACTGCCCGGAATCGTCTTGAATAGACCAAAGATAAGGAATAACAGTGCTCCGAAGATAGTCAGCGCTATCATCGATCGTTTCAGTATGCTCCCGACAGCACCGGCGTAGCGCGTCTGCATCCAGTCAAACGAACGGTTGAACATTTTCCAGACTCCGGCAGGCGCGCCGTGGCCCGGCTTGAGAACCAGCGCGCAAAGGGCGGGGCTGAGGGTAAGCGCGACGAAACCCGAGATGGCTACAGACAGAGCAATGGTAATCGCAAATTGTTTATACAGCTCGCCGGTTATTCCACCCAAAAACGCGACCGGCACAAACACGGCAGCCAGCACAAGGACGATTGCTATCACTGGTCCGGCCACTTCGTCCATCGCCTTTTTAGCTGCGTCCCGGGGCGAAAGACCGCCCCTGGTCATATGCCGCTCGACATTCTCCACCACAACAATCGCGTCATCCACCACAATGCCGATGGCAAGGACCATGCCGAACAGGGTTAATGTATTGATTGAAAACCCGAGCACCGCCATGCCAGCCAATGTTCCGATGAGCGAAATGGGGACGGCGACGGCGGGAATGAGCGTTGCCCTCCAGCTTTGCAGGAAAACAAAAACGACCAGTATGACAAGGAGTGTGGCTTCGACGAGCGTTTTCAGGACTTCCTTGATCGAAACGTCAATGAAAGTGGTGGTGTCGTACGGGATATCGTAGGAAACACCTGTTGGAAAACCGTTAGCCAGTTTATCCATTTCCTGCCGAACCCGCTGGACGGTGTCGAGCGCATTGGCGCCCGGGGCAAGAAAGGTTAATAGAAACGTATTGGGCTTTCCATTCCACCTTCCTTCAAGATCATAGGACTGGGCCCCCAGTTCCACTCTCGCGACATCCCGCATTCGAACCATGGAGCCGTCAGGATAAGCCCGAATGATCATATCCTCGAATTCCTTGACTTCACTCATCCGGCCGCGAGTGATTACCGGAATTGTGAGTTCGGTGCCATGGGGCGTGGGCTCGCGGCCTACCCTCCCGGCGGGGAAATCCCGATTTTGCTCGCGAACGACAGCTGCAATTTCGGTGGGCGTAAGGTCGAGCTGCGCCATGCGGACCGGATCGAGGATCAGGCGCATGGAATAGTTCTGACCGCCAAAGATGATGGCATCGCCGACACCCGGAAGTCGTTTGACGTTGTCGAGAATCCGAAGCAGAGCGTAGTTTGAGAGAAAAACCGTGTCGTGCCTGGGGTCAGTGGAGCTCAGCGCAATGACAGCCAACAGGTCTGGTGACGTCTTTTTCACGGTGACACCCTGGCGAACGACCTCATCGGGCAGTTGGGGTTCGGCAAGACGTTGCCGGTTCTGTGTCTGGACCTGGGCGATATCCACGTCAGTGCCAATTTCGAACGTGAGCCTCATCGTCATGTGACCATCGTTCGTGCTCGTGGAATCGTAGTAAAGAAGATTATCGATACCGGGAAGTTGTACTTCGATCGGGCGCGCCACGGATTCTGCGACAACTTCGGCGCTCGCGCCGGGATAATCCGCGTCGATCTGCACCATGGGCGGCGTGATTTGCGGAAACTGCGCGATCGGCAGAGTCTTTAAAGAAACCAGGCCGACCACCATAATAACGATGGACAGGACTGATGCGAAAATGGGGCGATCAATAAAAAAGTGGGTGTTCATGACGCCTTTCCGGCGATTTCATTCTCTGACCCACTGTTCGAGGAAGTCCCTTTTTCTTTATATTGAACGGCGTTCACCTGAACTCCTGGCTTAATCCGGTGAAACCCTTCCACGATCACTCGTTCCCCTGTATGCAGCCCATCTTCTATCAACCATTCCTTCTCATGCCACGTACTGGCTCGAATCGGGCGAAGTTGCGCTCTGTCTTCCTTGTCGATCACATAGACAAACGATCCCTTGGGTCCTTGTTGAACCGCCCGTTGCGGAACCAGGACCGCGTCGGTCCGGATATAACCCTTGATACGGACGTGAACAAATTGTCCCGGGTAAAAGTAGGATTGTCCGGGAGAAAAACCTCCTTCCGGATTCGGAAACGTAAATCTTCCCTCCAATGTACCCGTTTCCGGTCGTATGGACACGTCGGAGAAATCGAGCACGCCTTCCTCCGGATACACGCTTCCATCGGAAAAAGTGATCACCCCTCGCAACTGAAAAATATCCGGCCTCTGCACTTTCTTCGCCGCCAGTTCGCGCCGTCTTCTAAGGAGATAGCTTTCGGGAACGTTCACGTTGACGTACATGGGATCGAGCTGGTCGATGGTGGTCAGCAGTGTTGTCTGGGCGGATACCAGGCGCCCCTCGTAGAAATGGCTGCGCCCTATCCGCCCGTTCACCGGGGCTGTGATAACCGTGTTATCCCGGTCGAATTTCGCTCTGATCAGGTCGCTTTGCGCAGCCTCCAGCGCAGCTTTGGCTGCCAGCGTTTCCGCGACTGCATCATCGACACTCTTGCGGCTGACAGCCTGTTCCTCAAGCAGGGGTTTTACGCGTGCCTCTTCTTGTTCCGCCTGGATAAGCCGGGCCTGAGCCTGGGCTACTTTTGCCTTTCCACTGAGGTAGGCCGCTTCGAAGGGCACAGGATCGATCAGGTAAAGTTTGTCCCCCGTCTTGACATTTCTTCCCTCGGTAAAAAAAACTTTCTTGATTATTCCCGTCACCTGCGGGCGAATCTCTACAGGGCGAAAAGCCTGCGTTTGCCCGATAAACTCCGGCTCGTCCGGGACCGTTTGGGTAGTCACGGTGATGACTTCGACCTGGGGAATGGGCGGAGGTGGGGCGGGTGCTTTCTCTGAACAACCAGCAAGCAGAATCAGGAATAGCCCCGAGCGCATGCGAACAACGGTAGCTCCACTTTGAATGGCTAGCGTGTTTAACCAATTGACCATCAGGTTCATATGTTTGAATCCTAGCCTATTCTAAAATAGAAATAGCCAACTGATCAGATTTAGGATTATGCCAAAGGCGGAGCTATGGGCGTCTGCACTTCCTGCTCTCCAGTTGCCATTAATTTCTCGGGCGCATGCTGCCGTGATGGTCTGGGGGACTCGAATTTTTTAAACTCGACGACGGGCATCGATCAAACCGGCGCCCATCCTCCCCCAAGTGCCTTATAGAGCTGAACGACAGAAACAAGATGCAGGCGGTGTGTGTCCGCGAGTGCAAATTCGGCCTCGAACAGACGGCGTTTGGCAAGCAGCACATCCACATAACTCGTAATGCCGCCCTTGTAGCGAAGGTCGGCGACACGCAAAGCTGAACGCAGGGCCACCACTTGTTCCTCCTGCGACTTGCGCTGCTCATCGGTGGTGTGAACCGCTGCCAGGGCATCTTCCACCTCCTTGAATGCTGTAAGGATGGTTTGCTCGTACTGAGCCAATACTTGCCGGGTCTGAGCCTCGACAGCGCGCTGCTCCATCCCGAGGGCTTGCGCGTTGATCAAAGGAACCGCCAGTCCCAGTCCGCCTACGCCGAATTCGCTTCCGGAGAGCAGAAGGTTGGCCAGAGCCGGGCTCGCTACTCCCAAAAACCCCGTAATGTTGATCTTCGGGAACCGAGCGGCTTTCGCCGCACCGATCCGGGCGGTTGCCGATGCCAGTGTTTGTTCCGCCTGCAGGATGTCGGGGCGGCGTTGCAGCAGTTCGGAAGGAAGACCGGCCGGCACCTCTGGGGGCAGTAACTGATCCGTCAGTGAACGTCCCCGAACGATTGAGACCGGGTTTCTCCCCACCAATACGCTCAATTCGTTTTCCTTTTGAACCATCTGCCGCTGCAGTTCCGCCACTCGCGTTGCCGCGTTGGCGCGTTCCGCCTCGAACTGATCCAGATCAAGTCTTGAAATCACCCCCCCGCGTAGTTGCGCCTGTGCAAGGGATACGGATTCTTCCCATGACTGAAGGGCGTTTTTCGTGATCTTCAGCTGCATATCGAATTGCAGGAGATCGAAATAGGATTGTGCTACTGAACTCACCAAGGTCAGAATAACGGCCCGGCGGTTTTCTTCCCGTGCCATCAGATCGGCAAGCGCAGCTTCATTCGAGCGCCGGATCCGCCCCCAGATATCAATTTCCCAATTCAGGGTAGCTTGCCCAAAATAACTGTAAGGTGTGGGAAATCCACGGATCTGGAATCCACCGAGGGTGCCGAACACCGGCGCATTGGCGGTCGCGTCGACTCTGGGAAGGAAATCCGTGCGCGCAATGGCAAGTCGAGCCTGGAGTTCCTCAACACTTGCCACCGCCTGCTTAAGGTCTTTATTCTCGGCCAATGCGAGACGGATGAGCTGCTGCAGCTGATCATCATGCAGCAATTCCCACCAGGGCAGATTGGCGATGGATTGTCCTTCCGTTTGCGCCATGCGGTATTTGTCGGATGTTTCGATATGGGGGCGAATATAGTCAGGTCCCATCGCGCAGGACGCAAGGAGCAAGGTCGCGAGCAATAACAATATCGTGCGCATGTTATTCCACATGTTGCGATCGCTCGTCATGATGTTTCCTGTTGCAGCCTTTCATCTGATCCGGGCGCCTTCGTGTGCGAGAGCCAGGTGAAAAACAGGGGAATGAATATTGTCGCAACAAAAGTGGCAAGCAACATTCCGCCAAAGACGCCAGTACCCATCGAACGGCGTGCAGCGGCTCCTGCCCCGGTAGCTATTACGAGGGGCACGATTCCCAGTACAAAAGCCATGGAGGTCATAACGATAGGGCGGAACCGCAGCCTTGCCGCTTCAATTGCCGCTTGTGCAATCGGCATGCCTTCTCTCAGTTTCTGGCTCGCGAACTCCACAATAAGAATCGCGTTCTTTGCCGCCAACCCTATCAGAGTGATCAACCCCACCTGAAAATAAATATCATTTGGCATTCCACGAATAAATACGGCAAGCAGCGCGCCGACCAGTGCGAAGGGGACAGCCATGATAACCGCCAGCGGCAACCCCCACGTTTCAAATTGCGCGGCCAGGATGAGAAACACCATGATAATTGCAAAGCTGAAAGCCAGGACTGCCGCGGAACCCGTACGTTTTTCCTGAAACGCTTGTGCCGTCCAGGCAATCTGATAGTTGTCCGGCAAGGTCTTCGCTGCAATCTCTTCCACAAGCTGAATCGCGTCACCCGAGCTTACACCGGGCGCACCACTTCCCATTATCTTCGCGGAGAGTAGTCCGTTGTATCGCTCCAGCTGCTCCGCACCCACGACGGTGCGGATTTTGCTCAATGCAGACATAGGTACCATTGCGCCGGATTGAGAGCGCACGTACACCCGACCGAGATCTTCCGGATCCATGCGGTATTCCGGTTCTGCTTGCAGTTGCACCCGGTAGGTGCGCCCCGCCTTATTAAAGTCGTTGACGTAGAGTGAGCCCATGGTGCTTTGTAAGGTAGCGTATATATCGCCAACGCGCACTCCCTGAGAAATAGCCTTGGCTTCATCCACTTCGAGGAAAAATTGGGGCACTGTGGGCCGGAAAAAGGTTGCGATGCCGGTCAGGCGAGGTTCTTTATTTAATTCATCAATAAGATTGTTTACTACACCTGCTAATTGCACAGGATCTGAACCAGCACGACTTTGCACGTAAACTTCAAAACCCCCTGCGGTACCCAGGCCGCGAATGGCAGGTGGATTAAACGCTATCGCGATTCCGTCGGATTGTTGCATCCCGATTTGAGACAGCTTATCGACAATGTCTTCCGCCGTGGCAGTGCGCTCAGACCAGTCTTTGAATGGCACAAACATTGTTGCAGCGCTGGTTTTATTTCCTCCACCAATAAGGTCGAAACCATTTACCACAAACTGGTGGGACACCGCAGGATCTTCCGCGATGGCGGCCCGTACAGCTTCGGCGGTTCTCGTCGTTCGAGCTAGCGTCGCTCCATCCGGCAAAATGGTTGCTGCCACCACATAGCCCTGGTCTTCAGGGGGCACAAAGCTGTCTGGAACGATCATAAGCAGATAGATTGCGACACCGACAATCCCGGCGAATACGAATGTTCCGATGATTTGGTGCCGTAACGTGGTATTGACCATAAAAATATAAATATTGGTCACGCGCTTGAACCCGCGGTTGAACGCGCGGAAGAATGCGGACTCGCCGTGCGTATGCTTCAGCAGAATGGCGCACAAGGCAGGAGTGAGGGTCAGCGCGACAATCCCCGAAATCGTAACGGCGACAGCAACGGTCACGGCGAACTGACGATATAGTTCTCCGGCTATCCCTCCCATGAACGCGACCGGTACAAAAACGGCACAAAGCACCAGCACAATAGCAACGACCGCCCTGGCAACCTGTTCCATCGATTTTATAGCCGCCTTCATGGGCGACAGTTGTTCTTCATCCATCAGACGTTCGATATTTTCCAGTACCACGATCGCATCATCAACTACGATTCCGATAGACAGGACCATGGCGAAAAGTGTGAGCGTATTGATGGAAAAGCCGAACATCCACAAGCCGGCAAAGGTACCGATTAAGGAAATAGGAACTGCAATGATGGGAATCAGCGTCGCACGCCAGCTCTGCAAAAAAAGATATACGACCAGTATCACGAGAATCATTGCCTCACCAAGCGTTTTGACCACTTCCCACATTGAGGCCTTAACGAACAAACTGGTATCGTAAGGAACAACATAATCCATTCCTTCGGGAAAGTACTTCTTCAATTCCTCCATCTTCGCCACAAGTGCGTTTTTTGTATCGAGCGCATTCGCACCGGGTTGCAAAAAAATAGGAATTCCGGCACCGGGTTGACCATTCAGTGCTGTACGCACGTCGTAGCTTAATGCTCCGAGTTCTACCCTTGCCACGTCCTTAAGATAGAGGACGCCACTAGGCCCGCCCGCCCGCAAAATGATATTGCCGAATTGTTCCGGTTCAAGCAGCCGACCTTTGGCGTTAACCGTATAAACCAGTCGCTGATCGGCGGGTGCCGGCTCCTGTCCTATTTTACCGGCCGCATATTGTGCGTTTTGTGCCCGAATAGCGGCGGCAATATCTGTCGTCGTTACCCCTAGCTGCGCCATCCGGTCCGGACGCAGCCAGATGCGCATGGAATAATCCTGGCCGCCGAAAACTATCGCATCCCCTACGCCTTTGGTTCGTTTCAGCTCATCCAGAACGTTGAGCGTGGCATAATTGCTCAGATAAAGTGGGTCATACTTTCCTTTCTCCTTGGAGATGAGCATGAAGACCATCAGGATGTCGTTGGACCGTTTTTCTATTTTCAGACCCGTCTGGCGAACTTCTTCGGGCAAGCGCGGCAAAGCGATATTTACGCGATTGCTCGTATTGAACGTTGCTTGGTCGATATCCGTTCCGACATCGAAGGTCGCAGTAATAGTCAGGGTGCCGCTTGAGTCGGCGCTGGAACCAAAATAAAGTAGATTGTCGACGCCGCTCAGTTGCTCTTCAATCGGTGCTGCAACCGTTTTTGCCAGGGTCTCGGCACTTGCCCCGGGAAACGTTGCGGTTATCAATACGGTTGGGGGTGCTATCTGTGGGTACTGCGCGATGGGGAGTTCCATGGCGGCGGCCAGTCCGGCGAGGACTATGATGATGGATATGACGGATGCAAAAATTGGCCGCGTAATGAAGAATCTGGTCATGCCTGCTTCGCTTACACTTGCTTATCGACCGGCCGCCCTGGCGCTTCGACCGGCGGCTCTCCCGACGCACGCGGTGATACGAGCGCACCGGGACGGAGCTTGATGATGTTATCAACTATGACTCTATCGCCCGCCTTGAGTCCATCCAGAATTACCCAATCTGTGCCTATCCATTTTCCGGCTACAACTGGCCGCACCGTGACTTCATTTTTCTCATTGACCACATATACCGACTTGCCCAGATCGGATGTTTGCACTGCAACCTGTGGTACGAGAAAAACACCGGGATGTTCGCCCGTGATTACGCGTGCCCGTACAAATTGCCCCGGTAGCAGGCTTTGATCGGTGTTGTCAAATGTTGCCCGTAATTGTTGCGTCCCAAGCACTGGATCAATGCGACTGGCAGCAAAATTCAGCTCACCCTTTTTTTCGTACTCTGTACCATCCGGCAATATCAATGCTACCCGCTTCACCTTTTGTTCATTGAGAGGGCCTCCGATCTTTGCCAATTCGCTGTCGGAAAGACTAAAGCGCACCCATATGGGTGATAGCTGGACAATTGTGGTCAAGAGGCTGTTGTGAGCTTCCACCAACGCCCCTTCAGAAAATTGAAAGCGTCCGGATATGCCGTCTACCGGTGCGGCTACGCTGGTATAGGAAAGATTACGCTGAGCATCTCGCACCCGAACTTCGGCCCGCTGCAGGGCGGCCTGCGCAATGGCATTTTCGGAGACGGCATTGTCGTATTCACGCTGACTGATAGCTTGCGTTTCGAGAAGATGTCGCAGCCGATTTTCTTCGCGCTCCGTTTGTATGGCACGAGCTTTCTGTTCAGCGAGTTCGGCTTTGGCTTCCGCCAGCGCGTATTGGTAGGGTATGGGATCGATCAAAAACATGGGCTGACCTGCTTTTACCGCAGCACCCTCTTCATATAAACGCTTGAGCAGGATTCCGCCCACACGCGGCCGTATCTCGACCTCTTTCGCACCCTCCGTTTGCGCGACGGCCTCCGCGCTGATCGGTACGCTGGTAGGTTGGACCTCGATTACGCTTACGGGAAGGGCCGGTGGAGGCGGCGTTTCAGGCTTCTTGCCACAGCCTGACACCGTAACGGTCAGGACGATGCCCGCGGCAACGCTTATGGCAAGCCCCCTTGCAGCATGCAGGGGGTCGGGCATTTTTCTTTGGCTGACCGCTAACAGGCTGCCGGGTTTGTTTTTATAATCCTGCGTGGCTGTCATCCATGCTCCGTGCAGCTAAAATTAGAACTTGCATACATACGCGTATGTATGTAAATTATAAACCAACCTTCACAGATGTAAATAGCGATTCGTAACATGGTCCGAAAAACCAAGGAAAATGCGGAATTGACACGGCAGCGCCTTATAGATGCGGCGCGGGAGGTCTTCCTGAAGCGAGGCGTCGGCCGTACCACCATGGAACATATCGCGCACGAAGCCGGTGTCACCCGGGGTGCGATCTACTGGCATTTCAACAATAAAATCGACCTGATTCAGGCCATGCGCGAGCAGGTATTCCTGCCTCTCATCGATCGCATGGATGATACTCTGCTGGTTGAAGGCATGGACGATCCTCTGGCCTGCATCGAAAATTTCCTGTGCGGCACGATCCAGGTTCTGGTGGACAGCAAGGAGACCCGTCAGATATACGAAATCATGATGATCAAGTGCGAATACGTGGATGAATTCGCGATGGTCTTGCAGCAGATTTTATTCAACTGCGCGGGCATTTTGGAGAAGCTGAAGTTGGTTTACGAGCGCGCCAAGGTTCAGGAGTTACTGCATTCGTCTCATGACCCCGTGCAATTAGCCATCGACACCCATCTATTCTTTATCGGACTGTTGCACATGTGGGTAAAGGATACAAAGGGAAATCAGTTCCGTCACCAGGCAATTGAACTGGTAAAGGCGCATTTGAGACTGCGCCGTGTCACCACCTGAGCGACCGCTCGTTATCCCGAATCGAATGAAGTCGCCTCAACAGTAGCTCAGGCTTCGCCTGACGATACGACGAGTTCACCTGCGAAGCCCCGGCTACTGTAATTCGAACTGTTCCTGCTCAGATCGCTCCAGGACAAGCTGAGCCCAGTCCAACAATAACAATATCAGTTTCAGTTGGCCGAATTTTTCATGAGCGACCTACATATGCGTTGCCGCCGGGTTCTCTTTTGATTCCTCTCGCCGTCGATTCTATCGATATAGATTTTGATATTAATAGAGGATTCATTTCCGCATTATATATTTTCAGAAATGATGTCCGTATAGTTGACTAAATCAATCAGGTATCTTATAGTTGACTAAATCAGTCACCTATTGAATTTTTGTTGGCTGAGATATTTCTGAACCTATCTATCCAATCCGTGAATCCATCGAGAGCAAAGAGGAGTTCATCATGAGGCTAACAACCAAGGGACGGTTTGCAGTGACAGCGTTGCTCGATCTTGCGCTGCAACGTCAGACGCGTCCTGTGACACTTGCGGAAATCAGTCAGCGTCAGCAAATTTCGCTATCTTATCTTGAGCAGTTGTTCGCCAAATTGCGTTCCCGCGGACTTGTCGATAGTGTAAGAGGTCCGGGTGGCGGCTATTGCCTTGCGAAAGACATGGGGCAAGTGTCAGTTGCCGAAATTATTCTCGCGGTTGACGAGCCTATCGATTCAACCCAGTGCAATGGAAAGGAAAATTGCCACAATGACAAGAAATGCATGACGCACGACTTGTGGACAAAACTTAACGAACTGATCTTCGACCATCTTGGCGCAGTCACGCTGAAACAACTGGTCGATGAGCAGAAGGAAAGAGAAGAAAGGCGGAAGGCAAGAGAGGCGGGTGTGGTACAGATGCTGGATATGCGGAAGGTTACGCCTGAAAAGGTTATGCCCGACCGCGGTCGTGCTGCAATTTCAGCCTGACGCCAATTTTGAATGCTGAACTCCTACTTTCGTTGTCATACTCGCATGGAGTAAGTGGAGAATAGCGATGGCAATAACACTGACTGAAAACGCTGCGAAGCAGATTCGGAAACAACTCGCGAAGCGGGGCAGGGGATTGGCCCTGCGAGTCGGAGTCAAGAAGGTGGGATGTTCCGGGTTTGCCTATACCTTCGATTATGCGGATGAACTTCGCGAGAGTGACCGGATGTTCGAGTCCTGTAACGCTTATGTGGTGGTAGATGTCGATTTTCTGCCGTTTCTTGATGGTTCAAGAATTGACTTTGCCAGAGAAGGGTTGAACGAATCATTCAGGTTTGAAAATCCCAATGTGGATAATACGTGCGGCTGCGGTGAAAGCTTCAGTGTGAAAGAGGAACCGGCCAGGGTCTAGCCCCTGTGGGGTGAGGAGCCGGAAACCGGGATAACAGGAGCGACAGTGGTATTTGTAGCAAAGGAGTTGTCCTCTACGTAAAAGAAAAGACATTCCGATATTGGAGCAAATCTCATGAGTGCAGTACTACAAAATCTGGTCAATCAGCCATACAAACACGGTTTCGTTACCGAAATCGAGTCGGATGTCGCGCCAAAAGGCCTTAACGAAGATATTATCCGGCTCATTTCCACCAAGAAAAACGAACCCGCGTGGCTCCTTGAATTTCGGCTTAAAGCCTATCAGCAATGGCTCAAGATGGAAGAGCCAAAGTGGCCGAATGTCAAATATCCGCGGATCGATTTTCAGGCGATCAGCTATTACGCTGCGCCCAAGCCGAAAAAGAAGCTTAACAGCATGGATGAGGTCGACCCCGAGTTGCTTCGCACCTTCGAGAAGTTGGGGGTGCCCATGCATGAGCGTGCGGCCCTTGCCGGCGTTGCGGTGGACGTGATTTTCGACAGCGTATCCGTCGCGACCACCTACAAGCAAAAGCTTGCGGAGGTCGGAATTATTTTCTGCTCCATTTCCGAAGCTGTGCATGCTCACCCCGAATTGGTGAAGCAGTATCTCGGCACGGTAGTGCCCGTGGGTGACAACTATTATGCGGCGCTTAACTCGGCCGTGTTTACGGACGGCACCTTCTGCTTTATCCCGAAAGGTGTCAAGTGCCCGATGGATCTGTCGACCTACTTCCGCATCAATACGCAAGAGTCCGGACAATTCGAGCGCACTCTGATCATTGCCGAGGAAGGATCGTCCGTGTCGTATCTCGAAGGGTGCACGGCACCGAGATTTGATACTAATCAATTGCACGCCGCGGTGGTCGAACTGATTGCACTCGATAATGCCGATATCAAATACTCGACGGTACAGAACTGGTATGCCGGTGACGAGAATGGCGTGGGCGGCATCTATAATTTCGTAACCAAGCGGGGTTTGGCGAAAGGCGTAAACTCGCGCATTTCGTGGACGCAGGTTGAAACGGGGTCCGCGATAACCTGGAAATATCCCTCCTGCATACTGCAGGGGGAAAACTCCGTAGGCGAATTTTATTCGGTAGCGGTAACCAATAACTATCAGCAGGCGGATACTGGCACCAAGATGATCCATATCGGGAAAAATACCCGCAGCACCATCGTCAGCAAGGGTATTTCAGCCGGGCATTCCAATAACAGTTACCGTGGACTGGTCCGGATTGCACCTACGGCCAGTGGCGCGCGCAACTATTCACAATGCGATTCAATGCTGATCGGAGACCAATGCGGAGCACATACGTTTCCCTACATTCAGGTGCGTAACCAGGATGCCAAGGTCGAGCATGAAGCATCAACGTCAAAAATCGGCGAAGACCAGTTGTTCTACTTTGCACAGCGCGGCATCGGCAACGAGGAAGCGGTCTCCATGATTATCAATGGCTTCTGCAAGGACGTATTTCAGCAACTGCCGATGGAGTTTGCGGTCGAAGCGACAAAACTGCTTGGATTCAAGCTGGAGGGAAGTGTTGGATGATTCATCAGGACAGCAAAACGATTCTCGAAGTAAGCGGGCTGCGAGCGGCAGTCGAGGGCGTAGAGATACTCAAAGGCGTTGACCTCATCGTTAAAAGTGGTGAAGTGCATGCCATCATGGGAACGAACGGCTCGGGCAAGAGCACTTTCGCGAAAGTGCTTGCCGGGCACAGCGCCTATCAGGTTACCGGGGGATCGGTATTGTTTGAAGGCCAGAATCTGTTCGATCTAGAACCGGAAGAGCGGGCGCGTGCAGGCGTATTTCTTGCCTTTCAATATCCGATTGAGATACCCGGTGTTTCCAACAGTCATTTCCTGCGCCTCGCCTACAATACTATTCAGTCGCAGCGCGGAAAGGACGAGCTCGATCCGCTGGAGTTCGAGGATTTTGTGCGCGAGAAAATGAAATTGCTGGAAATGAGTCCCAATTTTCTGGATCGGGGCGTCAATGAAGGTTTTTCGGGCGGTGAGAAAAAGCGCAACGAGATATTGCAGATGGCGCTGCTCGAGCCACGATTGGCTATCCTGGATGAGACGGATTCCGGTCTCGACATCGATGCCCTGAGAATCGTTACCAATGGGGTAAACAAGCTTGCAAACAAGGATAACGCAATTATTCTGGTAACTCATTATCAGCGCATGCTCAACTACATCGAACCGGATTACGTGCACGTAATGCGCGGCGGCCGGATTGTTAAAACAGGTGGCAAAGAGCTTGCGCTCGATCTTGAAACGCGAGGTTATGATTGGGTAGGCGTTGAGCGGCGTGCCCCGGCAAGCGCATGAGCATGAGCCTTGTGAATAGTAACAGTTATCTCGAAAGCCTGCTTCAAGGGCAACCGCGGCTGCCTGCCAGTCCTCTTGCGTGGTTTAATCAGTTACGGGCAAATGCCGTTGACCACGCGGGGAGGCTGAAGCTGCCCACAACTCGTGACGAGGAGTGGCGTTTTACCGACCTTTCGCCGCTTGCCCGGCAATCGTTCCAGCCCGCTCGTGCTGCAGCAGCGTTGCAGCCTGCTGATGTGGAGCATTTTTCCCTGGCGGAAGCTGCAATCAGGCTCGTATTTGTCGACGGCAAATACATGCCGCAACTTTCTACCCCGGCAGAGCACCTCGGAAACTGCGGCTTGATCGTCACCAATCTGTCATCAGCGATAACAGCGAATGCAGAGGCAATAGAACCGCATCTTGGTCAGTATGCGCGATTCGAAGACGATCTATTTGCAGCGCTTAATACCGCATTCCTGCAAGATGGCGCTTTAGTCATCGTACCACGCGGTGCAGCGATTGATACGCCCGTGCACGTGTTACTTGTTGCAACGCAACCGGAAGCGGCAAGTCATCCTCGCTGTCTTTTCATTGCTGAAGCGGGCAGTGAGGTTACCATCCTCGAGGATTACGTCAGTCTGAATGAAGCGGTTTATGTGACCAATGCCGTAACCGAGGTCGCAGTGGCAGATAATGCCCAGATCAGTCACATTCGGGTGCAGCGCGACAGCACGGAAGCATTTCATATTGGGAATTGTGCTGTTTCACTAGCACACGCCAGCCGCTACCGCTCTGTGAGCGTTGCACTCGGAGCGCGGATTTCACGATACGATCTGAATACAGTGCTAGATGCGGAGGGCGCCGAGTGCACTATCGATGGGCTG
This sequence comes from Nitrosospira sp., assembly GCA_035280905.1. Classification (GTDB taxonomy): domain Bacteria; phylum Pseudomonadota; class Gammaproteobacteria; order Burkholderiales; family Nitrosomonadaceae; genus Nitrosospira. The sequence continues at coordinate 17,014 of DATEEZ010000255.1, forward strand.
GCGCTGATCAACGGCAGGCAGCTTGCCGATACACACAGTTCCATAGATCATGCTAAACCAAACTGTACCAGTCGCCAGTTGCATAAGTGCATTGCTGACGGTAGCGCGCACGCCGTGTTCAACGGCAAGATCATGGTTCGTCCAGGCGCGCAAAATACGGATTCCGCGCAATCCAGCCGCAACCTCTTGTTGAATGCGAAGGCTCGTATCGATACCAAGCCGCAGCTCGAAATTTTTGCGGATGATGTGAAGTGCGCACACGGCGCAACAGTGGGTCAACTTGAGACCGAGGAATTGTTTTATCTCAAGAGCCGCGGGCTGTCCGGAGTCACCGCGCGAAATCTGCTGACTTATGCATTTGGCGCCGAGATCATTGATCGCATTCCCATCGCGTCGCTCAAATACCGCCTTGAACGGACAGTGCTGGAACAAACCAAGAAAAACTGAGCCATGAAGATTATAGACTCCACGCTGCAACCGCAGATTGATTCGACGCTCGATGTCGATCGTGTGCGTGCCGATTTTCCGATTCTGAAGCTCCAGGTCGAGGGAAAGCCATTGGTCTACCTCGACAATGCAGCCTCCAGTCAGATGCCGCAACCGGTGATCGATCGCCTGGTGCGCTACCAGACAAGCCAGCACGCGAATATCAACCGCGGAGTGCATTATTTATCCGAGACCGCCACGGCAGAATATGAGGCAGCGCGTCGCAAATTACAGTACTTCATCAACGCGCGTGAAGACAGAGAGGTAATCTTTACCGGTGGTACGACAGATTCCATCAATCTCGTGATGCACGGGTATGGACGCAAATTCATCGGTGCGGGTGATGAAATCATCCTGACCATGCTGGAGCATCATTCAAATATCGTTCCGTGGCAGATGCTGGCGGAAGAAAAAGGGGCAAGGATACGTGTGGTGCCTATCAATGATGCCGGCGAACTTCTCATCGATGAGTACGAGAAGCTTTTCAATGAGCGCACGAAGTTTGTTGGTGTGATGCATGTATCGAACGCTTTGGGCACGATCAATTCGGTCAGGGAGATGATCGCCTTCGCGCATGCCCGCGGTGTTCCGGTGCTGGTGGATGGCGCCCAGGCTGCACCGCATATGAAAGTGGATGTCCAGGATCTCGATTGCGATTTCTATGCATTTTCGGGACACAAGATGTGCGGTCCAACGGGCATTGGTATTCTGTACGGAAAAGCGGAACTTCTGGAGCGCATGCAGCCCTTCAAGGGCGGTGGCGACATGATTCTGTCGGTTACATTCGAAAGAACCACCTACAACGCCATTCCGCACAAATTTGAAGCAGGAACCCCCCCGATTGCAGCCGCTATCGGGCTTGGCGCTGCCGTCGACTATTTATCGAGTGTCGGTATCGATGCCATTGCCGCATATGAGGTTGAATTACTCAACTACGCAACCGAGCAGATGCGCCAGATACCAGGGGTGCGCATCATAGGCACCGCTGCGAAAAAAACCGCTGTATTGTCATTCGAGGTGGCAGGTGTGCATCCGCACGATGTTGGCACGCTTTTGAATCAGGAAGGCGTTGCCGTTCGCACCGGCCACCACTGTGTGCAACCTGTGATGCTGCGCCTGAAGGTCCCGGCCACCACACGCGCTTCGTTTGCGTTTTATAATACAATGGCTGAGGTAGATACTTTCATCGCTGGCATTCGTACTGTGCAGAAGATATTTATTTAATGACTACGAAATCTCTTTATCAAGAAGTCATCCTCGACCACAACAGGAAACCGCGCAATTACGGCAAGCTGGACAGGGCAAGCCACCACGCGGTGGGGCACAATCCGCTGTGTGGCGATCACCTTGATATTGATCTGAACCTCGAAGGGGAACATATCGAAGGCATTGCGTTCCATGGCGAGTCCTGTGCGATCTGCAAGGCGTCTGCATCCATGATGACCACTGTTGTAAAAGGCAAGACGCGCGTCGATGCTGAGACGCTGATCAAGGAATTCCGTGACATGGCCACGGGCGCGCTGGATCTTGACCACCCCCACCATCTGGGCAGACTCATCGTATTCGCCGGCGTACGTGACCTGCCCACCCGAGTCAAATGCGCGATTCTCCCATGGCACACGCTTCACGCAGCGCTCAATTCCGTTAGCACTACTTCAACCGAAGCTGAGGATGATCCGATGCACGTCGCAATAGGCGATGCCTGAGCTTCTCTTCAGGGTACTCAAAAATGCCGAAGATAGTTGAAATAGAGGGAACTCCCAATCGGAATGCATTAAAATTCATCCTCAAGGAACCGCTGACCTGGGGAGTGACGCGTTCTTATGATAATGCCGAGCAGGCGAAGGGTGACCCGCTTGCCGAAGCGTTGTTTGACATCGATCATGTCACCAATGTGTTCTATGTGGATCGGTGGATTACTGTGACCCAGGATGGTGCCGCTGACTGGCAGGATCTCGCACGGGAAGTGGCAGATCCTATCCGTGCCGCGCCGGCAGCGGATGCCCAATCAGCCGCCACGGTTGCAGCGGCGAGCACCGAAATTGCAAATTTAAGCCCTGAGGACCAGCAGCGACTCAAATTGATCAACGAGTTGCTCGACGAGGAGATTCGCCCTTATCTCCAGAGCGACGGAGGGGATCTTTATGTACTTGGCCTTGAGGGCAACAGATTGAGTGTTCACTATCAGGGTGCCTGCGGCACCTGCCCGAGCTCGATTACCGGCACACTGCGGGGCATTCAAAATATGCTGAGGTCGATAGAGCCTGATCTGGAAGTTGTGGCCGTCTGATATCTGCGGCATAATTTGGTGCGCGTCACGAAGCCAGCCTCGAACTGGTGCCGCTGTAATCAGCCTTCCACGAAGGAATTTTTCTGCTTCCTGATCTTTTGGCAGGTGCTCATGTTCCTGCGCAGCGTTAGCAACCTGTCATCCGCTTCAGTAGATAACTGCTTTTTGCACAGCGTTCAGTCCGCAGCAACTGAACCCGTGTGCTGCCTCCGTTCGAAAAGCATATGCTCTGGGTAAAATCTTTTCATATCGTCTTCGTGGTCGCCTGGTTCGCCGGGCTTTTTTATTTGCCACGACTCTTCGTCTATCACGCCCTGACTACGGATTCGGCGGGCATAGAGCGGTTCAAAATCATGGAAAGAAAGCTCTACTATGGGATCATGACGCCTAGCGCCGTGTTGGCAGTAGCGCTGGGGCTGTGGCTGTGGCTGGGCTATGGCATCACTGGTGGCTGGCTGCATGCGAAGCTCGCGCTGGTGATACTGCTGATTGCATATCACGGGTACTGCGGCAGCCTACTGGCCGATTTCAAACACGATCGCAACAGGCATAGCCATGTTTATTACCGCTGGTTCAATGAAGTCCCGGTACTCATCTTGATCGCTGTCGTGATACTCGTGGTGGTGAAACCCTGGTGAGCAAAGCGTAGTGATAAGTTGTCAGGGTTATTCAAAAGAAACACGTAGACGCTGTTTATCGAAGCTTCCGGGCAAGTCGCACCTCCTTTCTCGTCACAATAATGCAAACAGTCACTGTTAATCTTGTCTCTACCTCCACCCCGCGCAGTTATCCCATCTGTATCGGTGCAGATATTCTGACTCAGCCTGAGCTCCTCCTCGATTACCTGGGTCAGAAGCGGGTAGCCATCGTTTCAAACACCACCGTTGCGCCTTTATATCTCGAAAAATTTCGTGCAGCTCTTGCAGCTCATGATGTGGTTTCAGTGCCGATCGTTCTTCCGGATGGCGAGGAATACAAGAACTGGGAAACCCTCAATCTCATTTTCGATGCTCTCCTGACACACCGCTGCGAACGCAATACGCCGATCATCGCCCTTGGCGGAGGGGTCGTGGGAGACCTGACCGGTTTCGCTGCCGCAACCTATCTGCGCGGTGTGCCGTTCATTCAGGTACCCACTACGCTTCTGGCGCAAGTCGATTCCTCAGTTGGCGGCAAGACCGGTATTAACCATCCGCTGGGCAAAAACATGATTGGAGCGTTCTACCAGCCCCAAGCGGTAGTGGCGGACACCTCTACGCTCGATACGTTACCCGATAGGGAGTTGCGCGCGGGTATGGCCGAGGTTATCAAGTATGGTCTTATTCGCGACCCAGCATTCTTCGACTGGATTGAATCTCATATTGAGCTCCTGTTGGAGCGTGATAGTTCGATTCTGATCGATGCAATAAAAAGGAGTTGTCAGAATAAGGCGGAAGTTGTGGAGGCAGACGAGCGCGAAAGCGGCGTGCGCGCCTTGCTGAACCTTGGACATACTTTTGGACACGCAGTCGAGAATGCAATGGGCTACGGAAACTGGCTTCATGGTGAGGCAGTGGCTGCGGGAACGATACTGGCCGCCGAGGTATCACAGCGTATGGACATGATAGGAATGGAGGATGTGGACCGAATCCGAAATCTCTACCTCAAGACCGGGCTGCCGGTGGTTGCTCCGAATCTTGGTCCGGAAAAATATTTGCGTCTGATGGGACTGGACAAGAAAGTACAAGGCGGGAAAATGCGCTTTATACTGCTCGAGGATATTGGTCGGGCGGTGGTGCACGCGGATGTGCCAGCCGCGATACTGACCGAAGTTCTGACGGAATGTACGGCTAATGCATGAGCTGGCGCCCTATGCGGTATCGCCTGCCAACTCCCGCGGACGCCGCATTGCGGAAGAACCATCTCCAGGCCGCACTCCCTTTCAGCGCGATCGCGATCGCATCATTCATTCTACCGCCTTCCGGAGGCTTGAGTACAAGACTCAGGTTTTCGTCAATCATGAAGGCGACTTGTTCCGCACGCGCCTGACGCACAGTCTCGAAGTGGCGCAGATCGGGCGTTCTGTAGCCCGGAATTTGCGCCTGAACGAGGATCTGGTTGAGGCTATCGCGCTGGCGCACGATCTCGGCCATACCGCCTTCGGTCATGCCGGGCAGGACGCGCTAAACGAGTGCATGAAGGAATATGGCGGCTTTGAGCATAACCTGCAATCCCTGCGGGTGGTGGATGTGCTGGAGGAGCATTACGGCGCATTTGATGGGTTGAATCTTTGTTTCGAAACCCGTGAAGGCATTCTCAAGCATTGCTCGAAGAAAAATGCGCTCGAGTTGGGCGACGTCGGTGAACGCTTCCTTACGGATCGCCGTCCCTCGTTGGAAGCGCAAGTCGCCAATCTCGCTGATGAGATCGCTTACAACAATCATGATGTAGACGACGGCCTGCGATCCGGTCTCATTACACAGCAGCAACTTGGGGAGATCCGTATATTTGCGCGCCATCTCGAAATGGCCAGACAGCAATATCCTAAAATCTCGGGCAGGCGGCTGGTCCATGAAACCGTGCGGCGCATGATCAATACTCTGGCGGGAGATTTGATCAGACAGAGCGCGCTGAATATCGAGCAGGCCAGCCCCGCCAATCTGGACGACATTCGGGCAGCTCTGCCCCTGATCGGGTTCAGCAGGGAAATCGCCCAGGAGCAGCAGGAGCTCAAAAAGTTTCTGCGGGAGCATCTTTACCGGCACTATAAAGTATCGCGCATGAGCGCAAAGGCACGGCACATTATCCGCAAACTCTTCGGCGCGTTCAGTTCGGATATCCGGCTGCTGCCTCCGGAATTCCAGTCGAGGTATCAACAGGACAAGCATCAAGCCATTGCCGACTATATCGCCGGCATGACAGATCGTTATGCTATCCGTGAATACCGGCGTCTTTTTGTTGTCGAAGAAAACTGACATCCCCCTATCCTGATTGTCGGCCTTTTCGCGATGACCGTGTACCTACCGGCCAATCACTGGTAAGATGAAAGGTTGGGGGGAAATCGCTCAGCGATTTCCCCCCAGGCGCATGTCTGCGTATGTTTGCCGTTCAGCTTTTCCCCGCATCCTGCGTTGCCGGGGGCAGGGGGGAAGCGTCGGAGTTTTTGCTGAATTTCGCGATTGATCGGGTTCGAATGACAAGATTGAAGAACGACACACTGCTCAAGGCCCTGCTTAGGCAGCCTACTGAATATACGCCGGTATGGCTGATGCGGCAGGCTGGGCGCTATCTCCCCGAATATAATCAGACGAGGTCCCGTGCGGGCAGCTTCCTGGCGCTCTGTAAGAATCCCGACTTTGCGACGGAAGTTACGATGCAGCCTCTCGCGCGATTTCCTTTGGATGCGGCCATCCTGTTTTCGGATATTCTGACCATTCCTGATGCCATGGGATTGGGATTATATTTTGCAGAAGGAGAGGGCCCCAGGTTCGAGCGTCCCCTGCGCGAAGAGTGGGAGATCCGAGCTCTTACCGTCCCTGATCCCGCAGTTCATTTGCGCTACGTGATGGACGCTGTCTCGCAGATCCGCAAGACTCTGGATAATCGAGTCCCGCTGATCGGGTTCTCGGGCAGTCCGTTTACGCTTGCTTGCTACATGGTGGAAGGGGGCGGCGGGACTGATTTTCGGCAGATAAAAACCATGCTGTACCAGCGCCCCGATTTGCTGCATCACATTCTCGCTATCAATGCGCAGGCTGTCACTGCTTATCTGAACGCTCAAATTGAGTCCGGCGCCCAGGCAGTAATGATTTTTGATACCTGGGGCGGGGCACTTTCCCACGCCGCTTATCAGCAGTTTTCGTTGCGATACATGACGCAGGTACTGGCTGGGTTGAAGCGGCAACAGGGAGCTGAACGTATTCCGAGCATTGTTTTTACCAAAGGTGGGGGACTATGGCTTGAGAGTATCGCGGACAGCGGGTGTGACGCAATCGGGCTCGACTGGACCGTGGATATCGCCGAAGCCCGGCGGCGCGTGGGTCACAAGGTGGCCTTGCAGGGTAACCTTGATCCTGCCGTATTATTCGCCGGCCCGGAAGTAATTGCTGCCGAGGTGGAACAAATTCTTGCGGGTTTTGGCGAAGGAAGCGGCCACGTCTTTAACCTGGGGCACGGCATATCGCAGTTTACACCTCCCGAAAATGCGCTCGCACTGGTTGAGGCCGTTCACAGTATCAGTCGCAGATTCCATCGCGCGAGCGCAGAGGGAAACAGGAGTTTCGGCAGCTAGCGGATAAAACAGATTTTTTTCACATCGCACTTGCACGATATTGTGCAAGTCTGACTGGTTGGAACTCTTCACGTGCGCATACTTATTATTGAAGATGATCGGGCAATAGCCAGTAATCTCTACGACTTTCTCGAAGCTCGCGGCCATAGTGTCGATGCGGCGGCCGACGGCATTACAGGACTGCATCTTGCCGTTACACAGCAGTTTGATGGCATTTTGCTTGATCTGGGGTTGCCCGGCGCAGATGGTATAACGCTGTGCCGGAAGCTTCGCCAGGAAGCGCATCTCGATACGCCAGTACTGATGCTGACGGCGCGCGACACGCTGGAAGACAAGCTGAAAGGTTTCGATTGTGGAGCGGATGACTACCTGGTCAAACCTTTTGCCCTGAAAGAAGTTGAAGCGCGTCTGGTTGCCATGCACAAACGAAGAAAGGGCAAGGTAACCAGTCGAACGCTGGAAACTGACGATCTTTCCTTCGATCCGAAAACCCTCACGATCCGCTTCGCGGGAGCCAACGTCAAATTGCCACCAAAATGTATCGGCTTGCTTGCAGTAATGATGGGCGAGCCGGGCCGCGTTTTCAGCCGCAGGGAACTCGAATCGGAAGTATGGGGAGATGTGCAGGAAACCAGCGATACTCTTCGTAGCCACATGCACGAGCTCCGGCGAGCCCTGACGCGCGCGGGCGGCTACGATCCGATCGAAACCGTTCATGGTCTCGGCTATCGGCTTTCCACACGTGCCCGTAATTAGACGCGGACTTCGCTTTCGCGTCGCACTCGCGTTTGCGATATTCTGTATTGTCGTTGTCGGAACGCTTGGAGTAAGCCTGTACATCGCTTCCGATGACATCGAGGAAGCCCATATCGAGCAGATCATCGAAACCGAGATGGATTATCTGCTCCAGCGCTATCGCGAGCATGCGGACTTCGTGCCGCAGGAAGGTTCCAATCTCGAAAAATACATCATCCACGATCCTTCCGAAGAATCTCGCCTTCCTTCCTATCTGCAGGGACTGAATTACAGACGGCACAAGGTTTTTCGCGGACCGGAGGAAGTCCGGGTCGCGGTGCACCACGTGGATGGAGTCAAGTTTCTTGTCGCCTATGAAATAGGCCTGCATGAAGCGCGGCAACGGGAACTGAAACTGCTCATCGTCCTGTCGCTCATTTCCGTCGTGGGTGTTGCAGTCGTGGTGGGGTATCTGCTGGCCGGTGTGCTGGTCAAGCAGGTGACGGATCTCGCGGAGCAGGTGAGGCATCTCGCGCCGGGTGACATCCAGGGGGAAACGCTTACCCAGCCAGGGCAGGATGAGGAAGTGGCGCAACTCGCGCGCGCACTGGATGATTATCAAAGTCGCATAAGCCGGATGTTGCAGCGGGAGCAGGAATTTACCGCTAATGTAAGCCATGAGCTGCGTACTCCGATTACAACTATCCTGACAAGCTGCGAACTGCTGGCCACGGAGCCGAATCTCTCGGAAAGAGCTCGCGTGCGCGTCGGTATGATCGAAAGCGCTGCAACCCGCATGGGGGAGCAATTGCAGGCCTTGTTATTTCTTGCGCGCGAGCAGTCGCTCGGTGTAATGGAACCGGTGGACCTGGCCGAGTGCGTCTACGACGCGGCAGAACCGGTTTGCGGAGAGATCTATCGAAAGCATCTTACATTCGAAGTAACAGTGGAGCCGAAAGCCACGCTGACGCTGAACCGGCAGGCGATTCACACAGCCCTCGTGAATCTGCTGCGTAATGCGGTGCAATATACCAACAGCGGTTTCATACGGGTAAATTTCAAAGGGAACCGTCTTTCGATTTCCGATTCCGGTATAGGTATTGAACCTTCTTATCTCCCCCTCCTATATGAACGTTTCTTTCGCGGCTCAACGCAAGGTGAAGGCCTGGGCATAGGGCTTGCCATTGTCAAGCGCATTTGCGACTACTATGGATGGCGCATAGAAGTCGAAAGCATGCCTGGACAGGGTGCGACCTTCCATATTGTGTTTCCCTGAGAATCGCTTTTTCTGGAAAAGCGCTCGCCTGGCAACTCCCGTCTGACGGGCTGGCATAGCAAAAGCTCTACAGTTCTCGCTATCGATCTTCTGCAAAATCCGCATTTTGCGGAGCTATTCCCGCCACTTCCTCTTTCCTGAAGACCTCCGCTTTTTAGCGATCCGACTGCTGGCACATCCTCCTCGTTCGGAGATAATGTTCGTTTAAACCCTGTTTATATGAGGTATTTGTCTTCACGAATTCTTCACAGAGCGTGTGTTAATTTCATACCTGAGTAAATTCCTCTGTTATTTTAAGTCAATGAATCGAGTTTGTTTTAATTAAAGGGAATCCTGTCAACAGGCCAGATTGCGTCACGAAGAAGAGGAGTAAAAATTATGCCAGCAGCAATAGACAAAGATGGAAATATTCAGAAAGAGGGAAAGAGGATCGAGTTGGTGAAGGATTCTCCAAAACAGTTCGCGGCCTCCAGTGCCGCCGCAGTGAGTGCACCGGCTACCCTGGATAAACGCGCGGATGTCAGTGCGCTGCACGCAGAGCGAACTGTAGCCCAGGTGCAGGAAGCTCCCGTCCCTTCTTTCAATGAAGAGGAAGTGATCCATGACCTGCAGCACTATTTGCCCTCGCAGGCTCCGCTGAAAGACTTTATTCATCATAATACATTACACGCATTCCAGAACTATACCTTCCATGAGGGAACGCGTCGCGCAAAAAAAATATTCGGATATTTTCCCTCTCTTCAACTCCGTGAATATAGAGACCTCTACGAAGCCGGGCGTATTCGCAAGGATATTCTCGAGCGGGTCATCTCCGAGCAGAAGGGCGCACAGTACCTTGAGGATTGGATGCAGCGGCTGCTCGAGAAGGAATATGACGATTCCGTTTCCCCGCGAATAGGCAAACTGAGGGCGAACTGGAAGCGCCATTATCCTATTGACCTGGACCTGATGGTTCACCCGCTTCTGTTCAGAATTCTGTGCAGCTACCTCGACCAGGGAATTTCAGTATGGGGCTTCCCAATAGGGCACAAG
>DATEEZ010000256.1:0-5320 GCA_035280905.1 Nitrosospira sp.
TGTCCCCGCAATGCCGCACTGAGGTCGTGTTCCTCGTCTACCATGCGGACTTCAAGCGTGGCCGTGCGTCCCAGAATATCCTTGGCTTTGGCAGTATCCTGCACACCGGGCAGTTGCACCACCACCCGGTCCGCCCCGGCCTGCTGAATGATAGGCTCGGCGACGCCGAGCTCGTTGACGCGGTTGCGTAAGGTGGTGATGTTCTGCTGTACGGCAGCATCTTGAATACGCTTCTGCGCCTCCGGCCTCAAAGTGGCAGCCAGATGGAACTCGGCGCCGACATTCTCTTCTCGCAAATCCAGGTCAGGGTAGTTCTTTTTGATTTCCGCCTCTGCCTGTGCGCGCGATTCCGCACTGCGGAATTTGACGATAATCAGCGAGCCGCGCTTGTCGAGACCCGCATACGGAATCTTTTTCTCCCGCAGGCTGCCACGGATATCCGAACTGAAGCGGTCAAGGGCTTTGGAGAGCGCGCCTTTCATATCCACTTCCAGCAGGAAATGGACGCCACCACGGAGATCGAGCCCAAGATACATCGGCAGCGCGCCGAGGCTGGTCAGCCATTGGGGAGAATTGGGCAGAAGATTCAGTGCCACCATGTAGCCGTTGCCCAGCAGCGACTGGAGCGTATCCCTGGCCTTGATCTGCGTATCGGTATCGGTAAAGCGCACCTTGATGCTGCCCCCTTCCAGAAACATGCCATTGGTGGGGAGGCCGCCTTGTTTAAGCGCCTCTTCAACGCGATTCATCAACCCGGTATCAGCCTTGGCCGTGGTCCTCAGTGGCGAAATCTGCACTGCGGGCGACTCTCCGTAGAAATTTGGCAAGGTATAGAGCAGGCCAAGCAGTATCGAAACCGCGATAAGGAGGTATTTCCAGGCAGGATAGCGGTTCATGTTTTCGGAGTAGCCAGTAGAGGAGGAGGGTGAAGCGACAGCGCCATACAGCGTTTACAATAGTTTCAATTATTCTTTTTCGATAGTGTTCAATGTTCCCTTGGGGAGCAGGGTTTGAACAGACGACTTCAGTATGACGACCTGCACATTTTCGGCTACCTGCAAGATGATGTAATTTCCGCTGATCCTGCCCACCCGGCCCAGCACGCCCGCCGCAGTTGCCACTTCGTCGCCTTTTTGCAACGCCTCGATCATCAGCTTCTGTTCCTTGGCGCGCTTCGCCTGGGGACGAATCAGCAGCAGGTAAAACACGACGAATATGGCGATCAGCGGGAGCAGGCTCATAAAATCGGCTCCTGCTGGTGCGGCGGGTGCGGTGGCCTGAGCGTAGGCTGCACTAATCAACATGGCATTCTCCGGTAATGGGATAAAAAGAACGTGATTTTATCACGATGCCGTTTGTGCTTGAAATGCTTGCGCATATTCCTGGAACTGCCCGTTTTCGATTGCAGTGCGGATTTCGCCCATCAACTGCTGATAATAATACAGGTTATGCAGCGTGTTGAGGCGCGCACCCAGAATTTCGCCGGTTCGCTGCAAATGGTGGAGATAAGAACGACTGAAATGCCGGCAAGTATAGCAGGCGCATTGTTCGTCCGCCGGACGGGTATCGAGGCGATACTGGCTGTTGCGCAGCTTAATGACCCCGGCTCGCGTATACAACCATCCATTGCGCGCATTCCGTGTCGGCAGCACACAATCGAACATGTCTATACCTTGCGCCACCGCATCCACGATATCAGCGGGAGTGCCTACACCCATGAGGTACCGGGGCTTCTCCACTGGCAGCCGGGGCGCGGTATGTCTGAGAACGCGCCGCATATCAGCCTTGGGCTCTCCCACCGAAAGCCCTCCGATCGCATAGCCGTCGAAGCCGATGTCCAGCAACCCGGCGAGGGATTCATCGCGCAGATTTTCGTACATCCCCCCCTGCACAATGCCGAACAACGCGTTGCGGTTTCCACCTTCATCATGCGCCTGTCTCGACCGCTCCGCCCAGCGCATGCTCAGTTCCATGGATTCGCCCACCGCGCGCTCATCCGCCGGATAAGGCGTACATTCATCGAATATCATGACGATGTCAGAATTGAGCACATGCTGGATGCGCATCGATTCCTCGGGCGTAAGAAAGCACGTATCGCCGTTGACGGGAGATTTGAACTTCACCCCCTCATCGGTGATTTTTCTCAGGACGCCGAGGCTGAATACCTGGAATCCACCGGAGTCGGTCAGTATGGGGCCATCCCATCCCATGAACCGATGCAATCCGCCATGCGCTTCGATGACTTCGAGGCCGGGGCGCAACCACAAGTGGAAGGTGTTGCCAAGCACGATATGCGCGTTGATGGCTTGCAAATCTGCTGGTGACATTGTTTTTACCGCCCCGTAGGTCCCCACGGGCATGAATGCGGGCGTTTCAACAACGCCGTGCGCGAGTGACAAGGTGCCACGACGAGCCAGGCCGTCAGTTCGATGCAATTGAAATTTCATGGATCAAGCTATTGAATAAAGCAGTTTTATAGAGGTATCGCTATGACTGGCGGCAAACCATTTTGTCCGCAGAACTTGTCATTCCAGGCTTCGACCCAAATCAAGTCCAAACAAACAACGCCGGCTTTGGCGTACGGGCACCAGCTTCCGCGTCATGACCTGTATATTCGTATTGCGCTTGCTGCCTCAACCGTCAGATTCAGTTTACGCACGTCCTCTCTTCTCTCTACGCCCTTTCGATCAGCATGGCGTCCCCAAAGCTGAAAAAGCGATAACGTTCTTTTATCGCATGCCGATACGCTCTCCGAATATTTTCGACTCCGCCGAACGCGGACACGAGCATTAACAAGGTCGAGCGGGGCAAATGAAAGTTGGTCAGCAGGCAATCCACCACCCGGAACTGATAACCAGGGGTAATGAAAATATCGGTTTCGCCCGCTCCGCATTTTATCTGAGTCCCATCTTCCCTATTATCTGGTTCCGCTCGACCCCCCGCAGCTGCTGCTGCGGCTTCCAGCGCCCTGAGCGATGTGGTGCCAACTGCCAGTATCCGTCCACCTTCGGCTTTCGCATTTCGAATGCATTCCACGGTTTCCTGTGACACATAAAAAACTTCGCTGTGCATTCTATGATCGACAATATTTTCCACTCGCACCGGCTGAAAAGTGCCTGATCCCACATGCAGCGTCACATGCGCCATCACCACCCCCATTTTCCGTAACAACTCCAGCATGTGCTCGTCGAAATGCAGGCCTGCGGTCGGAGCCGCCACTGCGCCAAACCGGGCCGCATAAATGGTCTGATACCGCAACTCGTCAGATTTTTCCACGGGGCGCGATATATAAGGAGGCAAAGGCAGATTGCCGTAACGTTCCAGCAACTCGATGACCGCGCTTTCATGCTCGAATTGCAAGGTATAAAAATCGTGCTCGCGGGACAGGACGGTGACCTCGATCGCGTCAGCAAGGAAAAGCTTCGATCCCGGTTTCGGTGAATGACTGGCGCGAATAGCAGCCAGCGCACGATGCCTGTCCAACACGCGCTCAACCAGAACCTCCACCCTGCCGCCGGTGTCTCTCACCCCGTTCAGGCGCGCCTTGATAACGCGGGTATCGTTAAAAACGATCACGTCGCCTGGGCGCAAATACAATGGGAGGTCCGCAAACATCCTGTCCTGCAATGCGCCGCTTACGGCGTCGAGATGCAACATGCGGCTGTTGCCCCGCTTCTCGGCCGGAAACTGCGCAATCAGTTCAGGGGGAAGGTCGAAGTCGAAATCCTGAATTTTCATCGCGCGTATTATACCGGTAGGAGGAATCGCGCTACGGGTTGCCGCGGCTGGGGTTTTCAGTGATAATGCCCCTCCTGAAAAAGAACAGGAAAAACTTTGCCGGGATGGCGGAATTGGTAGACGCACGGGACTCAAAATCCCGCGACCGCGAGGTCATGGGGGTTCGATTCCCCCTCCCGGCACCACGAAGCAACTTCCCCAAGTATCACTTCATCTCAAAACCCCTTTATTTCTTAACTATTACGGCCACTTGTCATCTCATGGCTAATCATAAGCTATCTTGACACACCGCCAATCCTAACGGTATTTTTGACGGTACTTTACATACCGTCATTCGAGATACCGTCATGGCACTTTCTGATACCGCTGTACGCAATGCAAAGCCCGGCGAAAAGCCTTACAAGCTGACCCACGGGAAAGGGCTTTATCTGCTGGTTAATGCCACAGGTAAATACTGGCGGCTTGACTACCGCTTTGCTGGCAAGCGAAAGTGAATCGCCCCGGTTTTAGTAGACACTCTGCAGCCGGTTGAAATACTGGTTTTCGAACTCTACTGGAGAAACACTGTTCGCATAACCATGACGTCGTTTCGAGTTGAGAACATTTCGATGTAGTTAAAGACATCACGCCGGGCTTCTTCCCGGTCGAGATAGATTTTGCGGCGGATTCGCTCCCGTTTTAGCAGTTGGAAGAAACTCTCGGCCGCTGCATTGGCGTAGCAATTTCCCCGGCGGCTCATGCTGCCAATCAGGCCATGGGCTTTGAGGAAATCCTGCCAATCATGGCTGCTGTATTGGCTCCCCTGGTCGGAATGAACGATCGAAGGAGTCTCCGGTTGCCGCCGTGACACGGCCATCAGCAAAGCGTTGATTGCCAGTTCGCTATCGATCCGGGAACGCATGGACCAACCGATCACCTGGCGCGAGAACAAGTCGAGGACGACTGCGAGATACAGCCAGCCTTCGTGCGTACGGATATAAGTGATATCCGTGACCCAAACCTCATTGGGTGCCTCGACATCAAAGTTCTGCTCTAGCCGGTTGTCGGCAACGACAGCCGGTTTGCCATAATGTCTGGCTTTGCGCCGGTACCCCACTTGAGCCCGCAATCCCTCCTGCTTCATCAGCGATAAACGCGATATGAGCGTTATAGGACCACGTCCCCACCTGCTATATCCAGTTGCGGAGCTCCAGTTAACAAGATTTGAAGGTCGGTAGTGGTTCCGTAGATATTCGCGGTCAAGGTACCGTTGCTGTATGACAATTGGTAGGTGGAGAACGCCTGGTTGCCAGCTACATAAAGATTCGCATCGATTCCTGAAAGATCGATCTTGTCCCATGCCAAGCTTCCTGCGCCGTAAAAGTCATAAATAGTGTCACGAGTGGTCGGTGAACTATCGCCGGCGGAATTGAAATCGTATGTATCCTTCCCGGCCCCCCCTGCCAGTAAATCTGTGCCGCTCCCACCGTCGAGATGGTCGTTGCCGTTTTCACCGTACAAGCGATCATTGCCGGGCTCGCCGTAAAGCGTGTCGTTGCCGTCCTCCCCATGCAATGTATCATGGTCGAAAGACCCCAGGAGG
>DATEEZ010000257.1:0-8465 GCA_035280905.1 Nitrosospira sp.
GTCTATTTCGCGATCGTTGATTCTCCACACGCCATCCAGCTTCACAATCCGTACGCCTGCCGGATCACGCAGGCTCAATCCGAGATTTCCTCTCACACCCCGCTGGGCTGTGCTGCATAAAACGGGATCGGAACTCCGTCCCGGGCCACAGGCGGGCTCTACAAGCGAACAGGTATTCTCAGGCGTGCCACGCGTGGTCGGGACGCTGCATGCCCCGAGCAGATTGAACAGCGCCCTGAGCGTGTTGAACTGCTGTGTCAGGCAAAGTATGCCTTTTTCTCCGTTATTCCATGGATTTTCCGGCAGTCGAGCGCGGAAAGTGCGGGCGCGCCCCAGCGCCGAGCTGGATGCAGGATTAAACCCGGGGCCGAACAACTCATCTGCTGTAGGGTTCGCGCCTGGCAAAACATCCTGGATTACGGCAACCAGCTGGTCGAGCCCGAGTGTGGCAAACGCCTCAAAGTATTCCGGGAATTCTGTCGTGAATGTTACCCGTGTCAGCCCCCCCTGGCCTGTCTGTGCCCTCCACTCGACATACTCGTCCTGGTTCTGGAAGCGGTCCCGGTCAATGACCGCGTCGGTTCCCCGCGCCGTGATAGGAAACGCAGCCCAGTCCACGCTCACCTGCTGCGGCGACTGACCACCGGTTAATTGATCAAAAGCTTCGAGCCAGGTAAAACCGGAGTTGGGCTGGCGTGCAAACTCGTCGTACAACCCCTGCAGCCGCTGCTGGAAAGCGCTTGCGGCGGCATCGTTATCAAGGAAATTGCGCCCTGCCGGATCCGAGTAGGGAAACATATCGACCTCACCGCATTTTTGCTCGTTTCACAGTGGAGCCACAGAAAAGCGCCCTCAAGACCTCAGTCTAGTACATAAACCTTACACTTTCCGTGGGTGAGGCTCCTCGCTTGGCGGCTGGTATAATCCATGGTTGATATCTGAAGATCCGGGCCAGAAAGATTCGATGCGAAAAATCCTTCCATCACTGCTGTTATTCGTGGTTTCTGTGGGCAGTGCTGCAGAGAACCATATACGCCCCGGCTTATGGGAAATAACAACGACGTCGATGCTATTGGCGCTTGTGCCCCAGATTCCGCCCGAGCAAATGCAGCAACTGACGAATCTGGCGAAGCAATATGGACTGGATCTACCCCGGATAGAAAATGGCGCAGCGACGTCCAGAATCTGTATCACGCAGGAAATGGCGGACCAGGAAATTCCTTCCTATTTGCACGTTCACGAAGCGGGATGCAGCATCAAGAACGCCATCCGCACCGAGAATGACTACAAGATGGATCTCGTTTGCACCAATCCTCAGTTGCAGGGCAACGGGCGAGCCGAGGGTTCGTTTACGACACCGGAAAGTTTTTCGGGATGGACCGTGTTCGCAGGGAAGGTGCAAAATACCCCAGTCAATGAACATGCCGATACTACGGGCCGCTGGATCAGCGCGAGTTGCGGCAAGCTAAAATAACCGGATTGATTGTCAATCCGGTTCCTGTTCTGCCATATTCGCCTGCTTGACTTGCGGTGATTACCCGCTGCCAACTTCGTCTGCTGCGACTGCCGCTATCCTTTTGAGCAGTTTTTCGTGAATGCCCCCGAAACCGGCGTTGCTCATGACGAGTACATGGTCGCCTGGTTGGGCATATGTCGCAATGGCAGCTATCAATTGGTCCAGTTCTTCAAAGGCAACCGCTTTTTCACCCAGCGGAAGCAGTGCTTGCGGCAAGTCCCAGCCTACGTTGGCAGCGTAGCAGAACACTACATCCGCCCCTGTCAGGCTGGCTGCCAGACTCTCTTTCCACACCCCCATTTTCATGGTGTTCGAGCGTGGCTCAAGCACGGCAATGATGCGCGCCTCCTTCACCCTGTTGCGCAGCCCATCGATCGTTGTACGAATCGCTGTCGGGTGATGGGCAAAATCGTCGTAGACCGTGATGTTCCTTGTTACACCTCGTACTTCCATACGACGCTTGACATTCTTGAATGCCGCCAATGCAGCAATGCCTGTCTTTACGGATACCCCCGCATGACGGGCGGCAGCCAGTGCAGCGAGTGCGTTCATCCGGTTGTGCTTTCCCAGCAATTCCCACAGCAGTGTTCCCTGAGGTTCACCTAAAAAGGATACGGCAACCGCACCATCCGTGAGGACGTTTGCCTCCCACCCGTTGGCGACACCTATCCTTTCGACGGGTGTCCAGCATCCCTTCCGCAAGACCCGCTCCAGATTCTCTTCCTGGCCATTGCTGACAATAAGACCATTGCCAGGAACGACACGCACAAGATGATGGAACTGCTGCTCGATCTCCTCCAGGTTCCTGAAAATATCTGCATGATCGTATTCCAGGTTATTGAGAATGGCCGTTCTGGGATGAAAATGGACAAACTTGGAACGCTTGTCAAAAAAAGCCGTGTCGTATTCGTCGGCTTCAATGACGAAAAAACCTGAACCGCCTAATCTGGCCGAGATTCCGAAATTCTGCGGTATGCCGCCGATAAGGAATCCGGGTTCCATCCCCGCATATTCGAGAATCCACGCCAGCATGGAACTGGTTGTGGTTTTTCCATGCGTCCCCGCGACCGCGAGCACCCACTTGTCCCGCAGGACATTTTCGGAAAGCCATTGAGGACCGGAAATATAAGACAGGTTGCGATTAAGAATCTCTTCCATGAGCGGATTGCCGCGACTTACTACGTTCCCTACCACGAACAAGTCCGGATTCAGCCTGGTTTGCTCCGGAGAAAATCCTTCGATCAACTCGATACCCCGCGAATTCAATTGGGTGCTCATTGGGGGATAAACTCCTGCATCGCAACCGGTAACCTTGTGACCCGCTTCCTGTGCGATTGCTGCAATGCCTCCCATGAATGTGCCGCAGATACCAAGGATATGAATATGCAAAGCTTGCTCCTGATGTATATAAAATGAATTACGCGTCCGCCTGCTTACGGCTAAAATATGCCGGCCCGAAATCGGTCTGTTCCATCCTGTCAACGTGCTTCAACTGTACGTTCGACCTCATCCATGCTGGCTTGCCACTCTTTTTTGTTACACTTACGGCTTTTGTTTGCTTGCAATCCACTACCGGTGCGGGTTTAACGGCGGACTGCATGCAGGAACAGCTTCCATTACACGCGGCGCCTCACTACCCCCGCGCGCTCATGCTTCCATACGGTGGCTTCCATACGGTGACGCGAGACTTATGAGCTTGAAAACAACTATTCATCCATTTCCGGATGATATCGTTTTCAGGTTGAAGAACTTCACATGAAATTGCGTTTTATCCGTTCCGCTTGCTGGTCTTTTTTGCTGCTTTGCCTTGCTTACGATGTGCGCGCCGATCTGCCGTCTCTTTCTTCAAAGCCGGAGCAGGAACGCGCAGCCCCCCAGGATGAGGGTGACGATAAACCGGTGGTTATCGATACGGAACGCATCCGGGGCCATCATGAATACGAGCTTGGCACCAGAAACGAGAGTGAATTGCGCAATCGCTCGACCATTTCCACTGATCAAATAAAAAAACCCAATCAAAAAGCGGGCCGCACGGCTAAAGATACGCCGTCCGGGCCTCAGCAAAACTATACACTATCCCCCGCAATAAAAACCGACGCCCGGACAAGCACCTCAGCCAAAGAATCGGAGAAGACGGAAAGTATGGTTTTACCGGGTGGCGTGGAGCGCCTTCCCGGACCTGTCGTGGAAGAAGGAGAGCCCAGGCTGCGCACTACGACTCGGGCTGCGCCGCGCGGTTTATCCACTCAAAAGCGCGGGAAGAAGCTCGGCAGGCAGGCTGCGGGGGCAGAAACAGATCAGGGGAGACCAGGGTTTGCAGAAGGCGAGCGCATTCAGGGGCACAGGGAAGAAGCAGGCGAAGTAAAGCTGCGTCTTGCCGGCGAGGCTGAGCCCGAGGCGATTGAACAAAAACTGGCAGAAGTTGAGACAGAAACCGGCAAACAGCGACCTGTGTTCGTCGTTGCGGACCGCTTGCAGGGGCACGTGGAGCAGGAAATCGAAGCGATAGGCAAGGCGGAGTTGTCTACCGGTGATCAGTTTATTTCTGCTGAACGGATGAAATACAACCAGAGCACCAACGACGCCGAAGCCCAGGGCAACGTTCGCGTGGAAAAGGAAGGTGACATACTGGAAGGATCCAATCTCAAATTCAATCT
This sequence comes from Nitrosospira sp., assembly GCA_035280905.1. GTDB lineage: Bacteria > Pseudomonadota > Gammaproteobacteria > Burkholderiales > Nitrosomonadaceae > Nitrosospira. Next base: position 4,174 of record DATEEZ010000257.1, read on the forward strand.
GTTGAGCAAAACCGGCCAGTTAAGCGAGCCCAGCTATCGTTTGAAGGATGCGAGCAGCCGCGGTTATGCGGGTATGCTCCTGTTTGAAGGCGAGAACCAGTACCGCCTGCAGAAGGCCAACTACACCACGTGCCCGGCGGGAGATGACAGTTGGATTCTCCAGGTGGCGGACCTGAAGCTCGACAATGACAAGAAAGTGGGCACCGCCAAAAATGTCAAGCTCACCTTCAAGGATGTGCCGATACTGTATACCCCCTGGATGAATTTCTCATACAGTGGAGAGCGCAAGTCAGGATTACTGGCGCCTACTTACGGCACCAGCGGCAGGACCGGTCTCGAACTGACTTTGCCCTTCTACTGGAACATCGCGCCGAACTATGATGCCACGTTCTCTGCCCGGATGATGTCGAAGCGCGGCGTGGCAATCAACAACGAATTTCGCTTTCTGGGCAGAAACTCGAGCAGCAACCTGCTCGCCGACATCCTGCCCTATGACCTTGATACGGAAACGACGCGGTGGCGCACATCATTCTGGCACAATCATTATCTGGGTGCCGGCTTTTCCGCACGTTTGGATTACAACAGGGTGTCAGACGACGCCTATTTCCGCCATTTTGGCAACAGCCTCAATCTCACTTCCCGCACCAATCTGCTGCAGCAGGGCCTAGTGTCCTACAACCGGGGTCTGGGAGATGACGGTACATTGAACGTAAGCTCGCTCGTCCAGAGCTTCCAGACGATTCAGGACCCGCTTGCCACCATTGTCGAGCCTTACAAGCGCCTGCCGCAGGTGGCGTTGAACGCGAATAAACCCGACGTTTTGGGGACGGGAGTCGATGTGAATCTTTTCAGCAGTTGGGCCAACTTCTTGCATCCCGATCTCGTCAGCGGCCATCGGGTCGTCCTCTTTCCGAGCGTGACCTACCCTCTTCGCAACTCGTTCGGTTTCATCACGCCTAAGGTGGCGATGCATCACACCCATTACAGCCTCGACGCCACCGCCGGTTCGCCAGATGAAAGTACCAGTCGCACCTTGCCGATATTCAGCCTCGACAGCGGCATTGCCTTTGACCGCAAAACATCCCTTGGCGGAGAAAGTTTCACGCAGACACTTGAGCCGCGTGTGTTCTATGTTTACGTCCCTTTCCAGGAACAAAACCAGTTACCGAACTTCGATTCCGCCAAGACTGACTTCAGCTTTGCGCAGATGCTAACGGAAAATCGTTTCAGCGGGAGCGATCGTATCAATGACGCGAACCAAGTGACTTTTGTGCTGACCTCGCGCCTGCTGGAGTCCAATACCGGGAAGGAGCGGTTGCGCCTGGCTGTCGGGCATCAATTAAGCTTTATCGATCGTCGCGTAACGCTGGATACGCCGGAAACCATCAATCGCCGACCCGATTTTATTGCCGCTGTGTCCGGTTTTCTCACACCCACCATCATTACCGACACCAGCTTTCAATTTGACCAGACGCGATTCCTGGCGGATGTGGTGCGCTCCGGTTTGAGCTATCGTCCGGAGCCGGGTAGAGTGTTGAATTTCGGTTATCGTTTTACCCGTGATGTGCTGCATCAGATTGACGCTTCCACTCAGTGGCGATGGTCGGAAAGATGGCAAACGGTTGCCCGCCTGAATTACTCATTACAGGATGAGAGAATTCTGGAAGGGCTGGCAGGAGTTGAGTATAATGCTTGCTGCTGGTCGTTGAGGTTTGTGCTTCAGCATTTGACCCTTGCTACACAGCAAACGACCACGCAGGCTTTTTTGCAACTTGAGTTGAACGGCCTGATGCAAATCGGATCGAACCCGTTGAGCGTATTGCAACGCAGCATTCCCGGGTATGTCAGAACGGGCAGCCAGGGAAGCGGGTTGATAGAAGGACCATAGCGCCTTGCCATCTATCACTGTTCGCACGTCACGATCACGCCATCTCTCCCCCTATTCCAGAAGCTATCCATATGGGCACGAAATTGTTGTCGCGTTCCCCCATTTCTCTCCCCCTTTTAACGCTGCTTGCCGGAATGGCCATTGCCCAGCAACCAGCCCATTCGGGGGTGGAAACCATCGATCATATCGTTGCGGTTGTGAATGAGAACGTGGTTACCCGCCATGAACTGGACGAAGTGCTCATCGCCACACTGAAACAATTGCAAAAGCAAGGCGTACAGCCTCCCCCGCCTGCTGTACTGGAAAAACAGCTTTTGGAGCGAATTATTCTGAACCGCGTGCAACTGCAACTTGCGAACGAAACCGGATTGACAGTAAGCGACGCGGAGCTCGACCAGACTTTGCGCCGCATCGCGCAGGAAAACAAGATGTCCTTTCAGGAGTTCGACAGGGCGCTGGCCGAAGACGGGGTCAGCTTCAGCAGATTCCGTGATGAGATTCGTGACGAAATTATCCTGGTCAGGCTGAAAGAGCGTGAGGTAAGTAACCGCATAAGCGTGACCGAAGGGGAAGTCGATCATTTTCTGGAAACGCAGGGGGACTCGCCCGGTCAGAGCGACGAATACCGCATTGCCCATATTTTGTTGCAGGTGTCCGAAGGAGCCGACCCGTTGAAACGCGATGCGGCACGACAACGGGCAGAGAGCGCCCTGGCAAAATTGAAGGCGGGAGCCGAGTTTGCTCAGGTAGCCGCCGAGTTCTCCGACGCGCCGGACGCAATGGAAGGCGGGTTACTTAACTGGCGCCCAGCTGCTCAGTTAACGAAAAAGTTTGCCGAAATACTCACTCCAATGAAACCGGGGGAAATCACCGGGATAATTCCGAGCCCAAATGGATTTCATATACTCAAGCTGGTGGACCGCCGCAATCAGGATACAGTAACTACGCTGATAGACCAGACCCACGCGCGCCACATTCTGATAAAAATCAGCGAGCTTACATCAGAGGCCGATGCCCGAAGACGTGTAACCGAGTTGAAAGAACGCCTCGATCATGGCGGCAAATTTGAGGAACTGGCGAAGGTTCATTCGGAAGACGCCAGCGCTCCCACGGGCGGTGACCTCGGCTGGGTCTCACCGGGCGATACGGTGCCGGAATTTGAGCAGGCTATGAACGCTCTTAAACCGGGAGAAATCAGCGGTCCGGTCCAGTCTCCTTTTGGCTGGCACCTCATTCAAGTCCTCGAGCGTCGCACGGAGGATGTCAGCCAGGAGCGCAAGCGCCAATCCGCCCGCCAGGCGATTCGCGCCCGCAAAGCGGAGACGGCGTTCCAGGAATGGTTGCAGCGCCTGCGGGACCGCGCATATGTCGAATACCGGCTGGAAGAGGGCTAGATCGAAACCCTTGAAAACAACGCTGCGGACGAGACCAGCCGAACGTTGAATAATCCCAAGCTCGCTCTCACCGCTGGGGAACCTGGTGGAATCGGCCCCGACTTGTGTGTGCAGATCGCACAACTGGATTTGCCTTTCAAGCTCGTTGTTATCGCCGACCGCGAATTGTTGCGGGAGCGTGCGCGCATGTTGCGGCTTCCATTAGAAATAACAGACTACTCCTTCCGCGCTGAATTAAAGCCAAAAAAAGGAAATCTTCACGTACTGCACACTCCCTTGGCGAAAACCGCGTTTGCCGGTAAACTCGATGCCGCTAATGCACCCTATGTGCTGAAAACGCTGGAGCGGGCTGTTGCGGGATGCACTAATGGCGAGTTTGATGCGATGGTAACTGCACCGGTGCATAAAGGCATCATCAATGATGCCGGTATTTCTTTTACTGGCCACACCGAGTACCTTGCGCAACTGACACACGGCCGTCCCGTCATGATGCTCACCGGGGGTGGGATGCGGGTAGCACTCGCCACCACCCACCTGCCCCTGAAAGAAGTTGCGGACGCCATCACGAGCGATGATTTGGAGCAGAAGCTGCGCATCATCGAGCATGATCTGGTGAACTGTTTCGGTATTCCAAAGCCGCGCATTGCGGTGGCGGGGTTAAATCCTCATGCGGGAGAATCAGGTCATCTCGGCAGGGAAGAGATCGATATCATCATCCCTTTGCTCGACAAGCTGCGCACCGAGGGGATGAATCTTATCGGTCCATTGCCTGCTGATACACTCTTCAATCCTTCGAAACTGAAAGATTACGACTGCATATTTGCCATGTACCACGACCAGGGGCTGCCGGTGCTCAAGCACGCGAGCTTCGGAACCGCCGTCAACGTCACACTAGGATTGCCGATCATCCGCACCTCCGTGGATCATGGCACCGCGCTTGAATTGGCCGGAACAGGCAAGGCTGACCCGGGCAGCCTGGTGGCGGCTGTTGAAATGGCGGCATCGCTGGC
>DATEEZ010000258.1:0-2415 GCA_035280905.1 Nitrosospira sp.
ACGGCCTTTCCCTCTACTACCGCAAACCCTTCCTGCACCAGGCGCACATCGACCGGAAAAGGCTTTACCTTGCCGTTTTCTTCCAGCACATACAGGAATTTACCTTCCGGCCCGTTCTGCACGGCTTGCACCGGCACCGTCAGGACATGAGCCAGGGTCTGCGGCGCGAGCGATACCGTGACAAACATACCCGGCCACAGGTGTCTGTCCGCATTCGGGAACTCTGCCTTGAGACGAATTGTGCCGCTTGCCGTATCGACGGCATTATCGATAAATATCAGACGACCGGTTCTTGTTTGTTTTTGGGGCCCGTTCAGTTCCACCGTTACCGGCACCTCGCTTTTCGCAAAAGCCTGCTGCAAAGGTATAAACTCGCGTTCCGGCAAAGTGAAGCTGACGTTGATCGGATCGATCTGGGTGATGCTCACCAAGGCATCATTGGGCTGCACCAGGCTGCCCTGGTAGACTGAGACAGCGCCTGAACGGCCGGAAATCGGGGCAGTGATTTCGCTGAAACCACGCGCGATCCGATTCGCCTGAACTGTAGCCTCATCGACTGCCAACTGGGCGCGTAGCGCATCCACCTGATTCTCCGCCACATCCAGCGCTGCCTGGGAAATGAAATTCTGCCGAAACAATTCCCGCTGCCGTTCAAGGTTGCGCTCGGCATTCCTCAGGTCGGCGCGGGACTTCGCCAGTTGTCCCTCGGTTCTGCGCACGTTGGCATCTTCGGTGCGCGCGTCGAGCGTGAAAAGCGGCTCGCCCTTTCGGACGAATTGACCTTCCCTGATATGCACCGCGCTGATCATTGCGCTCAGCTGGGGCCGCACGGCCACCGTCTGCTGTGCCGACACGGTCCCGTTGGCAGAGAGCTGCACAGGTACATCATGTTGCCTGATGACAGCTGTTATAACTGGCGTAGGTTCTGAAGTCTTGGTCTTCGCATTGGTCGCTCCACTCGGGTTACGCCAGACCCAACCCCCTGCTATCAAAGCTGCAAGTATGAGGCCAATGATTGTGGCTCTCAGGCGCCGGACAGGCGTGGCCCTTTTTGTTTCAGAAATAGCTTCCATCAATGAGGCTTAGCCGAATGCAGTTGAATTATGGCCAAAAAAAGGGAAGGAGCATACCAAGAAGTACAACGGGAAGCACGGCCTTATCAATTCCGTGCCCGATAGGGATGTGCCAAGGCCTTCAATCTACGATTTTTCCTCCGGCAAGCCGTATTCTCGCCGCGCAACGACTGGAGATGGCCTCATCATGTGTTACCAGAATGAGCGTCGTACCCCGCTCTCGGTTCAGTTCAAACATGAGTTCTATGATTTGGGCGCCTGTTGCGGAATCAAGGTTGCCTGTCGGTTCGTCCGCCAACACAAGTTGAGGCTGGGTAACAAAGGCGCGCGCAATGGCGACGCGCTGCTGCTCCCCACCAGAGAGCTGACGCGGATAATGCTTTAGACGCTGTCCAAGCCCCACTCGTTCAAGCAATTCGCGCGATGCGCTGCTCGCATCCGATATATTTGCAAGCTCGAGGGGCAACATCACGTTTTCGATTGCAGTGAGCGCCGGCAACAGTTGAAATGACTGGAAGACAAATCCCAGCATGCGCCCGCGCAGTGCTGCGCGTGCATCCTCGTCCAACAGAAAAATATCCTCGCCATCAAGGTGAACCTTACCGCTGGAAGGAGTATCTAATCCTGCTAACAGCCCCAGCAATGTTGACTTGCCTGACCCGGACGCCCCCACCACAGCGACGGAGTCACCCGCATTTACGCTTAAATTGATATTCTCAAGAATGGTGAGCTGTTCATCCCCGGTACTCACTTGCTTGGTCAATCCGGTTGCCTGCACCATGGGCCGTACTACAACATTATCTGTCATGAAAAATTTCCTGATTATTCTCTATCTGCTATCTGCTTTCTTTGCCACCACCTTGGGCGCAACCGTGGCGCCAGCGCCTGCGTCCGCCCCTGGAACCACGACCATTATGGTATTCGGCGACAGTTTGTCCGCCGGCTATGGCCTGCCTTCGGATGCGGGCTGGGTCAATCTGCTCAAGAACCGGTTGCAAACGCAATCACAGGCATATCTGATCAACAACAGCATCAGTGGTGAAACTGCATGGGGAGGACGCAACCGGATCGAGAAAGCGCTCAAGACCCATCGTCCGGACATCGTCATTGTCGAGTTGGGAGGTAATGACGGGCTGAGAGGAGCGTCCATCGAATCCATCCGGGACAATCTCGAAGCCATCATTGAAGCCTGCAAGCGGAACAATGCCACTGTACTGTTGGCCGGAATGCAATTGCCGCCAAATTATGGCATAACATATACCCAAAAGTTCCAGGATATTTACCCCCAACTGGCCAAACGCCACGACATCAAACTCGTACCGTTCCTGTTGGATGGCTTTGG
>DATEEZ010000259.1:0-6329 GCA_035280905.1 Nitrosospira sp.
ACTTTGAAACCCTGTTCCCTTACAAATCTGACAATAAGTCCACCCGGATCCGAGATTGCCGGGGTGCCTGCATCGGTGACTATGGCTACCGTTTTGCCTTGCGAAAGAAGTTCGGCAATTTTTGTAAACAACGCGCTTTCGTTGTGGCGGTGCAGGGCAAATAGCGTTTTTGAGATGGCGTAGCGTGTAAGCAGATGCTTTGACGTACGGGTGTCCTCCGCCGCAATGACGTCAACCGCTGCAAGCACATCAAGTGCCCTCAATGTGATGTCGCGCAGGTTGCCTATGGGCGTGGCGACGACGTATAACGTGGCGGGGATTACAGTTGCTTTAGGTTCGTCCATGCAAGCGATTTCCGCAGGTTCTATTTCGAGGATGGTTCCAGTAGCTGGTTGTAAAATATCTCGGGTGTTGATTCCCCGTGCAAAACGGGGCTGGAGTTGATGCGTTTTGCAAGGATAACGGGAAATGAACCCAAGGTTGAAGGGGAATCAGGCTGAGCGGTACGCGGAAGCGTTTCTTGCAAGGCACAAGCTTGTGCTGGTGCAGAGAAACTATCGGTGCCGTTTTGGTGAAATTGATCTCATCATGCGCGACGGAGAAACTCTCGTGTTTGTCGAAGTGCGGATGCGCGCGAACCGGAATTTTGGAGGCGCAGGTTCCAGTATCACCTTATCGAAACAGCGCAAGGTAGTGCGCACCGCCCGGCATTACCTGCTGTCGCTGAAATCCGAACCATGTTGCCGCTTCGACGCCGTGTTATTATCCGGCGATGATGGGAGTGACCTCGAATGGATCAGGAACGCTTTTGATGAATAGCTGATCTATAACTCTGGTTGCGGCATTCGACTGATGGATGAATTGACATGAGTGTTTGTTCCATTTGAAATATTCTTTTTTTAAGGGCATCATTTTGTTGGTTCTCGAGATGCCTGTGGTGTGACCCCTGAGCTTTCAACACGCCGCTTGCCGTAGCCGGGATCCCGGATATATCTTTAGGGCAGATGCATATTATTGTACGTTTATTGTTTATTGAGGAAATCGATGCAATATCTTAATTTGAGATCACTCTTGCTGGTTTTTTTCCTGCTCCCGTTTCTTTCCGGTTGCGCGCTGCTGGTTGCCGGAGGGATGGCGGCCGGGGTCGGAACTGGGGTTGCAATGTCGCAGGACCGCCGTACAAGTGGTATGTTTGTAGAAGATGAGAGTATCGAGTTTAGAAGTGGTCAGCGTATCAGTGAGAAATTCAGTTCGAACGTTCACGTGAACGTCACCAGTTTCAATCGGAACGTCCTGCTCACCGGCGAAGCGCCTTCCGAAACGATAAAGGAAGAAATTGGCAATCTCGTGAGCAGCATTGAAAACGTGCGTAATGTAACCAATGAAATTACCGTCGGCAACCCAAGCTCATTTACCACCCGCAGCAATGACACCCTGATCACTTCCCTTGTCAAGGGACGCTTTATGGACTCGGGTCGGTTTCAGGCTAACCACGTCAAGGTTGTCACCGAGGACAGCATTGTCTATTTGCTCGGACTTGTAAAGGGAGAAGAAGCGGAGAATGCCACGGATCTTGCCAAACGGACCAACGGTGTCAAGAAGGTGGTCAAGGTGTTCGAGTACATGGAGTAAGCTTCCGACGTCGCGTTTATTGAAGGAGGCGAGCCAAATTTCCAGTTCCGCAGCAGTGGAATGATCTGTCTTTTCGCACGTCTTTGATGCTTTCTGCCGTGCATGTTGCGCAGCTTGGGAAGCTGTTTCCTCTGGATCAGGTCTATACCGATCCAGTGGATTGTTACGCGTATGCGTACGATAATACTCGGAAGATTTTTCCGCCCGATGCCGTAGTATTTCCGTTGTCGGCTCTGGAGGTACAGACGGCAGTAAAATTCTGTAACGAGACCAGGATTCCGCTTGTACCTCGGGGACGAGGTACCGGAACCTCTGGCGGCAGCCTCCCGGAATCTGGTGGAATTGCGTTATCGCTGGAACGGATGGTGCGTGTCATCAAGGTTGATCCCGCCAATCGCGTCATCATTGCTGAGCCGGGAGTTATAAACCAGACAGTGCAGGATGTTGCAAGAACGCATGGTTTTTTCTGGCCCCCGGATCCCTCCAGTGCAGCTTTTTCGAGCATAGGGGGAAACCTTGCGACCTCGGCCGGTGGACCGCGTGCGGTAAAGTACGGAACCACCCGCGATCATGTACTCGGAGTGAAAGCAGTTACCGGCAAGGGCGAAGTGATCCGTACGGGCTGCTATACGACCAAGGGCGTCGTGGGATACGACCTCACCCGGCTTCTGATAGGCTCCGAAGGTACATTGGCAGTTATTACCGAGGCTACCCTAAAGCTAACCCCGCTTCCCCAGGCGCTGGGAGGCGTGACGGCAATTTATAGCGAACTCGCCGGCTGCACAGATGCCATTGTCCGGATCATGGCGCTTCCGGAGACTCCTAGTGCGCTGGAGTTTCTCGATGCTGGGTCCCTGAATCTGATAAGGGGCCGGTTCCCCAATATGCTTCCTGCTGATGCGCGCGCCATGCTGATGATCGAAGTGGATGGTACGGAGCAGTCAATTGCAGAGTCACGTGACGCAGTGCTGCACGCTTGCAGGGGCAGCGGATTGATTCACGCGGCGCCGACGTCAGATGCTGCCGCACTGTGGCGCGCGAGAAAGGCCTTATCACCCCTGCTGAGGGATATTGCGCCAAAAAAAATCAATGAGGATGTAGTCGTTCCGGTTTCTGCTCTGCCGGAGTTTCTGCAGGGACTCACCAAATTGAGTGCGAAGTATCGTCTTTCCAATGTTAATTTTGGTCATGCCGGTAATGGCAACATTCACGTGAACTTGCTAGTGAACCCCGAGTCCGCGGATGAGATGCGGCGGGCGGAAATGTGTCTGAACGAGATATTCGACCTTGTAATCGAACTCAATGGCACCTTGTCAGGTGAGCATGGCGTGGGTAGCGAAAAAAGGGCGTATATCGGAAAAGAAATCGATCCCACCACTATGGAACTCATGAAGGAGATCAAGCGGGTGTTTGATCCCAACAATATTTTGAATCCCGGAAAACTGTTTCCATAGGGATGTTCGGCTTGCGGATCGGCAACGAGAATGTTGCCGTATTTGTTCAATTCAAGATAAGCAAGCGCCTTTGCTAACCCGAAGTTTTCAGGAGTTGGGAGATATCGTGGGCGAAGACGTCTGCGCCTTTATCACTGCTCACGTATAGCCGCAGCTTTCCCTTTGTATCGTAAATGTAGGTTCCCGTGGAGTGGTCCACGCTGTCATGCTGGTGCGGGCCCCCGTGTTGTTTCTGGTAGATGACGTTAAATTCTTTAGTGGTCTTCTTTATCGCGCGTTCGTCGCCATACAGGCCGAGGAAGCCGGGATTAAAGGCAGACAGATAGGCTTTCAGGACTTCAGGCCGGTCACGCTCGGGATCGACAGTAATAAACAGTACCTGCACGCGCGATGCATCGGCACCGAGAATATCCATCGCCGCTGCAAGGTTGCCCATGGTCGCAGGGCAGGCATCGGGACAGTGAGTGTAGCCGAAAAATACCGTGACGACCTGCCCCTTGAAGTCGGCAAGGGTCCGGATCTTCCCGTTGTGATCCGTGAGGTTGAAATCCTTGCCGAAATCCGCGCCCGTGATGTCCGTCGAAAGAAACGCCGGCTTTTCTGTCTTGCTACATGCTGAAAGGAACGGCGCCGTCAGTAGTGCCGTTGCCAACCATACTACAAGTGTGTAATAGTGCGGCCGATGCCTCACGCATGCCCCTCAGAAACGTATGTAATGGTCTATCAGCAGTACGGCAAACAACGCTGCCAGATAAATGATCGAGTAACGAAACGCGCTTCGGGCCAATTGATCACTGTAGCTAAGGTAGATTTTTACTGCGTAGTATAAAAATATCGCATCCAGCACTATCGCGCCGACCAGATAGATAAGCCCGCTCATCTGGGTGGCATAGGGCATCAACGTTACCGCGATGAGTATCAGTGTGTACAGCAGAACATGCAGGCGCGTAAATTTGTCGCCGTGGGTCACCGGCAGCATCGGCATGCCGACCTTTGCATATTCCAGTTTCCGATAGAGTGCAAGCGCCCAGAAATGGGGCGGCGTCCATGCAAAGATAATCAGAAACAAAAGCAGGGCATCAGCGGACACTTCGCCGGTCATCGCGGCCCAACCCAGAACTGGCGGCATCGCGCCGGAAGCGCCGCCAATCACGATGTTTTGCGGTGTCATCGGCTTTAAGATCACGGTGTAGATAATCGCATAGCCGACAAAGGTTCCAAGTGTAAGCCACATGGTCAGCGGATTGACCAGTTGATGCAGTATCAGCAGTCCAGCTCCGCCGACGAGTGCGAGGAACACGAGAGTTTCAGGCGACGTAACGGTACCGCGAGGCAGTGGCCGACCGCGCGTGCGCGCCATGACAGCATCGATTTTCTGCTCAACGAGGCAGTTGACGGCTGCGGCAGCGCCCGCAACAAACGCAATCCCTACTGTGGCAAAGATGAGCGTATCCAGGGGTACAACACCTGGAACGGACAGAAACATGCCTATAACCGCCGTAAAAACAATAAGCGATACAACTCGCGGCTTGGTTAACCGGTAAAACTGCTGCACACGCGAAGCAGTTTGCTGCCAAGCAATACTCGTTGTAGCCATAACGTTTCGTCTCCTAATTATCGCAGGCTCGGGGCCCGCCGTTTCGACAAATCAATGTGGATCGCGGCTAACCGATGTGCAGGAGCAGTGCAGGAGCAGTCCCTGCGTTTGCACTCAATCCAGTTCCCGCTGCGGTATCTTTCAGTGTTTCATGTCGGTACCCATTGCGTGTTCCAGCTGGGATACCTTGAGCAGTCGCTTGATGTCTTTCGCCATCTTTCCAGGGTCAGGATCCTTTGGAAAACGCATCATCAGGTTTCCGATGGGGTCTATCACATAAATATGGTCATGCTGTGAACCATCGGTAGGAACTTCCTTGAGCAATTCACTGTTTTTCGCCAGGATGACATGCATTCCCTTGTAGTCGTTCAGTACTTCGGGGGAGGGCTTCTGTTCGTCATCAACCAACCATAACCGCTCGATGCGATCCATTTCGGTATTTTGATAGGTCCGCACCTGCCGCATGTAGTAGAGCTTCTTTTGGCATTGCTCGTCACATGATCCCGAGTCGATCGACATCAGCACCCACTTGCCGCGAAGGTCGCGCATGCGAAAAATCGTCTGATCTGCTTCGTTCAGCCCCGTGCCTTTCAATTGCTTGACCGCTATCAGGTCCCCGTAATTTACGGTCTGAGGCCGCACATTCCAGAAATACAGCATATAGGAGGCTATAAAGGGCGCGCTCAACACCAGCGCCAGCAGTATCAGCGTCCGCCTATTCTTTCTTGTAATGCTCTCGTTTGACACTTAGCACCAAATAGATAATCAATACGGCGAGAGCCATCGCAAACCACTGGAGTGCATACCCGATATTCTTGGCCGAGCCGGAATCAGGTCGAGCCCATTCCCGCACCAGACCATCATTCAGTTGATCTTTCTGCAAGATCATCACCGGCTGTAACTCCAGACCCGTACTGCTTCGATAACGCTCAAGATCCAGGTTTTCCCACACCTTGCCGGATACCTGTTCGGGGGACAATTCCAAGGTTTTTTGCATTGCTGTCGTTGCAATGCCCGAAACGACAATCTTCCCACCTGGTGTAGCCACTTCCGGCAATTTACTTCGGTCGCGGGTTGCCGCTATCCATCCCCGGTTTACCAGAACGTGCATCGCACTGTTACCAATTCTCAATGGCGTTACAATCTGGTAGCCGGCGATACCCTTGTATATTTTATTATCAAGGTAGATCGTGTGTTCCGGTACGTATTCGCCCCGTGCTTCAACCTGGTGATACTGAAAATCCTCAAGCTTCACCACGCTATCAGGAAGCGCAATTGCCGGTTCCTGCGAAAGGTGGTCAAGCCGCTCCTGCCGGGATTCCTTTTCCTGCGCTCGCGAGAGTTGCCAGTTACCAAGTTGCACCATAATCGTTATCACAGCTATTGCAGCTACTGTTGACCATAATCGCGGCGTAAAACGCCAGCCTGAAATAGTCATTGGATAGGATGCGAAACTCGGCTAAACTTCTTCTTAAGACCTAACAATTCCGGGATCAAGCCTTGAAAATCGTTATCGTACTACTTCTGTTTCTCATATTTGCCAGCCTGGGATCCGCGCTCTACTATCTGGTCAAGGATAAGGGACATGACACCCGTGTTGTCAGGTCCCTGACCTTGCGTATTGGATTATCGCTTTTTCTGTTCAC
>DATEEZ010000260.1:0-6300 GCA_035280905.1 Nitrosospira sp.
AGAGGTGTTGCTTAAATTCACGTCAACGAGTTGGTTCCCAGTAGACGCCAAATAAAGGTGTCCGTTGTTGAAAGCAAAATCCCCTCCCTGCAATGGATCAATTGAAGTGTTGATTCAGGCCACACCTATCCCTGCACCGAGACATGGGATGACATAGGGGAAAGGAAGCGCTGTCCACCATTCTGAATTCTAACCTACACAGTTTGTAATTCAGTCGGGTGCATAAACCGCTCAAACTGATCTATTTACCCCCGGTGAACAAATAGTATTAGGCGGCGTATTTGACGCGCTCAGGATTGTTTTCCAGCATGACGTGTGGTCCTTCGCGGCAGCCTTCAGTTTAGTCCTGGTTCTGGCCGGCAAAGGCAAAGCTCCTTGAGCTGAGCCTCGAAACCGGCGGTTTGGTCGATGGTTGATGTTCTACCGTAGCCGATAATCATTTGCTCTCACACGACTTAACAGTGCTGCGATAGAGAGTCGATCATAAGTCAAAAACGTATCTAGCGATAAGTTTTTTGGGAGATGCGCCACTCTCACTAGAGCTAGGCCCTAGTGAGAGATTTTCGAACGGAGGGACGGACGTGTGAAGCAGCGGTTTTACTGTTGAGAAAAATTATTCGGGTCTGGAGCACCTCGTACTCAAGAATGGTGGATTTAATCCACAATCCATTGCCGAAAGTTCTTACACTCAATGATAGGGATATTCGTAAATCTTCTTTTAAATATTTGTTTTTATGCTGCAATAAGGAAAGACATAGTATTTGCCTAGAGATAGGTGGAGAACCTGAGGAAGATTTCTGATGTACTTACAGGAAAGGGGAAAAATGAAAAAAACAATCATTGGCATGGCCTTGGCAGCTGCGGGCGCTGGCGATGCCTGCTACAGCTTGGAAGGACCAGGCTGTCCTCCCATAGATCCTGAGGGTACGCCACCTGGAATGCGATGCTTACTTACACTGGATGGAGCACATCAATGTGCATCCACGGCAGCGCATGCGCCAATGGGTTGCTGCCATTAAGTCTGCTTGTTCACTTGCGGTTGAGTTGAAAGGATTATGATAAAAAAAGGAAAGTACAAGAAAATCATAATGCTCGGAACATCGCCCGAAGCACATGGTGGAATCGCGGCCCTAGTCGGCAACTACCGAGATTGCGGAGTGCTGAAGAAATGGAAGGTCAAGTATGTAGTGACGCATGTGCAGGGTTCGAGATTTGCAAAAGCACGTGCGGCAGCAGTAGCAATACTACAGTTACTTTACATGCTGGTTACTGGTCAGATTGGATTGCTTCATGTGCACATGTCTTCGAGAGCAAGCACATGGAGGAAGTCATTTTTTCTGTTGACGGCGATGGCGTTTCGGGCCCCGTATCTCATTCACTTGCACAGTCCAGATTTTGTTAATTTTTTTGAGCATGAGTGCGGAGAACGTGGAAAGAAGTTAATCAGATTTCTGCTATCGCGGGCGCTATATGTTATTGCTTTATCCCCAGGTTGGGCTAAAGACATTAGGAAGATTTGTCCTACTACACGTACAGTAGTTCTTTTTAACTCCGTACCGCTACCTGCCACGGCGTTACGTGAGGAAGAGATAGACGAAAGTAGCAGCGATCTATGTGATCCCCCTCTTATATTATTTCTTGGTCATGTTGGCAAGCGTAAGGGTACATTTGACCTGATTCGGGCGGTAGCGTTGCTGAGCGAAAACTTCAGGTTAGTTATCGGGGGCGATGGCGAACTGCAGCGGGCACAGATGTTGTCGGAAGAACTGGGTGTCAGTGACAAGATTCTGTTGGCGGGGTGGCTTGGTAAAGCAGAAAGAGATCATTTGCTCGCTCGAGCAGCTATCTTTGTACTTCCTTCATACCACGAAGGGATGCCTATGGCGATCCTGGAAGCGATGTCCTGGGCGGTTCCCATTGTAACTACCCCTGTTGGAGGCATACCCGAGGTGGTAACGGAAGGGCAAGAGGGCCTACTGGTAGATTCTGGTGATATTGTAGGACTCGCTCATGCTTTAGCGCGTCTGCTTGCTGCGCCCTCATTTCGCCAGAAACTCGGAGAAAGAGGAAGGCGCAAGATCGAGTCCAAGTTCTCTATAAAGCTTCTGCAACCGCAGCTGGAACAGGTGTGGATAAACTCGGGTGTGCCAGAGTCCGAGCCAGTTGCGCAGAGAGGGGGGTCGCATGCCGGATAAAAGCTTTTTACTTAAGAATAATGCTGGGGCTTGCTACCACTGGCGGGCCCGAGCAAAATTCTTTTGATGTTTAAAAAACTTGGCGAGCCTATCAGGCGGCTGTCACTGACGGCGACTATGCCTCGGCAAGCGAAGTCGTGCGCAAGGCGCTGCGTGACTGAAAGGTCCGACGGGAAATCCGGCAGCAGGAACTTCAGGTGCTCAAGGCGGGTATCGATACAGCTTTATCCGAAGTTGCGGCCCGATGACTGACCGAATTCACGCTCGAACTGACAGTTGGAGCAGCTGGCGTGAATATGCGCCTGGACATGACACTGATGCATAAAATATAAGCCGGACAGGCTTCAAGATCGACCCCAGCGTTCTACTCCATTACTGCTGGCAGTTCCGCAGCCAGCGCATTCTTTTCCTTAGTCGCTGCTCCAAGCAGGGCATAACCGAGCAGTTTGCCCTCGGCGGTTTTATACAGGGCCTTCACGCCGCTTTCATCTTCCTCCACTGCCCATTCGCCCTGCACCCCAACTGCCGGTGGTGACACGATGGCCGGGCAGGCTGGCGTTTTAACCAGGACAGGCATTGCCGGATAGCGTATCGGAGTGGGCGTTTCAGCAAGAGTCGACGCCAGTCCCCGCGCGGCATGCATGATCGGCATGACGAAGGGTAAAACTCTGCCTTCCACTTCTGCACAATCCCCTAGCGCGTAAATATCTTCATTGTGCGTCTGCAAGGAGCGATTTACCACTATCCCCCGGTTCACCCCGAGGCCTGCAGCGCGGGCGAGGTCGGTGCGTGGACGCAACCCGACGGCGGAGAGCACAATATCGGTTTGCAGCGTTTCTCCGTTGGCAAGAGTCAGGCGAAAACTTTCATGGATCCGTTCCACGTATTCGGTCGTAGTACCCAGGTGAAAAACGACACCGGCGGCTTCGAGTTTGCGCTGCATGAAAGCGCCCCCGGCTGGCGGCAGAAGCCGACCCAAGGGCTGGACGCTGATATCGAGCACCCGTACCCGATAACCTGCGGTCGTCAGATCGTTCGCAAACTCACAGCCGATCAGGCCCGCCCCAAGGATGGTGACATCCTTTTTTCC
Source organism: Nitrosospira sp. (assembly GCA_035280905.1). GTDB lineage: Bacteria > Pseudomonadota > Gammaproteobacteria > Burkholderiales > Nitrosomonadaceae > Nitrosospira. Next base: position 3,286 of record DATEEZ010000260.1, read on the forward strand.
TCCCAGGGCGTCACGCAGCCGCTGATAATCCTCCAGATCGTTGACCGAAAGAATGTCTTTTGTACCTTCCCCTTCCAGAGGCAGGCGGATCGGATCGGCTCCCATTGCAAGAACGAGCTTGCTGTAGGAAACTTTCTCTCCATCCTGTAGAGTGACTGTTTTGCTGAATGGATCAATAGCGCTCACGCGGCTATAAGGCCGGATTGTCAGTTTAAGCTGCTCGGCCATTTTCTCGGCGCTTGCAGTGACTATGGAGGCAGGCGTTTTCCCTGTCGCCAGGGCATTTGAAAGCATCGGCTTGGAATAGAAACCGCCATGATCCGCGGAAATGATCATAATGGGCGTTGTAACATCCAGCTTGCGGAATTCCCGCGCGACGGAGTAGCCGCCAAGGCCGCTGCCAATAATGACGATTGGTTGTTTGCTCATGCTTAAGCTTTTGCCCTGTTGACGTTGCTGCTCGTACTGCAACAGGTTGCTGAGGCTGCTCCCGTTTCGATTCGCGCTGCGTTCAATGCTTCCGTGTCGAGGACCGTATCGTTACGGACAATACGGTAAGGGTTACTGCGATATTTTTGAAATGCGGTCATTCCTGCTCCGGGGTGGATTTCTCCAAAATAGAGATTCGATTTTTTTGATGTGCCAGAAAATCCAGTCTGACGATAATGCTTTTGCTCCAGAATATGGAGAAAAAATTTGAGACGAATATGCTCATGTTTCGCATGAGACATCGAAAGTTTACACCAGACGAGCTCAGGCTCATGCGGAAATTCGGCGACAGGAAATGAGTAGAAATGAGTAGCGAAGGTGAATAATCACTAACGCTGTCAGCACATGGATACGGATATGACGGGCAGAACGAAAATTGGTTTCATTGGTCTTGGCATCATGGGTAAGCCGATGGCGAGCCATCTGATCAGGGGTGGCCATACCTTATTTCTGCATTCCCGCAGCGGTGTGCCGGCAGAATTGCTTACGCTAGATGGGCAACCCTGTTCTTCACCGGCTGAAGTCGCGCAGAATGCTGACATTATCATTACCATGCTTCCCGACACGGGCGATGTGGAGCGGGTGCTGTTCGGTGATAAAGGGGTTGCGGAGGGATTGAGCACGGCGCAAAGTAAAGGCAGGATCGTGATGGACATGAGCAGTATCTCGCCAGCTGAGACACGGAAATTTGCCGCTGCAATCAATGAGCTTGGGTGCGAGTACGTGGATGCCCCCGTTTCGGGCGGAGATATCGGTGCCCGGAACGCCACTCTCACCATCATGGTCGGCGCCACTTCCCCCGCATTCGTACAGGTGAAGCCGGTTCTCGAGTTAATGGGTAAAACGATAACCCTGATCGGTCCCAATGGCACGGGCCAAGTTTGCAAGCTCGCCAATCAGATTATCGCCGCGCTCACTATCGAGGCGGTGGGTGAAGGTCTGGTGTTCGCCTCTAAAGCGGGTGCCGATGTGGGGAAAGTACGCGAGGCGTTAATGGGCGGTTTCGCATACTCACGCGTGCTGGAAGTACACGGCGAGCGCATGATCAAGCGCGCGTTTGAGCCCGGATTTCGCGTCGAACTGCATCAGAAGGACCTGGGCCTTGCTCTGGCCAACGCCCGGGCATTGGGCGTGAGCCTGCCCGGCACGGCGGCGGTGCAGGAATTGCTGAATGCGTGCATCGCGCATGGCGGCGCCGGATGGGATAGTTCCGCCATGGTACGGATGCTGGAAAAATTGGCGAATCATGAGATCGAGGCCGTGGAAGGTTCGCCTGTGAAGGACCAAAAATTGAATAAGTTGAGTTAGCGGCAATGAATCACGTATGAACGTCGAAATTGTAAAAAAGCTTCGGACCTTTCTGCCTGCGGAATCAGTCCTGCATGAGACCGAAGACGTGAGGCCGTACGAGTGCGATGGTCTGTCCGCTTATCGGCAAACGCCCATGCTCGTGGTGCTGCCACGAACGGAAGATGAAGTGGCAGAAATTCTGAAAGCTTGTCATGCATTGCAGATTCCGGTGGTTGCGCGCGGGGCGGGCACTGGTCTCTCCGGTGGTGCCTTGCCGCATCCGCAGGGAGTGCTGTTGTCGCTGGCGAAGCTGAAAAACATACTGGAGATCGATCCGGCAGCGCGTACGGCAAGGGTGCAGCCAGGCGTACGTAACCTTGCGATCAGCGAAGCTGCGGCCCCTTATGGGCTGTATTACGCGCCTGATCCTTCCTCCCAGATCGCCTGCTCCATCGGTGGTAACGTAGCGGAAAATTCTGGTGGCGTGCACTGCCTGAAATATGGACTGACTGTGCACAACATCCTCAAACTGCGTGTTTTGACCATTGAAGGCGAACTTCTCGAAATCGGTAGCGATGGCCTGGATGCGCCCGGCTACGATCTGCTGGCGCTCATGACAGGCAGTGAAGGTATGCTGGGTATCGTGACTGAAGTGACAGTGAAACTGACTCCACGCCCGGAGAAAGCCCAGGTTGTCCTGGCTGCGTTTGAGGACATCCGTGACGCGGGGAATGCAGTGGCGAATGTGATCGGCGCCGGCATCATCCCGGCCGGAATGGAAATGATGGACAAGATCACGACCGGGGCAGTGGAAGAGTATGTCCACGCCGGCTATAACGTCGAAGCGGCTGCGATCCTGTTATGCGAATCCGACGGCGCGGAGGAAGAGGTGGCGGAGGAGATCGCGCGCATCAACGAGATTATGCGGCAAAGCGGCGCAACGGAGGTCAGGACCTCCCGGGACGAGGCCGAGCGCATCAGATTCTGGGCGGGGCGGAAGGCAGCTTTTCCTGCTGCAGGCCGGGTTTCCCCTGATTACTATTGCATGGACGGCACCATCCCGCGCAAGAATCTCGCAAGTGTGCTAGCCGGAATCGAAGCGCTTTCTGCTGAGTACGGCTTGCGTTGCATGAATGTCTTTCATGCGGGTGACGGTAATCTGCATCCGCTGATTCTTTACGATGCCAATCATCCGGGAGAGCTGGAATTGACCGAGGAATTTGGGGCAAAAATACT
>DATEEZ010000261.1:0-5896 GCA_035280905.1 Nitrosospira sp.
CGTTACCTGATAGCCGCGCAGGAACTTCTTTCCCACTGTATTGAAATTCCTGTCCTCGACATCAGAATAGATTCCCTGTGCATCGCAATGCCAGATATCCACTAAGGCATTGGCAAGCGGCAGGCACCTGTCTGCACCGCCTTTGCCCACTGTGAAAACGCGGATTTCGAGTGCAAGAGGAAGGCCGTCTTTTATCGAACCATCGGAAGGATCGGATCGAATGTCTGAACGGTGCAGGCGCTCATCGACGAAATAAGGCCCTTCCGTTTGCTGTGGTGTTACCACGCATGAAATCATCTTACGGGTTATCTCCTCACCTCCGGCAGTGGCACATGAATGTCTACCGAGCATACTGATTCCGGTTATTCCAAGCAATCCCAGCAGTTTTCGTCGATTCATGCCCGCTCTCCCGCGTTGTATTCCTCGATGGCGACGGATGTGCGATTGCGCCACCATACTTGGATGGTTTGCCCGCTTTCGAAGTTCCTACTGGAAGGATCCGAGCGTGCGATACATTGATGGACTATATTTATTCAGGGGCGGGATTTCCCTGCTTAGACGAGAGTTTGCTCAGCAGATTGTTCTTCACCGACGGCCATTCATGCTGGAGGATTGAATAAACGACGGTATCACGGATAGAACCATCCCGCATGATTTGGTGGTTCCGCAATATTCCATCTTGTTTCGCACCCAGGCGTTCAATTGCGGTTCTTGAGACCTGGTTAAAAAAATGTGTCCTGAACTCTACCGCTATCGCTTTCTTTTTCTCAAAGGCATGTTGGAGCAATAACAGCTTGCTTTCAGTGTTCACCCCTGTTTTGCAGACTGATTTCGCATACCAGGTGTAGCCGAGCATTGGGCGCCTGTTTGCCTCATCCACATTATAGAAACGAGTCGTGCCCACTATTCTATCTGTCGCACTCAGCCTCACCGCAAATGCGATATTTCCTTTTTCAGCATTTTCAATGGCAGTGATCACATAGTTTTCCATCTGCTCAGGCGAGGGCACATTCGCAAACCAGAGCCTCCAGAATTCTCCATCCCTTACCGCACACCGCAAAGGCTCGATGTGCCCAGTTTCAAGCGGCTCCAGTGTGACAATCTCACCTCTCAATACGATACGTTCGAGCCAACTCATTTTTTTCTTTTCATGCTGCCCGCTGTTTACCGGTGCTTTTGCCCAGGTTTAAAACCTGCTTTTAAAACATTGGCTTTTTCACAGCCGAGTTATAGCGATGCACTCCGCTCGTAATTTCCACTTCGGCTTCCGTCACCCCGGCCCATCCAGTTATCTTGACCCATTTGCCGGGTTCCAGATCCTTATAGTGTTCGAAAAAATGGGCAATCTGTGAGCGTGTCAGTTCAGACAAGTCGGCATGGGATTTCACCCCGCGGTAGAGGCCGCACAGCTTGTCGATCGGCACGGCCAGAACCTTCGCATCTCCGCCTGCCTCATCGGTCATTTGAAGCATACCCAGCGGCCGGCACCGTACCACCACTCCCGAGATGAGCGGAACCGGCGAAATCACCAGAACGTCCACGGGATCCCCATCCTCAGACAGTGTGTGCGGGATATAACCGTAATTACAGGGGTAGTGCATGCATGTCGACATGAAGCGATCGACGAACATTGCTCCCGTTTCCTTGTCCACCTCGTACTTGATGGGATCGGCATTCATGGGTATTTCTATGATGACATTGAAATCATTCGGCACATCACGGCCGGAGCTTACCCGATCAAGATTCATTCTTGTTCCTGTTACTGTTGACTGAAAAATCGTTATTATAACTGTCGGCCCTGGGGATTAAACTGTCGGATTACAGTCCATGCGCATGCTGCTCAGTCTAACCATCATGATGGCACTCATCTATGCTGCTCTCGCGGCGCTGATATTCTTCGTCCAGCCCAAACTTGTTTATTACCCCGAAATTGGACGTGGCATCACGGAAACTCCCCATAGTTCAGGACTTATTTACGAATCTGTCGAAGTGGAGACTGCGGATGGGGAAAGGCTGCATGGCTGGTTTGTTCCGGCACCTGATGCAAAAGCAACTGTCCTGTTTTTTCACGGTAATGCCGGGAACATTTCACACCGGATCGGCTATTTGTCGATGTTTTACCGGCTTGGATATAACACCTTCATTTTCGATTATCGCGGCTACGGCGAAAGTAGCGGCAAACCAACAGAGCAGGGGACGTACCGGGATGCTGTTGCTGCCTGGCAGTACATAACCGAAAAGAAGGCAATTCCGCCTGCCGATGTTGTGTTGTTCGGCGAATCTCTTGGCGGAGCAATCGCTTCCTGGCTCGCGGCCCGCGAAATACCCGGCGTTCTGGTTCTGGTTTCCGCATTTACCTCGGTCCCTGACATGGGAGCGCAACTTTACCCTTATCTTCCCATCAGGCGGCTTTCCCGTTTCGAATACAACACCCTCGAGCACTTGAAGGATGTGACCTGTCCCGTATTTGTTGCGCACAGTCCTCAGGATGAAATTGTTCCATTTGCTCAAGGGCGGGCCGTATACGACGCAGCGCGCAATCCCAAGCAATTCCTCGAGTTGCAGGGCGGTCACAATGACGGTTTCATTTACGTGAGGGAAGACTGGACAAATGCTTTGGGTAAATTTATAGATATGAGCCTGGGAAGACGCTAATTATGCTGGTAATAGCGCACCGAGGTTATCACGCCGCGGTTCCCGAGAATACATTTGCCGCTTTTGAAGCAGCGGTACGGGCAGGTGTAAACGGAATCGAGACCGATGTGCGCATGAGCGGCGACGGTGTCCCGGTGCTGGTCCATGACAGGGTAATGGCAACCGGACAGGCAGTGGTGGATCTTACCCATAGCGAAATCGAAAGTGAGCTAGGGTACAAGGTACCTACCCTGGATGAGGCCCTCACGCACTTTCCGGACATACTATGGAATATCGAGATCAAAACATTGGGTGGGTTATCGACAGTGCTGGGGGTTCTGGAAAAGCATCAGGCTTGCCATCGTATTATCGTCACCTCCTTCCGCCATGATCTGATCGCAATCTGCGCGTCATCATTAAAGCTCAATTGCGGGCTGCTGCTCGCACACAGGCCGCAAACCCTCGATTCCCTGCTGGCTGATTTCAATCGTGATGGCAACGCCAGGATCAACCATCTGGTGTGGGATTACAATGTGCTGGATGGTACTTTGTTGAAACAGGCCGCGTTGGAAGGGTTCCGCAATTTTGTTTACGGTCCGATAACCAGAAGGGAGCATGAGGAATGCCGGCAACTGGAAGTGGATGGCATTATTACCGATTATCCACAGATTATGCAAGATGTATAAACAGCGGTGCCAGCGCGCGATTGTTCTTCCGTAACACGGAAATTGAGTGATGCGCCGCCGTTTTCTGCAAGCCCTCACGGTCGGAGCCGCGACAATGGCATTGAGTAGAACGATTTCAGCGAAGAACAAGGTATTCACTGTTTTCACATTTGGGGATTCGATTCTCGACTGCGGGCGTTACAACGAATATGGCGTGCATCCGGGGCAGTTGATCATCCACAACAATGATTTCCTGTTTCCAGAGTTCAAGGGGCGCGACCTCAGGTCTCAGTCATCCTCGATGACTCCACTACTGGACCATTGCGCGCGTGATGGCGGCGTGGTTGCCAATCTCTCCTGGCAGGCACGAGGTATCAGGGCAACAGGTCCTGCTGTCGCCCTGGTGACCGTGGGCGGTAATGACCTTCTCACTGGGCTTGCTTCGGACCGAGGGGAGGGCATCGCGTACTTTCAACAGCAGTTGAATGCTTTTCTGCAAGCGCTTCCGGTACGGCCAGTTCTGCTGGGCACAGTTTACGATCCGACTTTCGGCGATGACTCCCGCAATTTTCTCGCCACCGATGCGCGTATCGCCCGGCCGAACTTCCATCGCATCAACGCAGTTATTCGGCAGCTTGCTCCGCGTTATGGAGAGCTCGTCGACGTGCACCGCCATTTCCTCACGGGCGATCCCTCCTGGTTCACCGGGATTATTGAGCCAAGCCTGCGCGGAGCGTCAGAAGTTCGCGCCGTGTTTCTGCCTGCGGTGTTAAGAGCGTTCCATGCCGCGCAAAATGGTTAGGCTCCTCAGAGGGGATATCAAAAACGATGCAACGCGGCATGAAAAAGCAAAAAGAAAATGACGGCTAAAATAGACAAGAAAGGTAATGATTCCTGCAGCAGAACGTGTATTCATCCGGAGGAAGCAGATGGGCGAGAAGACAAAACCCCGCATGGTCGGCATCAATCACATTGCACTGGAGGTCGGTGATATCGAAGAAGCACTGGCTTTTTATGGCCGTATCTTCACCTTTAAATTACGAGGTCGGAGCCAGGGCGCTGCCTTTATCGATATGGGCGACCAGTTTATCGCACTGATGGAAGGGCGGTCGCAAAGTGCAGACGATAGCAGGCATTTCGGCCTCGTGGTCGATGACCGCTCTGATGTGAGAGAACTTGCTGAAGCGGCGGGAGCGACAATGCTGGAAGGTGGTTTCCTTGACTTCCTCGATCCCTGGGGTAACCGGGTTCAAGTAGTCGAGTATCGTGATATACAGTTTACGAAAACCCCCGCGGTACTGAAGTACATGGAACTGGATCTGGAGAAGAGCCAGGATGCAAAGGCGGAGCTGCAAAAAAAGGGAATTGGGACGTAAGCTTCTTGTAGTATAGGAGTTCACAGCCGGACCTACAGGTTCAGTTTATTCCACGGTTCCCCATGAAAATCTTCGAAAGAGATCGGAAAAAACTGGGGCTAGAGAACGAAGACGATAAGCTGCCAGCGCGCCGGCCCGAGCTCGAAACCGTGGGTATGTTCTTTGTGTTCCGGCAGCCGCTGCCCTTTCTTCGCGACAATTTCATGGCCGCAGCCTATGCATCGATAGATACCGCTAACCGAGGCCCTGGTACCAGGTGCAAGCTTAATGTTGAAGTCAAAATGGTCGCAGCGAATAAGATAACTGTTGTCCTGGTAAACGGCCATAAGTAAAACCCGTTAAAAGATTGATTATCTGGTAAATAGCGGACGAACTTTCAATCCTGCATCAATTTTATTACTTGTCACCCGCCTAATTCTGTTCGCTTTAGCACAAATGCACTTAACACAGCTTAAAGTATCAAAAGATCGATTTTGTCGAGGCGGGGCTGCCAATAAACAAAACCCGCCGAAGCGGGGTAGGGGAGGGAATATCGGAAACGCATGGCTTAAAGGTCATCCGCCGCGTCCTTCACGGCTTCCTCGGCATCTCCATATTTCTTTTGGGCTTTGCCGGAAACTTGCTTGCCGAGGCCTTGGGCTTCGTCTTCCTTGCTTCCTACAGCCCTTCCGGTCTCTTCCTGAACTTTTCCTGTGACGTCTTTCGCGGTTCCCTTCACTTGATCTTTGTTCATGAATCGATTTCCTGTTGGAATAGGTTTATCTCGGTTTGCAGCAGCCTGTCGCATTCTGCAGAAAACAGGTTACAGCGTTTTAAGGGATCATAACGTTCGGTAGAGCACACTCTTCGCTACTCATGCTTGCTGGGAGGGAAATCATCCTCAATATGGATAGCCAACGATGAGATGAAAAAGGTGGCGTTATCTTGGGGGGTGCCGTTTTTACCCGGTCGCTATCCGATTCTGTGGAAGCGCTTGCATTCAGAAAGAAAGCCACCATGCCATCTTTTTCATCTTTTCCTGCAAGTTGCTCTTGAGTGCGGCGGAAGCGACTGCTCATCAGCAAGGTGTAAAATAGAAAGATAATCCGTATCTTTTGAGGAGGCCTGGGTTAGATCTCAATCCCGGCGGACAGTGCAGGTAAGGGAAGAGGCGGAGCAGGGGAAGTTCAATGCCGCTTATGAGGGGGAGCGGGCAATTCGCTTACTTGACGATCTTTATGA
>DATEEZ010000262.1:0-24187 GCA_035280905.1 Nitrosospira sp.
TGTTCAGAGATTCCCTGAAATTGACAAGTCCATTCCAATTCCCCGGAAGATCACGACTTTTTCTTGCGCCATTCGTCATCAACTTTCTCGTATTCCTTTTTTACGGCTGTCCATGCCACTTTGTGCGCCGTTTCTTCGCGCGAAGCGTGGCCCCTGCGCTCATCGGGGTCCTTGTACTCATCCCAGGCATTATTGAAAGCGGCTCTATATATTTCCTGAGCATGCTTCGGCAGTACATTGGTAACGTTGTCTGGAAGGTCTTTCAGTGTATGGTATGGCATGGCGCTCCTCCTACACACTATTGAAAAATAGCATCTGTTTCCGGTGCAAAACCAGGGCATAAAATCCAATATAGCAGGCATGCCTGATGATGCTGCAAGCATTGATTCGCAGATATCAGGTCCGCTTGCGGAATGGGATAAGCAGGAAGGGGGAGATACAAACAAAAATGGACTGGTGAGAATACCAGGTCCATTCAACTGGTAGCGAATCCCAGATTCGAACTGGGGACCAACGGATTATGATTCCGCTGCTCTAACCACTGAGCTAATTCGCCACATGTATTATATGGAAGGTCTGGCATTATGCCTTCGCAACACATTCCTGTCAAGATTCGGAATGGCATTGTCGACTTATCTAACTGATTGATTCCGTTAATAGAATAGAAAGAGTATAGCTGTGTTTCATAAGTCCCCCGAGACGGAAACCAGGCGTACCGGCTTATCCATGCATCCCCGCGCGGCAGAAAGCGGCTGTATAATGTTTCCATGAAATTCGATGTCGTTATCGTAGGTGGCGGATTGGTTGGAGCAAGCCTGGCGCTCGCCCTCAAGGATAGCGGTCTGAAAATAGCCCTGGTTGAATCCCGCCCGATACCGCCGCTTCCCGCGGATGAGAGCTGGGACAGCAGGGTCTACGCCGTCAGTCCGGGCAGTGCCGCATTCCTGCAAAACCTGGGAGTGTGGGACGCTCTCGACCAGGAGCGTGTGACTCCCGTTCACAATATGGCGGTCTTTGGCGACGACAGCGCGGCACGACTGGACTTCAGCGCCTACAATATCGGGGTTCCTGAACTGGCTTTTATAGTGGAGAACCGCCAGCTCCAGGACGCCGCCTGGAAGGGGCTCAAGCGCCGGGGGAATCCGATCAAGGTTTTTTGTCCCGCGCAATGTTCTCTGATGCTGCGCGCCGAGTCTCACGCCGAGTTGCATCTTGATGACGGAACTGTCATGGAGACGGGCTTGATCGTTGGCGCAGACGGCGTGAACTCCTGGGTACGCGAACAGGCAGGTATTGAAGTGGCGCGGCACTCCTATCAAGAGATGGGCGTGGTGGCAAACTTCGATGCAGCGCGCCACCATAATAACGTCGCTCATCAGTGGTTTCGACGCGATGGCGTGCTGGCGCTGCTGCCGATGCCCGGCAAGCTGGTGTCCATGGTATGGTCGACAAGGGAAACTCTGGCGCAAACGATGCTCGGGCTACCTGAAAAGGAATTATGCGAGCGCGTCGTCCGGGCTTCGCAGCACGTTCTGGGCAAGATGCGGCTTGTTACGCGACCTGCCGCTTTTCCCCTGAATTTTGTACATGTGAAAAAGCTGGTGCAGCCGCACCTTGCGCTCATCGGCGACGCGGCGCACGGCATACATCCTCTTGCGGGACAGGGCGTGAATCTCGGTTTACGCGATGCACAGGAACTCGCCTCTGTTATCCTCTCGCGCGGGCTGCAACCGGATTGCGGTGATTACCTGTTGCTGCGCCGTTACGAACGCGCGCGCAAGGAAGACATCCTGGCCATGGAACTGGTTACCGATGGCTTGCAGAAGCTGTTCAGCCATACTCACCCGACACTCATTCGCCTGCGTAATCTGGGCCTGGAAATCACCAACCGGTTGCCTCTGATAAAAGACCGCTTGATGCAACAGGCATTGAGTTGAATCCGATTGATTCGTTTTCCTGTCCATCGCACCAGAAGCAGCAACACGCAGCCCGACTGCAATCCCACCCAAAACGGAGTAAAGACATGCGTTCAAAACTCGTTTCCCTCGCTTTGCCTTCTTTATTGCTATTCTTCCTTTCCAGCGCTTCCGCTGACGAGGCATCCTTGAAAAAAGCGCTTCAGGCAAATTTTCCCGGAGAGAAGATCGAAAGTATAAAAAAGACGCCCTATCTCGGTCTATATGAAGTGGTGGTGGGAGGCGAATTGCTTTATACGGACGACAAGGTTTCGTACTTTTTTTTCGGACACGTAATTGATCCGAAAACGAAGGAAAGCCTGACTGCCGAACGCTTGCAACAGATCAAGGAGGCACGGCGCATAGACGTCGGCGCGCTTCCCCTTGACCATGCGATCAAGGCGGTCAAAGGGAATGGAAAGCGCAAACTTGTTGTTTTTTCCGACCCCAACTGCCCTTTTTGCAAGCGTCTGGAAAAGGAACTGGCTAACGTAACGGATGTAACGGTATATACCCTGCTTTATCCGGTGCTGAATGGCTCGATCCCAACCGCAACATCGATATGGTGCTCCCCGGACAGGCTCAAGGCCTGGGAAGACTTCATGCTCAGGGATATTGCGCCCACCGGCAAGGATTGCACCACACCCATTGACGGGATTCTGAAGGCGGGAAGAGAGAACGATATAAGCGGTACGCCCACGCTGATTTTTGCCAATGGCTCGGTAACGTCGGGATTGATCCCCGCGGAAACCATAGAAAAGAAATTAAACGCAGCATCCGCAAGATAAAGCGCTGGGAAGCGCCTGAATCCTCCAACTCCGGACTTATTTGGAGCTTCCCAGTATCCCCGCTGCGGGCATAGAGTCTTTGGCCAGATATCCTGCAGGCATCAAGACCCACATCCTGCCCGTCTGCCTCATCTTCCCCGCCTTTTCCGCTGCGTCGGGGCCAAATCCCCAGAAAAAATCCGCCCGTACATTACCTTTGATTGCCCCGCCGGTATCCTGCGCCACCATCAACCGTTGAAGCTGCTCATCGGTATTTGGCCAGGTAGTGGAAAGAAAGACCGGAGCGCCCTGCGGGATCACACGCGGATCAACCGCAAGGCTTCTTCCAGCCGTGAGAGGCACACCCATGGAGCCGAGCGGGCCCGCCATCGTGTCCGGCAGTTCGCGGAAAAAGACGAAGCTCGAATTCTGGTGCAAAATATTCGGCAACTTCCGCGGATTCTTCTGGCCCCAGGCCTTGATTCCCTGCATCGAGGCCTTTTCCAGGGGTAATTCGCCCCGATCCACCAGCAGCTTCCCTATGGATCTGTAGGGATGGCCGTTTTGATCCGCGTACCCCACCCTCACGATCTCGCCATTTTCAAGCTCCACCCGCCCTGAACCTTGAATCTGCAGGAAAAACAGATCGACCTCATCATCCACCCATAACAGTTCTTTTCCCTGTAGCGTTGCAGGGTCGCCGGATATTTCGGCCCGGCTATAAAAGGGAACCACCTTGCGTCCTTCCAGTCGTCCCCGCAACCGCATGTTCTTGAGCTGGGGATAGACAGAACCCAAATCCACCACCAGCAGCTCATCGGGTGTCGTATAAAGCGGATAACGGTAACGGGCGGATGGCGTGCGGCTCCCCTTGAGCAGGGGCTCGTAATACCCGGTGATAAGGCCGTTCTCGGTGCCGTCAGGATTCAATACCTGATAGGGAACAAAATAGCTTTCAAAAAAATGGCGCAACGTATCGGGATCCTGCCCTCTCATGGAATCAGCCTGAATGCACGCTTCCTGCCATAGCGCCTTTTTTTTCAAAACAGTGCAACTCTGGAGGAACGCCTCCAGCGCCGGCACAATCTCATCATCCCTCCAACCCTCAACTGTCTCCCAGTCGGTGGGTTTCAGTACAGGCATAGGAGGCTGGGCTTCGGCCGGTTTCTCCGGGGAGACACGGGGAGTGGGAATGATATTGCAAGCGCCGAGCAACAGTAACGCAACAACGGTAAGAGAGCGTAATTGGTCTTTCATAAGGTTTTGGGTTAAAGTTTCATCTCGGAAATCTCTGAACGAACAGTCCGCTCGCGGCGACGTCAGAGGCTTCCCCTAAATATACATCATGGTTGATCCTATGTGGATATTACTGCTCGAAGCCGGTGTAGCGCTATCGCTACTGATTCTTGTCGTCTGGTGGACGACAAGGCCTCGAAAGAAAGACGACGAGGATGAAGACAATAAGGAGTAAGGGGTCTGGGGTTGTCACTGAAAGGCGGATGAGAAGGATAACAGGAATATGATAACGAGAATACGACTACCTCTGGTCCGGCGCACTTTGACTTGTCCCTTCGCTTTCCCTGTGAACACCTCCCTGAAATGATCTTTGAAAGTCTGTTCCTGAAAAATAAGGCACTCGATGCGTCGATGTCTCACCTCTTCCGCACGTCCTGCGCATCCAGCTTTCTATCGCGCTACTCCGAACATAAATTCAGTGCGGTTCCCCAAGTTATTTGGCAGAATACTTGTCTTGGGAAAATGGTTTAGCGGTTTAGCACAAGGGGAATAACCAATGAAATATCGCAGTTTCCAGGAGTTCTGCGCATACGTGGCGGAGCACAGTCCAGGGCAGCCCGAGTATCTTCAGGCAGTAACGGAAGTCGTGGAGAGCCTCTGGCCTTTTATTACCAAAAACCCTCGTTATGCGGAGCATGGCATTCTCGACCGCCTTGTAGAGCCGGAGCGAATAATCATTTTTCGTGTGTCCTGGGTGGATGATCGGGGTGAGGTGAAAGTCAACCGCGGCTACCGCATACAGCACAGTTCCTCCATTGGCCCCTATAAGGGGGGCACCCGCTTTCATCCCTCGGTCAATCTTTCCATCCTCAAGTTCCTCGCGTTCGAGCAAACTTTCAAGAACGCGCTTACTACACTTCCCATGGGTGGCGGCAAGGGTGGCGCCGATTTCAACCCCAGGGACCGCAGCCCTGGCGAGATCATGCGCTTCTGCCAGGCCTATATGACGGAGTTGTTCCGGCATATAGGCTCTGATGTCGATGTACCAGCGGGGGATATCGGCGTGGGAGCCCGGGAAGTGGGCTTCATGGCAGGCATGATGAAAAAGCTTTCCAATCGTGCCGACTGCGTCTTCACCGGCAAGGGGTTGAGTTTTGGCGGGTCCCTCATTCGCCCGGAGGCTACCGGCTACGGTACCGTCTACTTTGCCGAGGAGATGCTCAAGCAATCCGGACGCTCGCTGGAAGGCATGCGCGTTGCCGTCTCGGGTTCGGGAAATGTGGCGCAATATGCTGTGGAGAAAGCAATGGCGCTTGGCGCCAAAGTGATAACGGTTTCCGATTCAGACGGCACCGTAGTCGATGAAGAAGGTTTCACCCCCGAAAAGCTCGCTGAACTGATGGATGTGAAGAATAAACAGTATGGCCGTATCAACGCCTACGCAGAGCGTGTGAAAGCCGATTTTATTCCCGGTAAAAGACCGTGGCATGTTCCTGTGGAGGTTGCGCTGCCTTGCGCCACACAGAACGAACTGGATGAAGAGGACGCCGCCACGCTTATCAAAAACGGCGTGGTATGCGTGGCAGAGGGCGCCAACATGCCCTCCACCGCGGAGGCGGTAAAACACTTCGAGCGCAGCGGGGTTCTTTTTGCGCCCGGCAAAGCGAGCAATGCAGGCGGTGTAGCCACTTCCGGTCTGGAAATGAGCCAGAACGCCATGCGTCTTTCCTGGCAGCGGGAAGAAGTGGATGCCCGATTGCTCCAGATCATGCAGGCTATTCACCGCTCCTGCACGGAGCACGGGCGGCGGGAGGACGGCACCATCAGCTATGTCAACGGGGCGAACGTGGCAGGTTTTGTAAAGGTGGCGGATGCGATGATGGGCCAGGGCGTGATTTAACCTGACTTATTCAGTATTTCCCCAACGGCTGTTCCTTCCTGCCTCAAAAAAGGATCAGGAGAGGAGGGAGGAGAAGATGAGGGGTGCGCTGTAATGGGAGTTCTGGTGAGGGTTATCGTATCCATACCGTTTTTATATTAACGAACTCCCGGATGCCGTGGTAGGATAGTTCCCTGCCGAACCCGGAGGCTTTGGTTCCCCCGAAGGGAAGGCGTGGATCTGACCTGACCATGCCATTGATAAAGCTACAACCTGCCTGAATTCGACGCGCCAGTTCCTCCGCGCGCTCGGTATCGCGGCTCCAGATACTGGAACCGAGTCCAAAGCGGGTGTCGTTGGCAATGCGAATGGCGTCTTCCTCATCCGCCGCCCGTATCACGGCGGCTACCGGTCCGAATAATTCCTCGTGATAAGCTCTCGTCCTGGGTGTGACACCATCCAGAATGGACGGGGGATAGAAAGCTCCCTCTCCCTCCCACGGCTCGCACCCGAGAACCGCCTGTGCGCCCTGTGCAATCGAATCGGTTACCTGCTGATGCAGGTTTTCGCGCAGGTCGAGCCGTGCCATGGGGCCGATCTGTGTTGCATTGTTCAGGGGGTCGCCCATTTTCAATTCTTTTGTTTTCTTTATAAACAACGAACCAAACTCATCGGCAATGTCGGCCACAGGAATAATGCGCTTCGCGGCAATGCATGATTGTCCGCAGTTCTGAAAGCGCGATCTCACCGCAAGGGTGGCGGCGAGTTCCAGATCGGCATCTTTCAGAACAATAAACGCATCCGACCCGCCGAGTTCCATCACACACTTCTTCAAGTGCTGTCCGGCATGGGAAGCTATTTCCCGGCCTGCGTGCTCCGAGCCCGTAAGCGTCACCGCCTGCACATGAGGGCTGGCGATAGCCTCGCCCACGTCGGAGGACTCTATCATGAGCGTGCTGAAAAGATGCGGGGGAAAACCGGCATCCTGGAACAACCGCTCGAGCGCCAAAGCGCATTGCGGAACATTGGATGCATGTTTCAGCACACAACCATTGCCAGCCATGAGTGTAGGAACGGCGAAGCGGATTACCTGGAAAAAAGGGAAGTTCCAGGGCATCACGCCCAGGACGACTCCAAGAGGCTCATAGGACACGTAACTTTTGCCGGCACCGGTCTGAACCATCTCGACCTGCATGAAATGCTCGGCATGCACGGCATAATAATCACAAGCAAGCGAACACTTTTCCACCTCCGCGCACCCTTCACGCACAGGCTTGCCCATTTCCGCAGCTATAAGAACGGCATATTCAGGGGCCCGTTCGTGCAACAGGCGGGCTGCTCTGTGCATAAGCTCTGCGCGTTCGGGAAAACTCCGTCGCGCCCACTCAGGCTGTGCACGATGTGTTTGCTCCAGCACATGCGCCAGACGATTGCCATTCCAGCTCGTATAGGTTTTCAGTGTTTCATTGGTCGCCGGATTCAGGCTGATGTATGGCATGATGTGCTATTCTTGAAACAGAACCCGAATTGGGACAGAGGCTGGTTAAAAGAAAACAGCATGCAAGTCAGCCGGAAGCAGATGTTCTCTTTCAATTTTTCCCTCGATTACTAATGTATAGCAGGTTATGAAGAAACTGTTGATCGGGCTGTTTTTGGCAACAACATCGACCGCAACCTATGCAGCGGCGAGGAATCAGGACTTCCTTGCCCTGAGGCACGCCTATCAGGCCGGCAATACTGCGCGCGTGAACATGTATGCACAGCGGTTGCGGGGACACGTGCTTGAACCTTACGCAGCGTATTACCAACTGCGACCGCAACTCTGGAGCCCTAAGCTGAGTCCGGAGACTGTCAAGCAGTTTGTTGAGAAATATCACGATAGTCCGCTCAGCGACCGGCTGCTGGGGGAATGGCTGAAGGTCCTGGGCTGGACCGAACGGTGGGAGCTTTTCGCAGAAACCTATCCGCGCGTGGTCAACAAGGATATCGAACTTGTCTGCTACTCTCTTCAGCAGCGCATGGCCGCAGGCGATCGCACCACCTATAAGGAGGCATTTCAGTTATGGTTCAGCGCGCGCGAGATGCCGCACAGCTGTAACCAGATATTCGATGTTCTGATGACTGCCGGGACGCTGACGGACGAGGATATATGGTCAAGGCTGCGTCTTGCGCTCGAATCGGGCAATGTCAGCGCGGCGAAACGCATTAATGAATACCTGCCTAAGAATCAGGCCCTGAACGAACGCAAACTGAATGCCGCCACAGAAAATCCTCTTCGCTATCTGGAGAGGCATCGGCGTGAGATCAAAACACGCTCCGATCGGGAAATTGCACTTTTCGCGATGGTGCGTTTGCTCCGCAGCGGGCTTGATCAGGCGCACGCCTATTGGCCGCGGATACGCGACCGCTTCGGTGCACCAGATCAGGCGTATTTTCTGGTGCAACTTGCGGACCAAGGGGCCCGCCGGCTGGACCCGCGTGCGTTGCAGTGGTTTGGGGAAGCCGCCAATACGCACAAATCTGTCCAGCTCACCGACGCCCAGCTTGGCTGGAAAACCCGGGCCGCCTTGCGTGGCGGGGACTGGAATCTCGTGCTGGATACGATCGAGGCAATGTCGCCAGCGGAACAACGAGAGGGGGTTTGGCGTTACTGGAAAGCGCGTGCGTTGAGAACCAAAGGAAAGATAAAGGAAGCGAACGCCATCCTTGCGCCATTGAGCAGTGAGCATAATTTTTACGGACAACTGGCCGAGGAAGAGCTCGGCGTCACCATCGGCGCTCCTGCGGAATCCTTCAAGCCGACAGCGAAAGAAATTTCCGCAATGGAACGGATGCCGGGAATCGCGCGAGCGCTAGCCTTCTACAGCTTGAATTTGCGCCCGGAGGCGGCACAGGAATGGATCTGGGCCGTGCGAAATTTCAACGATCATGATCTATTGGCGGCGGCGGAAGTAGCCCGTCGTCACGGGCACTATGACCGCGCCATCAACACCGCCGACAGAACTGTCCAGCGCCACGATTTCCACCTGCGGTTCCTTGCGCCGCATAGAGATGCATTGCGCAACATCCTGAAGCAGCAAGAGCTCGACGAGGCCTGGGTCTACGGTCTCATTCGCCAGGAGAGCCGCTTCGTCAGTGATGCCAAGTCCAGCGCCGGTGCTCTGGGCCTGATGCAACTGATGCCTGCGACGGCAAAATGGGCATCCAAACAACTGGGAGTGAGAAAGTATCGTCCAAGCCGCGTGACGGAGGTAAATACCAATCTGACGCTTGGAACCTATTATCTGAAACACGTGCTGACCCAGTTCGACAATCAGTCGCTGGCTTCGGCCGCGTACAACGCCGGCCCGAGCCGGGTATGGCAGTGGCGTGATGAGAAGTCGATGGAAGGTGCGATTTATGCGGAAACGATCCCCTTCAATGAAACACGGGATTACGTCAAGAAGGTGATGAGCAACTCCATGTATTACGCCCGCAACTTTGGGCACCAGGTCAAGACGCTGAAACAGCGCCTGGGTATTGTGGCGTCCCGGTTCGGGAGTGAAAAAGTGTCAGAGTGAGGGACGCGTCATGACATTCAATAATGTCTGCATTTTTGGTGGCAGCGGCTTTGTCGGACGACATCTCGCAAATCTCCTGACCGACCAGGAAATCTACCTGCGTATTCCGACTCGAAACTACGAGCGTGCAAAGGAGTTGCTGGCGATACCCACTACGGACCTGATCGAGGCCGACATCTACGATGACAGAGACCTCGACAGGCTGCTCCTCGGCATCGATGCCGTGATCAACCTGGTGGGCGTGTTGCATGGCGACTTTCATGCTGTCCATGTCGAACTGCCGCAAAAGATCATCGCCGCTTGCAAACGCAACGGTGTTACCCGGATACTGCATATGAGCGCCCTGAAGGCCGGGCCCGACCAACCGAGCGAGTATTTGCGCTCAAAGGGGGAAGGAGAGCAGATCGTAAAGACATCCGGGTTGGATGCAACTGTTTTCAGGCCGTCAGTCATATTTGGTCCGGGTGACTCCTCGATCAATCTGTTTGCCAAACTGGGACGCCTGCCGGTTTTGCCCCTGGCCTCACCCCATGCGAAATTCCAGCCGATCTTTGTCAAGAATGTCGTGCAGGCGTTTGCGCTCAGCCTGGATGAGCCACGTACTATCGGACGGAGCTATGACCTCTGCGGACCAAAGTGCTACAGTCTTCGCGAACTGGTGGAGTATGCGGCGCATGTGACGGGACATGATCCCGCTATCATTGGCCTTGGAGACGCCCTTTCCCATCTCGAAGCAGCAGTAATGGAGATACTGCCAGGCAAACTGATGAGCGTCGATAATTACTATTCGATGAAGATCGATAGCGTGTGTGACTGCGATAACCCCAAAGCGCTGCTGGAAGTCTGGGGAATTCATCCTACGGCACTTGAAGAAGCAGCGCCAGTATACCTGAATCATCAGTTGCCCCGTGAGCGTTACGACTATCTGCGGCATTGGTCGGGGCGTTGAGCACTAGGGAACCGCTGAACAGATCCCTTGCAGGCGCGACGGCGGCTTTGTTCAGCGGTTCCCTAAGGATGCGGATAGATTCATACAGATGATAATTCCGGAATGAAAACCTACCTGGTGGGCGGATCGGTCCGCGACGAGATACTGGGATTGCCAGTGACGGATCACGATTATGTGGTTGTCGGTGTCTCGCCGGAAGAAATGGTGCGCTTGGGCTTTCGTCCGGTGGGAAAAGATTTTCCTGTTTTTCTTCATCCCGAAAGCCAGGAACAATACGCGCTGGCGCGCACGGAGCGCAAGGTTTCGCGCGGTTACAAAGGGTTCGAGGTTTATGCTTCCCCCGAGGTTACATTGCAGGAAGATCTGGCGCGCCGTGATCTTACAATAAACGCGATCGCGAAGGATGAGCATGGCAACATCATTGACCCTTTTGGCGGGGTCGGCGATCTGGAAGCCGGCGTGCTCCGGCATATCGGCCCGGCATTCACTGAAGACCCGGTCCGTGTCCTGCGTACCGCTCGTTTTGCTGCACGTTTCGGTTTCCATATTGCACCCGAAACACTGGCGCTCATGAACGAAATGGTCCACAACGGGGAGGTGGACGCCCTGGTGCCGGAGCGGGTGTGGCAGGAGTTTGCACGCGGTTTGATGGAGCACCGTCCTTCACGCATGTTTTACGCGCTGCGCGACTGCGGCGCCCTCACCCGCATCATGCCTGAAGTGGATGCCTTGTTCGGCGTACCGCAACCACCGCAGCATCACCCGGAAGTCGATACCGGAGTACACGTAATGATGGTGATCGATTACGCCGCTTCGAGGAACTATTCGCTGCCGGTCCGGTTTGCCGCACTTACCCATGATCTCGGTAAAGGCACTACTCCTCCCGAAGAATGGCCCCGCCATATCGGGCACGAAGCGCGCAGCGTGAAACTGGTGCAGGGCTTATGCGAGCGTATCAAACCTCCCAACGAAGTGCGTGACCTGGCATTGCTGGTGGCGCGCTACCACGGGGACGTGCACCGCGCTGCGGAACTACGCCCTGCCACGATCGCCAATATGCTCCAGGGGGTAGATGCGTATCGCAAACCCGAGCGCTTCGAAGAATTCCTGCAAGCCTGCTCGTGTGATTTCCATGGACGGCCAAGCTACGCGGAACGACCTTATCCCCAGGCAGATCGGTTACGCGAAGCGTTTCACGCGGCCAGAAGCGTGGATGCCGGCGCGATCGCCGCAGAGTTGGCCAGAAGCGTTTCCGATCCCAGCCGCCTGCCAGTTGCCATCAATACCAGGGTAAGCGAGACGCGTATCGCTGAAATCAGAAACCGTCTTGAAAGCATGGCCTGAATGCGGCTTCTCCCTTCGCCAAATTCAGGAAAATGGAAAACGAACGCTAGGACTTGTAGCTGGCCCTTGTAATGGGATACTTCGCTTTCCGCTACTTTCGCAGGAGTAGGTACGGACTCCCCAGTGAAATTTATGTCAGGCAAAACCTAATAAGCCTGAGTCAGTGCTCACATATGGCAGTGTCCGGAGATACCGCGTTTTTCAAGGTAGCGCTGGTGATATTCCTCAGCGGGATAAAAATCTGAAGCCGGAGTAATTTCAGTCACGATCGGTACGCGCCAGCGACCGCTTTGCTCCAGTTTTTCCTTCGACGCTCTCGCCACAGCCTCCTGCTCAGGAGTGTAAAAGAATATGGCGGAGCGATACTGTGTGCCCACATCCGGTCCCTGTCGGTTGAGTGTAGTAGGGTTATGACAGTTCCAGAAAACGTCGAGTAACTCGTCATAGCTGACCTGCGACGGATCGTATTCCACCTGCACTACTTCGGCATGGCCGGTCTTATCAGTGCATACGTCGCGATAGGACGGGTTTTTCAGATGCCCGCCGGAGTAGCCGCTGGTAACCTCCTTGACGCCTTTGACGACCCGAAAAGCAGCCTCCACACCCCAAAAGCAGCCTGCTCCAAAAATCGCTTTTTCTGTCATTGCTGTACCTTTATATCATTTACACCATGATTGACCGACTGGCCATATCGGTTAAATGGAGTCTCCCGCTCAAAAAATCAATCGGAAACATGATAATTCTCTTTGGGGCCTTTGTGGCTTAGACGAGGTTTACGCGGTGCATTGGCAAACAGGGCGTCATACAAAAAATTGGGAAGCAATCGCAAGACCCGCGCGACAATTGCCATCTGCCACGGTATTACAGCAAACGATTTCTTACGCTCGATAATGCAGGCGATTTTTTGGGCGGTGTCATCCGCCGTCAGGATGAAGGGCATGGGGAAGGGATTATCGGCTGTCATGGGCGTTATGACATAGCCGGGGCATATGGTTATGACGGAAACGCCACTTCCATGAAGCTCGACCCGAAGGCTTTCGAGATAGCTGATTACTGCCGCTTTGGAAGCAGAGTAGGCGCCGCTGCCGGGCAAGCCACGATAGCCCGCGACACTTGCGATCCCGACAAGACTCCCCCGCCCGGCTGCGCGCATTGCCGAAACAAAGGGCTGGAAGAGGTTCACCATGCCAACAACGTTTGTGGCGAGAATACCCTCAAAAACCTCCTTGTCTTCCGCACATTCCGTAAGTGTACCGTGGCTGATGCCCGCGTTGGCGATGACGATATCGGGACAACCATGGCGGACGATAAAATCTTCTGCCGCAGTCCGCAGGGCAGAAGCATCACGTACATCGGCAACGTAGGTGAATACTTCCGCCATCTCCGCCGCAAGGCTTTCCAGCAAATCCGCTCGCCGCGCAATCAGACCAAGCGTTGCGCCCCTTTCCGCGTAATGGCGCGCCAAAGCGCTCCCGAGCCCAGCGGAGGCGCCGCTGATAATGACTTTAAGTGTCAACGGAAGAGTGCTATTTCCCGGTCCGTTCCTTGCGCACTTTCTGTATCAGCTCTTCCATAGTCCGAATGGTATCGTCCGGCGTACTGCCCAATCTGCCACTCGTGAGATACTTGCCATCCACCGCTATCGCAGGCACGCCAGTAAGGCCATAATCCTTGGAGAAATGCATGGACCTGGACAGTTGATTCTGTACCGAGAACGAATTGTAGACATCTATAAATTTCTGGCGGTCTATTCCCTGCTTTGCAATCCAGTCGAACAACACGTCCTCCTTGCTCAGGTCTATCCCGTTTCTGTGAATGGCATCATAGACCTTGTCATGCAGCCGATCTTTTTCCCCCAGCGCTTCGAGCGCATAGAATGTTTTTGCGGCCGGTGCCCAGTTTGAGCGAAAAACAGCGGGAACGTAGCGGAAGCTGACATCATCAGGCTTGCGCTTGAGCCAAGCCTTGATGCGTGGATGCAACTCGTAGCAGTGCGGACAGCCGTACCAGAAAAATTCCATGACTTCTATATTCTTTCCCCCTTCCGTTGGAAAAGGACGAGGCAGGACCGTGTAATCCTTTCCTTCGACGACATCCGCCCGAGCAGTGGAAATTGACGGAAAATTGATACCGACCAGCAACAGGAATGCCGTAAGCAGCCGCAGTAAACTCATATTTTTCTCCTTCAGTTGGACGCCCCGAGATTGATGGATCGTTTATCGGCCCATGTCTTACTGCCAGCCCGGATATTTCACCGGATCACGGGATAATGGCGAGGTGTTTTGGGAGTAGATTTGCGTATCCCCCGCCAAGCCAATAGCCGGGCCTATTGGCGCGAAGCGAGGGCGCAAAGATGCCGCAAAACACCCGCCACTGCCCGTGAAGGCCGATGGCACAAACTGGATTTCAGCCTTGGTTGATCAAATACCAGTGTTCATACCGCTTTCTACAATTTTCAGGCCGGTTTGGGAAATATCCGGGCTATGCTCCCTCATGCACTCTGATGGGGCTGGTGTGAACGCCATTCTGCTGGAGCGCCGCCCGAATCCGGTTCATGTCATCTACACTGGAAAAAGGCCCTACACGTACGCGATGCCAGATTCCTTTTTGCGGGAGATCGGCGGACTGGACAGTCGCCTCCACTCCCAGCATCGCCAGCTTCGCTTTCATATTGTCGGCGTCAGCCGGATTCTGGAATGACCCCGCTTGAAGAAAGTACTTATCCTGCGAGGCTGGCTGCTTTGCAGCCTGTTTCAACTGCTGCTCCGTTACGGGTTCCTCTGTGGAGGGAAGAATATTATAAAATTCAAAGCGCGGTTTGCTATCGGGCGCTTTTGCGGTTTTGTCCTCAGTGCCGTCCGCTTCCCCTTCTTTTTCAGACTTCTCCACATCCCCGCTTGCAGCACCATCGGCTAGCTTATCCTGTGAAATAAATGGGCTTGGGGCATGACTGATGTACATCCAGGTGCCCATGGCGGTGAGAAGACCCAGGGCATAGCCGATAAACATCCCGAAAAAGAGGGTGCCTGTTTTCTTTCCCGAGTGAAGAGGCGTTTTATAATCTCGATTCAAGTAAGGATGCGTCATCACATTTTTGCTGGCGCGGTCACGCCCAATAGTTTAAGCCCGTTGTTCAATACCTGCCTGACTGCGGCCACAAGGGCCAACCTCGCGAGGCGGACCGCCGTCTCAGGCACCAGGAAACGTGTAGAATTATAGTAACTGTGGAACTCGCCTGCCAGTTCCTTCAAGTAAAAGGCGATCAGGTGGGGAGAGAACTCCCTCGCTGCGGCCTCGACCGTTTCAGGATAGTCGATCAGCTTCTGCAACAAGGAGAGCTCTGCAGGACCGGTTAATGCAGAGGTGTCGGCCGTAACCAGCACGCCAGGATCTTCACCCCACTGTTCCAGTACGCTGCAAACCCTTGCATGCGCGTATTGCACGTAGTACACCGGGTTATCGGTGCTTTGCGACTTTGCCAGATCCAGGTCGAAATCGAGATGCTGATCACTCTTGCGTAATACGTAAAAAAAGCGCGCCGCATCGGTTCCCACCTCCTGGCGCAACTCCCGCAGCGTGACGAATTCTCCTGCTCGGGTGGACATTGGCACCTTCTTGCCGTCGCGGTAAAGTACGGCAAACTGCACCAGAGCAATCTCAAGTTTCTCGGGATCGAGCGCCAATGCCTGAATGGCGCCTTTCACCCGCGGAATGTAGCCATGATGGTCTGCGCCCCAGATATCGATCACACGGTCGAACCCGCGTGAGAATTTATTGAGGTGATAGGCAATATCGGAGGCAAAATAGGTGAACTGGCCGTTTTCGCGTTGCACCACCCTGTCCTTTTCGTCACCGAAATGGGTAGAGCGGAACCATTTTGCGCCATCCTGCTGATACAGGTAATTGCCTTTTTCGAGCAGGTGGACAGCCTGTGCCACACCCCCGCTGTCGAATAAGGATTGCTCGGAAAACCAGATATCAAAGGTGACGCCGAATTCCATCAGGTCGTTGCGGCAATCTCCCAGTTGCTCGTTCAGAACGAAATTATGGATATAGGCGTAATCCGGCCCCAGCAGCTTTTTCGCGTTTGCAATCAATCCGTCGAGCGCAGCCTCAGTACCGGCTTCCACTCCGGCAAGGCCCTCCAACAGCAATTCGGGCTTATGCATGTAACGCCCGGCATGGGCTTTATGAATCAGCCTCGCCATGTCACGTACATATTCCCCCTGGTAGGCATTGGGTGGAAAGTCTGATCGGACACCGTTCAGCTCCAGATAGCGCAGCCAGGTGGAAAGCGCGAGAATATCCATCTGCCGGCCTGCATCGTTAATGTAATACTCGCGTGTGACCGAATAACCTGCAGCTGCAAGCACGTTGGCAAGGCTGGCGCCAAATGCTGCACCTCTGCCGTGTCCTACGTGCAGCGGACCGGTGGGATTGGCCGAAACGAATTCAACCTGGATTTTTTCCCCTGTGCCCATGTTGCTGTAACCAAACTTCTCACCGCTCTCCAGCACGTATCGCGAAAACTGCTGCTTGGCCGAGGTTGTGAGAAACAGGTTGATAAAACCTGCACCTGCAATCTCGACTTTTTCCAGATAGGGGGATGCAGCGAGTGCGGTGGCAAGAGATTGCGCAATGTCGCGCGGCTTTTGACCCAATGGCTTGGCCAGTTGCATCGCCAGGTTGCAGGAATAATCACCGTGGCTTGACTGCCGCGGACGGGCAAATTCTATATTAAGATTCAGGTCCGCCAGTCCCTCGTCATTCAGGACATTACGCAGGAGATCGGTAAAGTGGGATTTGAAGTTAGGCTGAACAAGGGGAACCACGACAACATTCTCGGCTGTTACGCAGCGGCTATTATAACGGCCTCCGCCCAAGTTACGCGCACCAGTTTGTCATGGTCAAATGGATAAATCGCGATTTTGTTAAAAAACAATCGTCCAACCAGGCTGATTGGCCTGCTGCCTAGTGTAGGAAACACCATGAACCTTCAGGCCGTTCTGGTTCAACAAGCGCAGGAACGAATGATGCGAGTTCATGAAAGCCAGTCGTACCGCGCACCCTGCCGCCATGGTTTGTTCACCATTTCAACCTCAGGTAGCCTTCTGCCTGATCAAAATTGAAGCGTATTCGATTCATCCCCCGGCGAATTGCGAACTGCTTCGGCAGTGGCTTGAACGGTCCCGCAGCTGAACGGGACTGCTCCACTCGAAGCCGGGTCTCGCGTGGCGAGAAAATACGTAATTCGAACTGCCCGGTGCGAATTTCACGTAGTTCTGGCGCGAATGGTCGCGCGAGCGGTTCCCCTATGAACACGCCTTCTCCCGGCCATGCCACGCTCTTCCAGTAAGCCTCGATGGCGCTTGCACCAAGCGCGTAATGAAACATGGCAATAGCGGGAAAAGGAAATTTCTGCATATGGCTGCAAGGTTCCACCACGGTGCCGTAACTGGCGGTGGCCCCGGCTTCAAGCCACCGCAGGCTGCTCATCTGGCTTGAGTCTGTAAGCTGCCCTCCCGCTGAGGTCAGATGGTCGGCCAGTGCGCCTGGCAGAAAATCCAGCGTGTCCAGCTGCGGTACCCTGACCAAGCCTGTGAAGTAAAATAGAACGTCGTGCCGATCGATAATTGCATCCGTTTCAGGAATCTCGATGGGAAAAACGCCGTTCAGTTCCTGGGCTGTCAGTTCGAAATAATTCGCGCGCACGCTTCGTGCCTTGTCAGAGGTAATGACAAGATAGGCATGCCCCACGGGGAAGGTGTGATCGGCTGCCACCCCGCGATCGATCAGCGATTTGACCTGTTCGAAATCGAGCCCCGCCAACATCATCGCCGGCCTCAACTGGTGGTCCCTCGCAGGATGATGACTCGGCGAATTGAAATATGAACTGGCGGCAGTCGCGCCGCAAGTGGAAGAGCAATACCTTTCGTCGAACCCGAAAGCCAATGCAGAGGTCAACGACATGCAGTCCACCCGGTAGGGGAGGGCCCATGTGACCGCGTAGGCCTGGACATGAGCGGGCGCCTTCTGATCTATCTCGGCTTTCAGTTCCTGAAACTCCTCCCGTGGCAGAGCGCTTCGTCCGGGGGAAAACTGCAAATGAATCATATTGGCCGCAGGAATGCCGCGCGCCTTGCGGTAGTACTGTCCAATCTGCACTGAAAGAGGATCGCTGTCATTGACGATGACGGCGACCTCGCCAGGGGTAAGGCCGGTTTGCGGCAACTGAATGTGCGTTTGAGCCTTGCCCGTCGAAGGGAGCAGTAACAACATGACAAATGAAGTAGCGGTAAGGACCGCAATCAGCGTTGCCACGGGAAAGCTGGATCTGCTACCAGCGCGCGATGCACTCCCTTGAGCCAGGCTGGGTACCCGCAATATTCGGCAGGCTGAAAGACATCGAGGAAACCAATGTCCGCAAAAGCGGATCAGAGGGAGATTGTCATTCCTTATTGCATCAGCACGTTTCATCCTCATGCATCATAATGATTCCAGAAGAACGGGTCTACCTTCCATGCTGTCACTCCATGATCTTCTTTACCAGCGGGTTCCTGGAGTTCCAGTAACGAAGCTGCTGGTGGGGGCCAACCTGCTGATCTTTGTAGCCATGCTTGCCAGCGGCGCAGGCCTGTGGCACTCATCCAACACTGTGCAGCTCGCCTGGGGCGCCAATTTCGGCCCCGCGACGCAGGATGGGGAGTGGTGGCGTCTGGGCACCGCCATGTTCCTCCATTTTGGCGTGGTCCATCTCACATTGAACCTCTGGGCGCTCTGGGATGCGGGTCAACTGGTTGAACGCATGTATGGTCACGTGCGCTTTACCGCCATCTACTTTGCCAGCGGTCTTGCCGGCAATCTGCTATCGCTGGTTGCACATAAAGGTCTCGCCATCTCCGGCGGCGCTTCGGGCGCCGTTTTCGGCATCTATGGCGCCCTGCTGGTATTTCTCTGGTCCCAGCGCGGCAGACTGCATCCGCACGAGTTCCGCTGGTTTTTCTGGGGCGCCTCGGCTTTTGCGATTGTCAGCCTTGGGCTCGGCCTCGCAATTACCGGTATCGATAACGCTGCCCATATCGGCGGTTTCGTGACCGGCCTGCTGGGTGGAATAATATTTGCAAGCCCCGCCGGTATAAGCAGAAAAGCTTCTCACGGATTCGGCCGCGGCCGCCTTGCCGCTATATGCGCCTTTGTGCTGGCAGTCTTCATGCTCGTCATTCGGATTCCCCCTCCCCCCTACAAGTGGAGCGAGGAAGTATTGGCGCGCAAGGAAATCGGCAATTTCTTGCGTGATGATCTGGCGATCAGCCAGGCCTGGCAGCGCATACTTGATGACGCCAGGCGGAGCGGAGTCTCATTTGACGAGCTGGCAGGACGAATCGATACTGCCGTTGGTGATCGCTACGAAGAAAGCTTCGAGCAGCTTTCGGAACTGCCACCCGATCCCGCATTGCCTTCCGCCGCTACGGTCGAAATGCTGCGAGACTACGCTGAACGCCGCAGGGATGCATCCCGCGCGCTCGCGGAAGGCCTGCGCACCAACAATCCTGGGCAAATTCGCGATGCACTGGAAATGGCAAGGCAACCACCTCAGTTGCCCGGGCTCTCCTCCCCAACTCCGCCCGCCCTACCCCGCTGACATTGCCCGATCCCGGGTCCCGTGAAAATAATAGCCCGGACGTTGTATCAACCTGTCGAGCCTCAATCTGATAGACCTGTCCCGCTTCAACATTAACCCTGATTATCGGCCACTTCGAGTGACGGTAATCGACAAAGCCATGGCTTATATGAGTGTCTAAAGTTAAATCATGAGCTCCAGGATCAACATGGATCAAGTACGCATGCCCCATTTGCAGGTAGGGCGACGTGCGAGTGAGGATGTGGTTGGAGACAGCCTCGATCTGGGTCAATGGGGTTGAGGAAAGCCATTGCTGAGGCACTGTCCGCCGTACTGCCCGGGGATTGTTAAAGCTGTACGTGTACGGTTACCTGAACCGGGTGCGATTGAGGCGCATGATCGAGCGGGAAACGAGGTGCAACATAGAAGTGATGCAGCTGGCAAACCGTGTTTCGCCGAGCTTACAAGACACTACCGATTTCCGCCGGGATAGGACAAGCCATACTGGAGCGTAGAAGATCCGGCGGGGATAATGAGGAAATGATGTGGTCAAACAAGGGACATTTCTCGACACCTTTTCTTTACTTCAGCATATCAACCTTCTTATAAACCTTAACCACAGATCGCTGGACCACTGGGTTCTGGAGCAAGAATTGCAGGTGATCAGTAAAACGTAATAAGCGACTTCAAAACCTGAAATATTACTGACTATGGCTTTTTCACGGCTCTTGTCTGCATTAGGTAATTCTGCAACGGACTACACAATGGTGCCGTTGCCCCCCAGCATGAAATCTTTAAGCAGATTGAATGTTTGATGCCTGCTTGCCCTTCGGGCCGTTAGTAATCTCAAACGTTACTTTTTGACCTTCCTGGAGCGTTTTGAATCCGGCTATGTTTCCGAAGATGTTGATTGCAGAGAAGTGGGCGAATAAATCTTCGCCGCCATCATTAGGGGTAATGAAGCCAAAACCTTTTGTTCCATTGAACCATTTTACTGTACCAGTTGCCATTTTTACTTCCTCAAGAAAGTAGGTGGAAACCCCGGAAACATGTCAGTCAAAAGAGAGGTTACATGTGCAACGCGCTCAATCGTCCCGCCTGGGTTCGGACATAGGGGGCAGACTTGCTCAAGAGGGTCTCCAAAGAGAAATGCTTGTGACGAAAGAGTAAAGCATGTGTTACGACACCTATTCTAGTAGCAGACATGTTTCTTTTTTATGAACACGAGAGTAGCTGTACACAAAAAATTGTGACCATGGATAGGGCCACGAATCAGTATGTAAATAGGTTTACAAACCATAGGAGGCTACGGCAGGAGTAAGGGTAGTGCTGATTCAGGTTAGTCTTTCCCGTCCTTCCCACTCACTGCAGAAGGCGTGGGATACATGGCTTGCACGGATATCAGGAAGGATGAAGCTCTGTTATCCCTGCTCAAGCCCTTTGATGCAGACAGAATGCAGGCATGGCCTGTAACACAGGCAGTGAGAAAGGTAGCGAGTCGGATGGTCGGATGTGATCATATTACTACCGCCCCAGCAATTCCCCTACAGGTTGGAGCGATTCGACCCGGTCGCAAATGACTTTCGTAACAGCCAGCAGTGGGGCGCCGAGCAGTAGGCCGGCAGCACCCCAAAGCCAGGCAAAAAATAACAGCGCGATGAACAAGACTGCCTCATTCACCTGAGCAAACCTTCCTTGCAACCAGGTACCGAACACCAGTCCCACCGCACCGGAAATGAGAATAGCGGTGGCCACGAGTCCAAGGGTGAGCGGAAGGGAACCAAATTGCAGCAAGCCCGCTATGCTGCTCGCCGATACAATTACCAGCGTCCCCAGATAGGGGACAAAACGCAATATGCCTGCAGCAATACCCCACGCCCCAGCATGTTCCAGCCCGAATAGTTCGAATGCCCACCAAGTAAGTACCGCGATCAGGGTATTGGATGTGACAAGGACAAACAGGTAGCGCTGGACCTGTAAGTGAACCTCCTCCAGTATCCGTACGGCATCTTTCTTGCGGCTGAGCGACGGTCCCACCAGCTTGACCAGTTTGCGACGAAAATGCGAGCCGGCAGACAGCAGAAAGTAGGTGAGCAGCAATACGACTGGCATTTGGGCGGCAAATGAGAACAACAGTGCAGACTGCTTTAGCAGAAAATCCCTTACCCAGGTACCTCCTTCAGGCTCTTTTGTAATAATTACCGCAGCTTCAGATGATTTCAATCCCGCATCGGCTGCTGCTTTCTCGAGCTCCCTGGCTGCTTTCCGGACTTGCTCCAGGACGCTAGGGCCCTCGGCCTTCAAGCTTCTGAGAGTATAGCCTAATTTTCGTGCAGCATCAGGGAGCTGTTCCACCATGAATCCTGCATCCTTGCTCAAAGACATGGCTACCCAAAAAATGCCTCCGATGAAGGTAGTAAGCAGGAGTGCGGCTCCCAGGGCACGCGGAACGCGACGCCGTTCGAGCCAGTCCACTGCTGGGCCCAAAGTACTGCTTACCAGAATGCCGAACAACAGGGGAACAACAAAAGTCTGCGCAAGATGCAGTGCCGCAATCAGCGCAAGTAATGCCACTATCCAGTTGGCAACACCCGCCCTCGAACGAGGCCGAACTCGATGCTCAGTGGATTCCTCCTCTATCGCTCGGGGAGCCGAGTTTGGAGGCGATTCCGTTAATTCTCCTCCCAGTTTTTGGGGAGATAACTTTTCAGAAGGAGCGTTCACAATTGTATTTGATCGTTATTCTTCCCTTGAAGGAACACCTAGGCTTGCAATTTCGAAGAGGCGCGGAAGTCTCCGCAAGATTGTGCTATTCGTTTTCCCCTGTAAACAAAAAGCCCGCCGAAGCGGACTTGAGAGGGATGGATTCTTGCAGCTGATGGATTCTTGCAGCTGACTTAAAGGCCATCTGCCGCATCCTTTACGGCTTCCTTGACATCTCCATATTTCTTCTGAACTTTGCCAGCAATTTGTTTACCCAGGCCCTTGGATTCATGCTCTTTGCTTCCTGCTGCCCTTCCGGCCTCTTCCTGGATTTTTCCTTCAATGTCCTTCGCGGTTCCTTTCACCTGATCTTTATTCATAAACCAGTCTCCCCTTAGAACCTTAAGTTTGGTTTTGCTGTTACAGTCGCTGCTGCCACAGCATGCGAAACCAGATTAATACTTACCACGAACTCATACTGTTCGGTAACCCACACTTCTGCCATAGTCACCGGCGTGCCACGCCAGAAAGGATAGCTGTTCTTTGCTGCGACCTGTGGCCGCACAATCTACATTGTGCATGGCAGCAAGATACATAGGAGTAGAACTGCGTGTTCGGTAATAACCATTTGCCAGGCAGATGCAGCCGTGTGGTTACGATCAAGAATGTTGTCCAGCACACCTGCGCTATCAATTGCAGCATGAGCCTGCATCGAAAAAAAATTAGTCCCAGAAACAGCAAATTGAACAACGTACTCGAGATGTTCTTTCCATAGCATCACCATTCCCGCAGTTCGCTTTTCTTGAATGCCTTTTCTAGTTGACTCAGCAGCAGCCTGTTCGGGACATTTTTTGCCGATCCCGTCACGGCCGGCTCACTGTTCAGCCGCGTATCCCCCAAATGCAGGAAATTTGCCTGCTCGCCCGGCTGCAGCTCGACATCGCATACTTGCAGTACGCACAAACGATGCTCCGTTGCGTTGCCTCATAAAGGAAGGGGATGTGCCATCCGCCCCGATCACGGCTTTCACCCCTTGCATGGAGCCCCTATCTTCCATTTTTTGGCCAATGCCAAGACTGCGCAAACTGCAAGCTTTGCGCAAACCGGACTTGCTGGGAATTTCCCAGAAGCTTGTGAAACGGGCCACAAGAACCGTTAGCAACCGGTAGCGCATCAGGAGTGCGGTCCCTTTGAAGTTCGAACTGGGCGACGCTAATTTTCTCCGCCCTGCACTGGGGCTTCGTGGTGCTGGCCTGGGCAGCCCTGTTCTCCGGCGGCATTGCCGTTCAGGTCATTGCATGCTTCTCCAACCTCTTGGAACAAGCAAAGCCGGGCGATCCTGGATAACGTTGTTTAAGTTCTAATCCAGTTGTAGTTGTAACTGCTGACAGCACACCCCATCCTCTTTCAGAGGGATGGGGTTTTTTGGCAAGAACAGCATACCGGAAGGTCTCTGGTACCCATCTTCCTGCTTCCTCCAAGCAAATCACCTCTACACCTCTCACCGCCAAGTCCGCTTTTCACCTCAGACTGCCTCAGCTTCCGTGAACATCACCTTCCTGATATAGGCGTCAAAGTCCTGAAAGTCGCAGCCTCAAAAACCCCAAAAAATACCTTTTGACACCCGTCAGAAAATATAGGACTATTAAGCCTTGGGCACTAGAGGTAGTTGAGCACACTCTCATGCACTACTATATATAGTAGTCCACAGGTTTTCCACAGCATTTCCACAACACCCACAATATCAAGCTCTGTCCAGGGATTCGGTACATTTCCCTTACAGATGAGGAGGTTCCAACATGCAGCTTTCCACAGATCATACGTCCCGGCCGGCAATGCCAGGCTATGAGTTTTCTTCGGACCATTCCAATCTGGATCCGCGCTATTCCCAATACAGGATCATTCGGCGCAATGGTTCAGTGGCCGGATTCGAGCCGAACAAGATTTCCATTGCCATGACGAAAGCGTTTCTCGCCGTCGAGGGCAGCCAGGGGGCGGCTTCGGCCAGGGTACGCGAAGTAGTGGGGCGTCTGACCGAAGATGTAGTGAACGCCTTGATGCGCCGTCAGCCCTCCGGTGGAACTTTTCATATCGAGGATATCCAGGATCAGGTGGAACTCGCATTGATGCGCTCGGGCGAGCATGATGTAGCGCGGGCCTATGTGCTGTACCG
>DATEEZ010000263.1:0-3644 GCA_035280905.1 Nitrosospira sp.
GCGCGCGCCAATCACCCTTGCTGATCTTGTCCCGTATGAGGCGATCCGCGGTTTCCCGGTCCGGAATGCGCAGCAGCGCCTCGGCCAGGCACATCAGGGCTATACCCTCCTGACTTGACAGAGAAAATTCGTGCATCAGCGCATCCACTCCACCCTTGTGACTGCGCTTACCTCGCATTCCGTCGACCAGCTTACGCGCAAGTTCCCCCGCTCGTTCGCGACTTTCTGGCGGCCAATCGATCTGGCTCAACAAACCATTCACGCTCTCGGTCTCGTTGCGCCGATATGCACTGGTAATTGCAGTGCGCAAAAATCGGGGACAGATGATCGTTTTTCCCACGTTTTTTCCTTATGAGCGAAACACTTCACTTAATCTGCCGCTCACCTTCCCGCTTCCATGTCTCTATCTCATCCATTCTGCAGAAACAAGTTGAGGTTAAGCATATGGCCTGTGATTTCGAAGGGATAGCTGATTAAGGTAAAAATATATAAAAGCAGAGCAGAACTGCGAAATTTTCGGTTGTTGTTTCAAGATGCGCCTGAAAATCCGACCCTTTTCTAACCTTCGCTCTCTGAAGAAGGACCTTGAAGATCATTGAACACTGAGCCTGAATCTTTCTGTTCGTCACATCACATAACCCAACTGACGCCCCATCTTCAAATTTCCGGGGTTGCCACCAGCAGAAAAACGTCGCCTCCCATATTCTTCAGCTTCGGGTTATCCCTGTTTCGATTCATGGTTTATAATCCGGGCATCTCTCCCAACATTGACTCAGTACCTCATTCATAGTCATAGCCCCGCAAGAGCAGTACAAAGTAGTACAACGCTTTCTGGAGTCGGTTTCAGGTCTAGTCTGTTCTCACCGGATTTGAACAGGCCTGAATATCCGTATCTGCCTGAAGGAGGCACCGATGTACCCCACAATAACGTTTGTAAGGATTGGAAGAGTGCTATGCCAGCTTCCCATTCTCAAGAACGCATGATCGTAAATACATGACCTGGTCTGATTATCTCCCAGCTTGGCCGCTCGAAATCAGCCCGGCGCTGTGGCTTGCACTCACACTCGTTGTCGCCGTACTTTTGGGCGAAGCGCTGGTACGCCATTTGAGACTGCCGCGGATTGTCGGTTATATTGGCATAGGCGCGCTGCTGGGGCCGGGCGGGTTGGGTCTTATCCCTCAACTCCCTGCGGCCGAGTGGCGGCTGGTGGTTGATCTCGCGCTTGGGATCCTACTGTTTGAGCTGGGCAGCAAGGTCAATCTGCGCTGGCTGAAAGCCAATCCCTGGCTTGCTGGAACCAGCCTTCTCGAAGCTATCACTACTTTTGTGGTCGTTTTCTGGCTGCTGACGTGGTTTGATGTTGCCAGCACTGCCGCTGCCGTCGTCGCCACCATCGCAATCGCGACCTCGCCCGCTATCATAGTACGCACGGTAGCGGAATCACGGGCTCAGGGTCAGGTAACCGATCGACTCCTGCTCCTGACGGCGCTCAATACCATCTATGCGGTCATTTTCCACAAGCTGGCAGTTGCTGTCATGCACGGTCAGGCGGGCACGAGCTTCGTACATACCGTATTCGCCCCACTCTATCTCCTTGGCGGATCCGCGTTGCTGGCATGGTTGTTCGGTGTTACCTTCGAACGTATCCATCACCACTTGGGGCAGCACGAGGAAACCTTTTCCTTCGTCCTGCTCGGTATGATCGCCTTTGCCACCATCATGGCCTCGGCACTCAGGCTCAGCCCGATCCTTGTCCTGCTTGCTGCCGGACTTATAACACGCTATCAACGCAAACGGACCCGCACATTTCCACCGCACTTCGGCTCTGCCGGCGCTGTCCTGGTTGTATTGATGTTTATTGCCAACGGTTTGGCAGCTGATCTCAGAGGATTGCGTGAGGGCTTTTTACTGGTTTTGCTGCTTATCGCCGTAAGAATCATAGCCAAGCTGCTGGCCGTGCTACCGCTGGCTACCCACAGCGGCATTGGCTGGCGTCAGGCGATGTCCCTGGGTATTGCGCTGGTTCCCATGTCAAGTGTGGCACTTCTGCTGACATTGGATACCGCAATGGGTTTTCCCGAATTCGCCTCGGGCCTCGGAATGGTGCTGATGAGCTGGATCGTCATACTTGAACTCGCCGGACCTATCCTGGTACAGATTGCCCTGCGGAGAACCGGAGAAACACCAGAGAAAAAAACATGAGCTTGATGCCCTTCGCGCCTTCACGCCCCTTGAGCATAGGGGTGGAGCTTGAGTTGCAGTTACTCAGTTGCAATGATTTCAACCTCGCGTCTTCGGCGCCGGATATCCTGCGTCGCGTTGCAAAACTTACGCATCCTGGGGAAATCAAGCCGGAAATGACGCGCAGCATGATCGAAATCAACACTTCGGTGCAGCAGGAATACACAGGACTGGTAGCGGAACTGCGCGCGCTGCGTGATGTTGTTTCCGATGCCGGACGTTTTCTCAACGTAGCTGTTGCGGGCGGCGGCACTCACCCGTTCCAGCATTGGAGCGAGCAGAAAATTTTCGATGCGCCGCGCTTTCACTACCTCTCGGAGCTGTACGGCTACCTGGCTAAACAATTCACCATATTTGGGCAGCATGTGCACATCGGTTGTCCCGGGCCAGACGAAGCGTTGCATCTGATGCACATGCTCTCCCGCTACATTCCGCATTTTATTGCTCTGTCAGCAAGCTCGCCGTTTGTGCAGGGGCATGATACCGGTTTCGCCTCTGCGCGGCTGAACTCCGTTTTTTCCTTCCCATTAAGTGGACGGGCGCCTTTTGTGTTGCGCTGGAACGATTTCGAAAAATTCTTCGCCAAGATGGTGGGAACCGGAGTGGTGGAGTCGATGAAAGATTTTTACTGGGATATACGCCCAAAGCCGGAGTTCGGAACCATCGAGGTGAGGGTATGCGATACGCCCCTTACAGTTGAAATTGCTGCCTCCATTGCCTGCTATATCCAGGCAATGTCCAGATACATTATGGTGGAGCAGCGCACAGCGCCTGAAGAGGATGATTATCTGGTCTATACGTTCAACCGCTTTCAGGCATGCCGTTTCGGGCTGGAAGGTTTCTTTATCGATCCCCGTACGCATGAACAACGCAGCATACGGGAAGATATAATGGAGATGCTTGCGCGCATTTCCGATCATGCAAGAGAATTACGTGCGGTGGAAGCGATGGAGCGCATTCGCGAAATCCTTATCGTAGGCAACGGTACAAGCTGGCAGCGCAGAACTTACGCAAGCGAGCACAACCTTGCCGACGTCATGCAATTGCAGGCGGAGTTGTGGATGGGAAACTGATACTCGCGAGGAGTGTCAAAACGTTTATTAGATATGGATCGACGAGAAAAACCAGCGGAACAAAGTAGCGCAACATCGGCTCGATTGCCATCAGGCAACGATAAAGGAGGGCGCAAGGTTATCCAGGTAGGGCGTTAACACGCCCTACCTATCTCTATATGTAACGAAGAACACCGCGGAAATTCCAAAATCTAATTACATTTATATTTCTGAGGACTCATTCGTTACCTGAGATGCCCCGCCCGTTGCGTATCGGTCTGTCACCCCGGATCCTGCATCAACCACCCCTTGAGTTGGGTTTTCGCAATAAAACCCTGCAATACCTTGAA
>DATEEZ010000264.1:0-6501 GCA_035280905.1 Nitrosospira sp.
TCTGCTGCTAAGCAGCCTGATATTGATTGCCATCGTGGTTTCATTCACGGGAATTACCTATCTGAGTTTGATGGACGACTTCGAGAGCCAGAGAAACGCCCAGCACCAGCGCTACGCCCGAGAAGTTGAAGGACTTATCGATCAGGTTTCGATAAATTTGCATCAACTCTCCGGATTGATTCCTTTCCTGGAAGGAATGGATACAAATCTTCTTTCGGGTAACACAAACGATCTCATGCAAGCATTCGATCAATATTGGGTGACCTTGCAACTCAACAAAGGTATCGAATTGTTGCGTTTTTACGATGGCTCAAATCGACTGCTGACAGGCTGGGGGATTTCCCAATCCGATACTCACGAGGCTTTAATGTTAAATTGGGTACGCGAGGTGAATGCGCAGGAAAAGCCGATGAGCCATCTCAGCTGCCATGCCAACTGTATGCAATTCGCCGTGGCGCCCTTGCTAGTGGAAGGTAACAACGTGGGCGTGGTCGTCATCGGGATACCTCTGGTCGATGTGATTCTAGGCTTCAAGGATATCTCGGGTGCCGATATTGCGTTGCTTATTGGAGAAAAAGCCGATGCCGGGGGGAGTAACAAAATAAAAATTCCGGATTGGGATGTCAGCGTCGCCGCACATAGCAGAGAAATGAACGTTGACATTCTGGAGGCTGCGGCCTCGCGGTATCCGAATCTCGATAGCCTGAAAAATGGTGTTCAGCTGTCCTGGGGCGACAAACACCTGCAAATAAAACCGCTGTATCTCGAGAAAATGGCCGTGTCGGAAGATGCACACTTTATGGTTGTAACCGACATCACCTCCACGATCCGTACCATTCATAGCTCGACTCAGCAAAACATGATAATTGGCCTGGTCGGGCTCATACTCTCTGAAATACTGTTGTTCATCATTCTCACAAAGCCGCTGTCGCGGCTTAAGCACATCGTTTTTACTCTCCCGCTTCTGGCCCGCAGCAGTTTCAAGAATTTTCGCCTGGAGCTTCGCTCTGCCGATCAGAAGCGATGGATGAAAGATGAAATTGACATGCTGGATGAAACAGCGGTGGCACTGTCGCATCAACTGGAGAAACTCGAGGACCAGGTTGCGGACAGGACCCGTATACTGGCAAGCAAGATGGACGAGCTAAGCAAGGAGAGGGATTTCATTAACAATCTGCTGGACATTGCGCAGGTAATCGTAATCACGCAAAAGGCAGATGGGGAGATTCTCACACTCAACGCCTATGGCGAAACGCTTATTCAGTATACTGAAAAGGAGCTGCAAGGAACGCCCTTCCTCCATCTTCTGGCGCTCGACGGAAATCTGCACGATCTCCCCACCCACCTCGAAGAAGTGCGATCCCAACGAAGGGACCAGCTTCGGCACGAAGCGAATATCGTATGCAAGGATGCTTCCATTCGTAATATTCTGTGGTTGCATTCACGCCTGACCCGCCACACCGAGGATGACCCCGCAATGTTATCCGTGGGTCTCGACATGACGGAACATAAGCGTGCAGAAGGGCGTCTTGCCTGGCTGGCGGACCATGATCCGCTCACCGACCTTTTCAACCGCCGCCGCTTCCAGGAAGAACTGGAACAGATGCTGAACCTTGCTGCTCGCTACGGGTATTCCGGAGCTTTACTCTTCTTTGACCTTGACCAGTTCAAGTACATTAACGATACCAGCGGACACCAGGCGGGGGATGCCTTACTTAAAATGGTCGCGCGTTTACTGCTTGGCAATATTCGTAGCGTCGACATACTCGGACGTCTGGGAGGTGATGAATTTGCAGTGATTTTGCCGCAAACTACGGCCGAAGGGGCAATAGAAGTAGCAAAAAACACGCTCGCAAGCCTGAATCAGGGAAAGATTACGATAAATGGCCGAACCCACAAGGCTTCCGCCAGTGTAGGTATTGCGCTTTTTCCGGAGCATGGCAGCAACGTCCACGATCTCCTCGCCGCGGCTGATCTCGCTATGTACCAGGCAAAGGAAGCCGGACGTGGAGGATGGCATTTGTTTTCTGACGAGGAGAAAACCCGTGAACGCATGCATACGCTCGTCTATTGGAAGGAAAAGATTGAGTATGCGCTCTCACACGAACGCTTCCTATTCTACTTCCAGCCTATCATGCATATTCGGCACCGAACCATCGATCATTATGAAGTACTGCTGCGTATGATCGACACTGACGGGGCTGTTCTTGCGCCCCAGTTTTTCATTCCGGCGGCAGAGCAGAATGGCCTTATTCACGCCATTGATCACATGGTTTTACGGAAATCCATTGCGCAATCAGCTGAAATACAACGCGCCGGACAGTGCATCCGTTTTTCCATAAACTTGTCCGCGCATGCGTTTCATGACCCGGAGCTGCTACCTATACTGAAAGATGCATTTGCCGAGTATGGAGCAGATCCATCGAATTTCATGTTTGAAATAACCGAGACAGCAGCGCTGGAGGATTTGCCCGCGGCGCGGGAGCTCATGGAGATGATTAAAAAGCTGGGCTGCAGTTTCACGCTGGATGATTTCGGAGTCGGTTTCTCCTCCTTCTATTACATCCGACAACTGCCCATCGATGTTGTAAAGATCGATGGCTCATTTATACGAAATCTGGCGGATAGCCCGGATGATCAAATACTGGTGCAGGCTTTGTGCGATGTGGCGAGGGGATTCGGGAAGAAGACAACAGCGGAGTTCGTGGAAAACGCGGCAACTTTTTCAGTTCTGGAGAAAATGCAGATCGACTATGCACAGGGATTTTTGATCGGAACACCCTCTCCCGCTTATGACACACCGTTCAGGGATTTCGTAAAGATGTGACGAACTCACGTGGCGTGCCGGGAAATGTGTTGAAAAAAACAGATCATTGATGATCTCGAATACTGGCTTACTGGCCTATTGGGAGCGCTGCCTCTCTTTCACGCTTCGTCTGGCTCGGGATCTTCAGCAAGACCCTCTTTTGCATCGCTATCGGATGGGCCGTCTTCCTGGCCTGCCCTATGGCCAACCTTGCCAGCAATTCTTGGTGTTGTGCACGCAACATCCGCATTTTGTGCCCTATGGCGCAGCGCATGGTCCATCAATATCAGTGCCAGCATTGCCTCCGCGATGGGTGTAGCCCGGATACCGACGCAGGGATCATGCCTGCCGTGAGTTTCCACCATTACCGGATTGCCCGCCTTGTCTACTGAGTGGCGCGGCAGACGTATGCTCGAAGTCGGCTTGACAGCGATATTCACCACGATATCCTGACCAGTGGAAATCCCGCCCAATATGCCTCCCGCATTATTGCTGAGAAAACCCTCGGGACTGATTTCGTCGGAGTGTTCGGTTCCCTTCTGACTCACAGCAGCAAATCCGGCCCCGATTTCGACGCCTTTAACTGCGTTGATGCTCATCATGGCATAGGCG
This sequence comes from Nitrosospira sp., assembly GCA_035280905.1. Lineage (GTDB taxonomy): Bacteria > Pseudomonadota > Gammaproteobacteria > Burkholderiales > Nitrosomonadaceae > Nitrosospira. Next base: position 3,419 of record DATEEZ010000264.1, read on the forward strand.
ATTTCGGCATCCAGCCGGTCATATACAGGCTCGCCCCAGCCTACGGGCACACCTTCGGCAACCACACGAATCCTGGCCCCTACCGAGTCGCCCGATTTTCGCAGCTTGTCCATGAATTCTTCCAGGCTCGGCACGATGTCCGGATCAGCCGAAAAAAAAGGATTCTCACCAACCGCTTCCCATTGTTTGAATGGAATCTCGACAGGTCCCAGTTGGGCCATGTGGCCTCGTATTACCACTCCATATTTTGCATGCAGCCATTTTTTTGCTATGGCCGCTGCCGCCACCCGTACGGCAGTTTCGCGGGCGGACGAACGTCCCCCTCCCCGGTAATCGCGTATGCCGTATTTTTGCCAATAAACGTAGTCCGCGTGCCCTGGGCGGAAAGTATTCATGATTTTGCTATAGTCCTTGCTGCGCTGATCTTCGTTGCGAATCAATAGCGCTATGGGTGTTCCCGTAGTCATGCCCTCGAACACACCTGAGAGAATTTCCACTGTATCGGATTCGCGCCGTTGGGTGACGTGACGCGAGGTACCTGGCTTGCGCCGGTCCAGATCCTGCTGAATGTCGCTGGCGGATAGCTCCATTCCCGGGGGGCAACCATCCACTACGCACCCTATGGCAGGGCCATGGGATTCCCCGAAAGACGTTACGCAAAACAGTTTGCCGAAAGTATTTCCGGACATTTCACTTTTCTAGCTAAATCAAGGCCCGAAGTTTAACATATCCCCATAGCTTCCCGTCCTCCGGGTACGCCTCTCATTCCTGTTCCGTTCGTAGCCGGAGGATCAATCGGGGTATTATTGATCACAATCCAGATAGAAAAATAAAAGGAAATCATGAAAGCCATCCTGATGAATGCTGCGGGTGCACCAGAGGTATTGACGCCTGCCGATGTTCCCATTCCCGACCTTTCCGGTGCGTTCGATGTGCGGGTGAAGCTTTGCGCGGCAGGCGTAAACCCGATCGACACCAAGGTGCGTAAAGCCAATATGTATTATCCGGACAAGCTCCCGTCGATTCTGGGATGTGATGGGGCAGGCGTGGTTGAAGCTGTAGGCAGTTCAGTAACTCGGGTGCGGGTAGGCGATGAAGTCTTCTTTTTCAATAACGGCCTGGGGGGCGCACCTGGAAGCTATGCGGAATACGCAGTCGTGCATGAAGATTATCTGGCATTCAAGCCCAGGAATCTGTCAATGGTGGAAGCAGCCGCTGTTCCATTAGCGCTGATTACCGCATGGGAAGCACTGGTAAAGCGTGGCAATCTCAAGGAGGGCCAGACTGCGCTGATTCATGCCGGCGCGGGTGGAGTGGGTCATATCGCCGTCCAGCTTGCCCGATACCTGAAAGCGCGGGTTGCCACGACAATTTCGAGCGAGGAAAAAGCTGCTTTCGCGCAATCGCAGGGAGCTGAACTGACAATCGATTATCGACGAAATGATTTTGTTGAGGCGGCCTTGGCCTGGACGGATGGACTGGGTCTGAACCTTATCCTGGATACGGTCGGTGGAGAGACGTTCTGCAAGTCCTTCGCGGCAACTCGGCTGTACGGCAGAATAGTGTCGCTGCTTTCAACCCCCTGCGATGCAAGGCAACTCAATACTGCCCGGCTGCGTAACTTGAGCATCGGCTATGTACAAATGGCTGCTCCCCTTTATTTCGGTTTACATCCTGCGCGTGTCGTACAAACCGCCATACTGGAGCAAGGCTCGAGGTTGTTCGAACAAGGTATCCTCAAGGTTCACGTCAGTCGCAAGCTGCCCCTGACAGAAGCCGCCGAAGCGCACCGGTTGATCGAAGCAGGGCATACCCTGGGCAAGATAGTGCTCGAGATAGCCTAGCCGGTTTTCAGCTTTCTAACCCGCGGTTAAAGCACCCACTTTAGACCCCAGATCCATCGCCATGCGATGGAGCGTTTCGCCTTCATGCAGGCCATCAAGGAAGCGCTGGGGTATCCCCGATAGGCCAACCTGAGCACCAACGAGTGCGCCGGTCAAAGCCGCCCGCGCCTGGTTTTCGCCGCCGCCATTCACCGCGTGGAGCACGGCTGATTCGAAATCATTCGGAAAGCGAGCAGTGAGATGGTAGGCTGCGGGAAGTTGATGATAAATGGCGCAGGTCATGCCATAAACGATAGACACTTTCCACGCGGGCTCTATCCGGATATCCGGGTCCAGCGCAGCTGCCGCTACATATGAGGGCGTGAGCAGGGCGTCCGGAGAGACGAAATATCCACTTTCGCACGGAAGGTCCTCTTGAGGCGGCTGCAAGTCGGTATGTGCCATCGTATGGAAAGGCAATTTTCCCGCCCTTGCCAATCGCATGAGCTTGCCGGAAAGACTCCTGTTGAGCTGGTGTCCCTGCACCAGGTGACCCAATACCGATCCATACGCGACAGTCAGGGTAACGACGGTATCGTCGATCTGGGTAAGCCGGGCATTGCTGGAGATAACGGCTGCCATCTCTTCTGGCTGGAAAGCGTAACGGACCGCCAGGGCGAGCGTACGGCCTATCGCTTCAGTGGTATCGGCTCGGCCTCCCGTTTGCCCCCATGGCAGATTCTGCTGGACCCGCTTGCGCCAGGCATCGCGGATCGACTGCTGGGTATATCCGCCGGGGCCGTTCACCGGCATGCCGTTGAGCAAGGGGAATATTTCCTCATCCATCCGCCGACAGAAATCCGCTTCATCATAGCCGTCGCACTCGACAAGTGAGCGCAGCATGAGCCGGAGAATGATGCCGGTCTGGGAAAGCTGGCCTGCCTTGAGGTCACTGTGGTAGCGGCCGGGCTTGGGATCGGTATAGGTCGTGATCCAGTCGCCGTAGTCGCGGCGGAGCACTGCCAGGTCATAGTACCAGTGGGGACCAAGGCCTAATGCATCCCCGATAAAGGCGCCCATAATGGCGCCGGCAGCACGATTCTGTATGGCGGGGTCAGACATGTTTTGATCCTCCTCTTCGCAGGAAATGCTTGCGATACACAAGTTTCAGCTTCGAATCATGAAGCTTAACAGCAAATGAAAGAACCGTTTGTTATGCTGGTCACATGATAGCCTGCAGAACCCGTTCGATCGGAAAGG
>DATEEZ010000265.1:0-3940 GCA_035280905.1 Nitrosospira sp.
GTTCGAGCGCTTCCGGCAGTGCATTGAGAAAAGCCGCCCCCAATAGCGCGCCGATGGCATACGAGATCAACATCTGAACCCAGGAGGCGCGCGTGTTGAGTGTGAGCACAGCGGCGAACAATACGCTGAGTATGCCCCCGAACAGGCTTGTGACGATGATCCAGGCAAAGGTCGACATCGATGTTATTGAGACGCTCGGGGGAAAAGGCGCGATTATACGCTGTTGCAAGCTACAAATTGCGGTGATGACATCGTGGAGTTGGGCGGCAAGGCCGTTCCATTCGGCATATTATCGCCATTATTGCTGCTGTACCGGCCGGATTCATACCAGCCAGATCAGGGCGGCCATGCGCCCGGTGTTGCCATCGCGGCGATAGGAAAAAAACCGTGCGGGATCGCTGAAAGTACATTCGCCCCCGCCGTATATTTCGGTAATGCCTGCATTTTTCAACTGCTGTCGCGCTAGCAGGAAAAGGTCAGCATACCATTTCCCATGATGGCAACCCGGTTGGAAGGCGAGTGCCGCCTCTCCATCGCGTTGGATAAAAGCGCGTCGCACTTCATCCCCGACCTCAAAATGTCGTGGACCGATTGCCGGACCGAGCCAGGCCATAAGAGAAGCCGGATTTGCTCCCATCGCAGATATGGCCTGTTCCACGATTCCTCCGGCCAATCCGCGCCACCCGCCATGAAGTGCACCCACCGTGGTTCCTTCGCGGTCGCACAACAGTATGGGCAGGCAGTCGGCTACAAGAATCGCGCAGACGCGAGTGGAGCGTTGACTGAATGCAGCGTCGCCACAGGATGGGAACGCGCAATCATTGCGGTCAATACTGATTGTGCTCGTGCCATGCACCTGGTTCAGCCACCGAGGTTTGCTGGGCAAGAACCGGCGCAGCAGAGCTCGGTTTTGTTCGACGGCTCCCCGGTCGTCGCCCACATGGTCGCCCAGGTTAAGGCTGGCATAAGGGGCATGACTCACTCCACCAGTGCGTGTGGTGAACAATGACTTGACATTGGGCGGGGCCGGCCAGTCGGGAGTGATCCAGTCGTTCATTCAATAATGGTTGGAGTTACATGAGGTTCTTCGTCACGCCCTTTCCGAAGCATCAGCAGCAGATTGCTCATGTCTTCCGGTAAGGACGCTTCCCACGCCATTCTCTGCCCGTGCTGCGGATGCGTCAGTTCCAGCCTGTGAGCATGCAGCGCCTGTCGGGGAAAAGCGGCCAGCTGCATCGTCGCACCGCTGCCTTTTTTCGGCTTGCCACCATACAACGGGTCCCCCACCAGAGGGTGGCCGAGAGACTGCATGTGGACACGTATTTGATGGGTGCGCCCTGTCTCCAGGCTGCACCGGAGTAACGTGCAATCGGCGAATTGCTCCAATACTTCGTAACGGGTGCGTGCTTCCTTGCCACTCGCGGTTACTGCCATTCTTGTGCGTTGTATAGGGTGGCGGCCGAGCGGTGCGTCAACCCATCCGTGAGAGGAAACACTGCCCCAGACCAGCGCCAGATAATCCCGTTTAACCGTACGATTTTGCAACTGCCGCACCAGGCTGGTTTGAGCTTCCAGGGTTTTTGCCACTACCAGGAGCCCACTGGTTTCCTTGTCCAGCCGGTGAACGATGCCTGAGCGCGGTATCCCGCCTAATTGCGAGGAATGGTGCAGCAATGCATTGAGCAGGGTGCCCTGCCAGTTCCCGCTGCCCGGATGCACCACGAGCCCTGCGGGCTTATTGATGATAATGATTGCGTCATCTTCGTGGACAATATCCAGTGCAATGGCTTCCGGCGCGTATGCGGTTTCAGCAGGTTCACGTGCAGGATAGAGTTCGATCTTTTCCCCCCCCCACACTTTCTGCCGTGGGAGGCTGCTTGCGCCATTAGCGCTTACCCTCTTTTCCAGAATCCATGATTGCAGCCGGCTGCGAGACCACTCGGGCAGCAGTTGCGCCAAGGCCTGATCCAGCCGCAGCCCGGCGCAACGATCAGGAATGACAAGCTCGACGACTCCCTCAACCGGTTCAGGTGCCTCAGGTTCCTTCAGGCGCGGTGGCTGCGCTGATTCAGGCACAATGGGCTTTGAGCTATAATGGTTATTCCTTTTTCCTGGCGCCGAACTCATCATGTTACGTAGTGTAGCTTTATTTCTCGTATTGCTGCTATCGGCATGCGGCCTGTTTCCCAAGGAAGTGCAGGACACCAAGACCTGGTCAGCGAGTAAATACTATACCGAGGCAAAGTCGGAATTGAACGACGGCAATTACGCCGGCGCCATCAAATTATTCGAGGCCCTGGAAGCGCGCTATCCTTACGGGCGTTACGCGCAGCAGGCACAGCTTGAAATCGGCTATGCGCATTACAAGGATGGTGAGCAGGCGCTGGCGACCGCAGCTGCAGATCGCTTCATCAAGCTTCATCCCAATCACCCGAATGTGGACTATGCGTATTACCTGAAAGGTCTGGCGAATTTCAACGATGATCTGGGACTGATGGGCATCGTCACGGAAAAAATCCTCAACCAGGACATGAGCGAGCGCGACCCGAAGGCGTCGCACGAATCATTTGAAAATTTCAAGGAGCTGGTAACCCGTTTTCCCAAAAGCAAGTACGCGCCGGATGCAGTGCAACGCATGAAGCATCTGGTCAACGTGGTAGCGCTGAATGAAATACAGGTAGCCCGCTATTATATGAAGCGGGGAGGGTATGTCGCCGCAGCCAACCGCGCTCAATACGCCCTGAAGGAATATCCGCAAACACCGGCCACGGAAGAGGCGTTGTTCATCATGGTGAAAGCCTACGACGCCTTGGGCATGACCGATCTGCGCGATGACGCCGATCGCGTCATGAGAAAAAATTTTCCAAACAGCCGTTTCTTGTCCGACTCGACTGGGGCCACCGGCGAGCCCTGGTGGAAATTCTGGTGATGCAGTAATGCCCAATATCGCAATATCGTCCGAAGCGATTGAATGAATGGATTGCAAAACAGGAGGTCAGGCTAGGGCGCCAGGGGATCAAGTGCCGATCTCTCCAGTATCGGCTCCTCGCTCGTTATTTCATCCTGCAGGCGAACGGCCATAACATCGCATTTTGCATGATGGAGGACACTGTTCGCCGTCGACCCCAGCAGCAGTGCAAGGCCGTGGCGTCCATGCGAGCCGACAATAATGAGGTCGACCTGCTCCTGCTCAGCAATGCGGACAATTTCCTCGGCGGGCACACCCCAGACCAGCCAGCGTTGGCGGACGCCCACTCCCAGACGGTCAGCCACCTGTTTCAGCTTCAATTTTTCCGCTTCCAGCAACTCGTAAGCCGAATGTTCATCGAGTGGGACAACGGTTCCATACGCCATATCAGGCATGGGTATGTTATCCAGTACATGAATAATGCTGAGCTTTGCCTGAAATGTTCCTGCCAGATGCCTTGCTTTACGGATAACGTGATTTCCATGCTCCGAAAAATCAACCGCCAGCAGAATGTGTCTATAGTTGCGGATCATTTTCCCTATTCTTTGTCGAGCTTACCCGAGCATTGATCTCCGAAACGATGCTGTGCCTGATCGTGCCGGCGGCTGCATTACCGCAATTTCTGGACAGTGACAAAATCCACAGGTAAGCGGGAAGCGTGGCCCCTGTGGCAATCAGCGCGAACCCGGAGAGTCGTAAGCAAGCGGTGGTGAAGACTTCTGCGGAGTCTCGAGCATCGTTTTCAGCACTTTCCAGACATTTTCCACGATTTTTTCCTGGGCACGAGCGGTAGGATGTATTCCATCCGCCTGAAAAAATTCGCGTTTGTTGCCAAAGCCATCCAACAGGAACGGTACGAGTTTGATGTCGTGGCGTTTGGCCAGTTGGGGGTAAATATCCTGGAACTTTTGGGTATATGTTATGCCATAATTTGGCGGCAATTGCATTCCGGCCAACAGTACAGTGGCATTG
>DATEEZ010000266.1:0-11065 GCA_035280905.1 Nitrosospira sp.
TGAGCAGTATTCTCAGCGGGGCTGCGGATGGTTCGAATTGCGCTCTCGCCGACCTGAAGAGAAAAACGAGGCTTGCCGCAGTCCGGGAAAGGATTTGCAGCTTTCGCATTGTCTGCTGACTTGCTTCCGGTAGCCAGCTGATGATGGTGCCAAAGGCTGCGCTCCTGATGCCTTGTTCAAGCGTCCATAATCGCTCGGCAGGCTTGCAAACCCTTACCATCACGATATGGCAGCTATCGATTCCCAGATGCTCCCAGGCATGCATATAGGGAATATAAGGTGGTGCGACCAGCAGAATGTTTCTTTCGCTTCGGGTAATCTCTTCCAGGGTGGGGCTCAACAGTCTTATTTCCCCCAGCCCCTCCGCCGGCAACAGCAGTTCCGTCAGGTTGCGGGTAGGCCAGCCCCCTCCGGGCAACTCCTTATCCAGTCCTTGAAAGCCGCTGGAAATGGCTGGATCATCGGAGGCACCCAATGCATTCCCTCGCCATATCCTGCTCTTGAAGCGGGCTTCAATTTGCGAAAGCGATAGGGGCGCCGGGGACACTGAAGGCGGGGAGGCAGGCATGGAAATGCATGCTCCATTGATTCAGCGGCTGAAACCAGGGCGATGGAGGCGATGTCCTGGAACCTGGGTTTTCCGGAACAGGCCTACATAAAATCCGTAGATTTCCAGTTTCTGCTGGGGCCGGATAGGCGGATACTCCTTGCTTCGCGTTTCGTTGCGCGCTTCCAGGTAGTAGCCCTCCTTATCCCTGGCGAGGACCTTGAGCGTGAATTCGTTGTCTACAATCGCCAATACCACCTCTCCAGGCGAAGCCGAATCGCTGCGTTCAATGATCACCATGTCGCCTTCGAGTATTCCCAGATCAATCATGGAATCGCCTTTGACCGGAAACAGAATGGTCTGAGAAGGTTTTTCGATCAGGTAGTCGTCTATGCGCAACAGCTCAGGCTGGACATCGGCAGTCTGTTGGGGCCTTCCCGCCCGAACCCCGGGTCCCACCGTCCGTTCGAAAAAGCGGGGCCCGGGGCGGAGGCGGCTGCCCGGTGCATTTTCAAGAAAACTTTCTTCTTTTAAACGCTGAACGATCTGATGCGTCCAGGAGCGCGCCTTCACATTCCATAGCGTGGATAACTGCGTGGTGGAGGGAATGATTTTTTCCCTCGCATAATAATCCTGGAGTTTGCCAAGGTAAGAGGAAATGTCGAGCGGCTGCATAATGAGATAAAACTGAGAACATTTGTTCTTATTATAGAGAACGACTGTTCTGAGTTCAAGCTGACCCGGATTCAGTATCAATCCGATTATTTCAAAAAAATGAAGCTACAGACAAAAAAAACGGCCATCACAATGGATGGCCGCTTTAGGATGGTTAACCTTGAATCAGCGCAGAGAGGGGTCTTGCTGCGCCGCGGTCAACTGTTCCTTCCATTCCCCAGGAAGGTTCTTGACCCAGCTATTGTATACATTTGGAATAGCAAGCACTCCCTGGCCGCCGTAACCCGCCAGGCTGCTGACCTGGTCATCAGAGGGAACGCTGGAATCACTCACCAAGGGAATCCGTCCCGCTATCATCGCATCTGACAGGTTTCCGTCATTGTTGGGATCGGGGTCCACCACGATAAGCTCATTGGAAAATTTGCTGGTGACATAGGCATAGTATCCGCCGCCTTTCTTGGCTCCAAAATTCGCTCCGTGGCAACCCGCATCGCAAGGCAGCATTTTGGCCACGCGGTCGGTCAGGGTATCGATGACGATTATGGATTCACCCATATTCGCGACCACTACCGAGCGGCCATCAGGAGAGACGGGCAACTGGATGGGGAGTATGCCCACGGTAGCCTGCCCGTCTCCATCGCGATCCTGTATGGTTCCGTCAATCGGGTTGTAGTCCGCGATGAGGTTGATTGTTTTCTTCAATGCCCCATTCCTGTCGAGCACGCTCACGCTGTGATGCAGGAGATTGGCGGCATAGTATTTGCTGGAATCGGGCATCATAGCGATAGCAATGGGATGGGCGCCGGGAGCGTTCTCTCCGGTGGGGGTTCTTTCCAGAATGGCGCCACTGTTGAGATCATAGAAACCTACATCATTGGTAAAGATGTTGGGTGTGACTACCTGGGTGCCATCCGCGCTGATCCAGTGCCCGTGCGGATTGGTTGCCTGCTGTCCAGATTTTTGTGTCGGCAGCATCTGGCTGACCTCGGTCGTTCCCGCCGGGATCAGGGAAATGCCATCTTCGCCGTTATTGGTCACCGTGATGTCGTCGTTGTCGGGACGGGTCATCACGTGAGCGGGAGCCTCACCTACGCGGATATTTTTGATCAACGCCCCCGTTTTCTGGTTGATCAGGGTTAATTTGTTATCAAACCATTGGGTTTGATAAACGACCGACTGATCCCTGTTCGTCCACATATTGTGCGGATTGTTCATATTGATCTGTGGCAGGGCGATCTTGCGCGATACTTTCCAGTTGCTCGTATCCACAACGGTGATGGTGCCGGGCTTGGTCTTGCCAGCAGTTTTTTCGAACTGGGTGTCGACCCATACCTCCCCCACACCGGGTACAGCGGGAGAAAACTGCGGCGTCAGCACCATATCGTTGCCATACCTGGCTGTCAGGACGTCCGACAGGTTCGCTACAGCTCCGCCGGTAATTCGAACAGGAACGCCGGGATAAGTGATCTTCCAGGGCGCGGGAGAACTGAAGTTCTGCCAGTTATTGGGTGCTGTAGCGATAAAGAAGGTTCTCAGCAATCGCGTAGCCAGGTCGCTGCTGGTCGGAAGATTCACGATGCCTGTCGCCAGGTTAATGGTGTCGCCCAGGTCAAGACCCTCGGTATCCGGGTCATCGACAATTACCGCGCCAAACATATAGGGATGCACCTTGCAGGTGAACACATACAGACCAGGCGTTGTCAGTTTGACGATGCCACCGCCCTTGTATGCGCGGGTCTGGTCAAACGGCATGGAGGCATGTTCTGTGATGGCAGTGCCCCGTCCCCTGCTTTTACCGTTACCGTTATTGGAATGATGTCCATTCGACGGATTTCCTGCGCCACTGGGCCACAGCAGGCTAGTCATAGTGTGCACTGTGTTGGTGTCCGCCATGATGAAGTTGACACTGCTGCCGGGAGGAATCACTTCCAGAGAGCGGGTGCTGCCGGTCACGCTGAAAATGGTTTCGCTGCGTGCGCTTCTGAACCACATACCAGGTTCGTCGGAGATTACGAAAGTAACCAGGCCGGCGTCAGTGCTCGTATTCCCGAAAATGGCGCCGTAGGGAGAGGCTCCGGCAATACTGTTACCTGTTCCCTGGTTCGGGCCCTTGGTGGAGTAAACCTTGAAACTGCCGTGCATGCCGGCTTCCATGTGCGAGAACAGATGGCAATGGTACTGCCAGTCGCCAGCACCCACGCCGGTCCCTGCCTTGACGGTGAAAGTATGGCTATCTGCCACGTCCGCCATTAATCTCGTATCGATCACGCTGGTTGTTCCCTGCTCCAGCCACCGATGTGCGTGCAGGTGGAAAGTATGGCCCGGTCCTATCGACAGGACATGAAACCGGACAACGTCATTCTCCATGGCGCCGAGAGTGGGGTTGGTCCACAAGGGAGTCTCTATCCCGGTTTTGGATATCTCGGTGGCCCAGAAAGTCGAACCCACCATGAACAGGACGAATTGCTTGGAGAGGTCCGAGGTGCGAACAGATTTGACGGCGCCATCGCCATCCACAAAGCTTTCGGCCTTGCCATCCGCCCTATCCACCACCACAGCGCCAAACAGCCCGAGAAGCTGCTGCCCCTCACCATAGTACGGATAGGCACCGGTTCTGGTAGCAGTGAATGTGTAGCTCAGCGTTCCGCCATTCGGCGCCGCCTGTGCCGCACTGGCGGCTGAAAGACCGGGCACCTTGAAGCCTGCCGGTTTATCCGTGTTGTTGGTGACCGTGACGATAACAGTATCGCCTTGTTTCACGAAGAGGGTGGGTCCTGGAATTACCGCCTTATCTCCCCTTTTGTAACCGTACTGGCCATTGGGTAATACCTCGGCAGTCAACGAAATGTTGTGGACCGCCGCGAGCGCTACCTGCGAAGCCAGCAGCGAGGCCGTAAGCAGCGCAAACGCTATCGCCTTTGCCGACGCTGTCTTCAGCCCAAGAATAATTTTGTTCATTTAATTTTTTCCTTTTGATCTTTTACCGGTTCAACCAGTTCATTGGGTGACAACGAAGCTGCCCTTCATACCCATCAATTTGCGCGAGAAGTTTGCATTCATGTAATTTGCACTGCCCAATGCCTTGATCGTGAATGCGTGGTTTTCGAGAGGGCCAATGTCTTTCGAATTGATCAGTCTGGTCGTTCCCGGATCCACCCACTGATAGCCTTCCAGTTGGAATCGGTTCAGATAGGTGCCCATTGCAATCAGGTGAAACCTGACGTTGTCGCCACTGTTTGCGCTGAGAAGGGGATTTGCGCCGAGCGGAGTCTGCTGCCTGGTGGCGCCGTCAATTTCCATGCCCCAGAACGCATCGTCGCTCAGATAAAGCACATAGTCTTTTTTGATGCTGGCAATCGGTACGTTTGAGATGCTGCTGCCGTTACTGGCCGTTACTGTGCCCGAAGCGGGATTGACGATGACAGCGCCATAAAGACCCCTGTCTTCCGCGCCGTTGTGGGTTTCGAAGTTATGATCATGGTAAGGCCAGGTACCGGCAGTACCAGGGGCAACGTCCCAGATATAGGTATAGAAGTGCCCGCCGTGGTCGGGATAGGCGCCTTCGTTATCAATCTTGTTGATAATCTTGAGCGAGCCGTCGCTCAGGATGTTGTAGTGAACGCCGTGTACGTGGACGCTCACCTGCTGATCAGGACTCATCGTAATGCCGTTGCGTATGGTCAGCCTGACTTTGTCGCCTTCGGTCAGGACGATGGTGGGTCCCGGCACGGTCGCCTGCTTGCTGTAGCGGGAAGTAATATTTACTTTGTCTACTTTGTGTTCAACCATCCGGTACGCTAATACACCGTCTTCAAGCTGCTCTGCTGCCATTTCAATCTGATGCTCGGCCGCCACACTTTCCTGTACGGGCAAAAAAAGCATGGTCAGGCAAAGCGCGGACGGAAGAGCCAGCCCGCGGCAAAAACGCTCGAAGGAAAATGCGACCGGAGAATACCGAAGGTGATCGGAAGCAAAAAAATCCCCCACAGCATCGCTATGTTGATACTTCATTTTTTGAAGGTTCCTCTAGAGTTGTGGTTTTTGAACGAATGAGGTTCCGGGCCAAAGTGGCCTTGCCGATTTAAAACAATATTGTTGAGTTTCTTTAGAAGGGTCTCTGAAAAAGTCTTTCGTCTCTCGCGCAAGACCTATTCAGAAGTTCTACGGGAATCAAGTGGAATAACTAGTGGCTTGATAGATGCCATAACGTCTATCAAGACGGTCTGATTTCGTCCTCAATAGCCACTGTTTCTTGGCGGCCAGATTATGAGCAAATAGAAGTGATGCGGCTATGGGAGGGGTGTACTTTTTTAATGGGACATATGCACCAATTTCTTTAAAAGACGTCAGTACATTGGTACCAGTACGACACTTGAACAAGTGGCGAGAGACAGACTTGTCCGTAGGTTCACAAACAAGATCGACTCAGCGATATGCTCCAAAAAGCGTTCTTGGGAGGAATGGCAGGAGGCGAGAAGCCTGGAAAAGAACGTAGGAGACAACAGCGCGGGCTGCCGCTGGATGAGGGCAACTACAACTGCCCGGGGAAGGAATGGATTGACTTACGGACTTACGGGCAAGCCGATTTCCTGGCGATGAAGCTTCGCGAACATGAAGAGGTCGAAACGGTTGGTGATATCGAGTTTGCTGAAGATGGACGTGAGGTGATTTCTTAGGGTTTGCTCGCTAATGCCTAGTCTTGGGGCTATTTTCTTGTTGGAAGCGCCAAGCTCATCCGCAAACGCATGGAGAATGATCCGTTCCTTTCGTGTAAGAATGGCGATTTTCTTTGTAACGGAATCGTCGCAATTTCTGTTGGAGTGTAACAAGTTAATAAAAATACGCCCTGTAGTGCTTCGGTCAAGCCACAATTCTCCGGCGTGGACCTTCTCGATCGCATTGAGAATAGTTTGCGTAGGCTGCTCCTTATAGATCACCCCCCGCGCTCCATTGAGTACGGCTGTGTCAATAGCGGCCTGATCCAGGACTTCCGTAAAGATAATGATATGAAAGTGTCCTTCCCGCAGCAGGTCGGGAATAAGCTCCCCTCCTTTTTCCCTACCGAGATAAAGGTCGAGTAGAAGAATATCGGGCTTCGTTTCCCTGATCAGATGCTTTGTATCCAGTCCATTAGTCGCCTTGCCTACGGCTTCCATCCGGGGAGACTCATTATTTATGAGTTTTTCCAATCCCCACAAAACGATTTGATGACTGTTAACCAGCAGGACTCGGATAGACATGAAGCAAGATGGATTTGATGTAAGGCAATTTTTTCGGCGCCGGCGGCGAGCAGGAAAAGCGCAATAGGTTTTTAACTGCCTACGGCGAGGGTTGTTACTAGGAGAGATTGTTCAAAGTAAAATAGGCGAATATGGGTTCCCCTTGCTGTTTCATTTATTGCTTATCCTTGACCTACCCACAATGCATGATGAGACTTGTTAGAGTGTAAGCTGCCCCAGCGCCCCCGGGCCTGTGCGTTTTGAAACGTCCTCGTGCACATTCGCTCCGTCCGCTCTCGTTTTGGCTAAGAGCGAACGAACTGTTTCTTTGGGGAAAACCATGGAAAATTCGTAATATTAACCTCATCCACACAAGTTTCATTTCAATACTGCTTGCGGGGACACAAAGGGCATAATATGATTCGCTACGAGTTTTTCTTCTCCCCACCGTCTTGTCATTTTCTGTAATCGTTTTGTTACACAGGACGCTTACACTCGATGGTAACTTATGATTATATCCCCAAATATTAAAAAGAGGCATCGCCAAAGCCTGGGCCGCCGCGAAGCGGTTGGTGGTTTCACCCTGCTCGAACTGCTGGTTGTCATGGTCATCATTGGACTATTGGCCGGCTATGTTGCACCCAAGTATTTCTCCCAGGTAGGTAAATCCGAAGTAAAAGCCGCCCAAGCCCAGATTGACTCTCTCGAAAAGGCACTCGATCAATACCGACTTGATACTGGACACTATCCGGCTACCGAGCAAGGTTTGGTCGCGTTGACGGCTCGCCCTGCCAATGAGCCAAAATGGCAGGGACCGTACCTGAAGAAGACAGCTCCGCCTGATCCCTGGGGACGCCCCTACATATACAAATATCCTGGAGAGCACGCAGAGTACGACCTGCATTCAAATGGCAAGGATGGCCAGCCCGGGGGCAACGGAGACGCGGCGGATATCACGAACTGGTAGATTTCCATGCGTTATGAAGTGAAAGCTGTACTTGCGGGAAAGGGTACGGTATTTCTGGAGCTCGACGCTGATACTGCCGAAGATGCACGCCTCCAGGTTGTAGCGCAGGGTGGCATGGTGTTGAATGTCAGGCGAAGGTTTACCGGCTGGGCTCCAAAGCCGAGACTGCGCTTTCCGTTGGCACATTTCAGCCAGGAGCTGCTTTCCTTGCTCGTAGCCGGACTAAGTCTGGTGGAAAGCATCGAGACGCTGGCAGACAAAGAGCAGGATGCGGGCGCGCGAAAAATTATCCAGGGACTTCTTGCGCGGCTCTACGATGGGGTAACGTTCTCTCGTGCACTGGAATCTTTTCCCCAGGCATTTCCGCCACTCTATGTAGCAACCGCAAGGGCGAGCGAGCGTACCGGCGACCTGCCTGAAGCATTGACCCGTTTCATAACCTATCAGACCCAGATGGATGTGGTCCGCAAGAAGTTGGTCGGTGCTTCAATTTATCCGGTTCTCCTACTCTTGATCGGGCTGCTGGTAGGCTTATTTCTCCTGGTTTTCGTCGTGCCGAAATTCAGCGCCATTTATGAAGACGTGGGGGCGGATTTACCCTGGCTTTCCAAGCTTCTGATCCAATGGGGACATCTTGTGCATGAGCAGGGATGGCAATTGGCAGGCATCGCAGCGGCTGCTCTTGGCCTTGTTGTTTACGGAGTGACACGCCCATCTTTCAGGGTGCGAATGACTCAGCAGTTATGGCGCATTCCCGCCATTGGGGAGCGCATGCGAGTCTATCAGTTGGCGCGTTTTTATAGAACGTTGGGTATGTTGTTGCGCGGTGGTATTCCGGTGGTAAAAGCCCTGGAAATGGTGAGCGGCCTCCTGCAACCGCACTTTCGGCCAAGGGTCCAAGCAGCGGGTGTTCTCATCCGGGAGGGAAAAACGATTTCCAGCGCCATGGAGGCGGAAGGATTAACTACCGCTGTAGGCAGCCGTATGTTGAAGGTGGGCGAAAGAACGGGTCTCATGGGGGAAATGATGGAGCGCATCGGCAATTTTCATGATGAAGAAATTGCCCGCTGGGTCGAATGGCTAACCAAGCTGATCGAGCCGCTGCTGATGGCGGTGATCGGTGGCGTGATAGGAGGAATCATTATTCTCATGTATATGCCTATATTCCAGTTGGCGGGAAGCGTAGGTTGAGCGGGCTGGTTGAAGCAACCGTGCCATTGCCCGCAATGGCGCCCAGTGAGGTACATCCCCTCGATGTGCTTCAGCTTGCAGAGGCACGCGCGCAAGCCTCCAGCCAGGGTGTTCCCGTAATAACATTTTTGGAGGAAACATACGGTTTTACGCCGGACCAACTGGCTGCGGAACTTGGCCGCCTTCTTCGCATGCCAGTGTTAACGATGGAAGATTTGCGCGCGTTCAGCCCGGTATTCGAGACACTGCCTTTTAGCGAAGCGGTTACGCGGGAATGCGTACTACTTCGCCGCGGAGAAGAATATATTCTTGCCGTGGGTAATCCATTTTCGCCCAATCTGAGAGCCTGGGTGGAAGAACGCATTGACGTCCCCGCAACACTGCACCTCGTTCACCCTGCCGACCTTGCTGCATTTTTCGCCCAGCAGGAGCAAACACTGCGGGCAATGGACAGCGTGCTTCCGGCAGCACAGCATGGCACGCAACAAACGGGCGAGGAGGACCTCTCGCTCAAGACCATCAATCAGGGTACAAGCCAGGTAGTGCGGCTTGTTCACTCGACGCTCTATGACGCTCACAAATCGCAGGCAAGCGACATTCATCTCGAAATGGTCGCCGGCGCCTTATCGATCAAGTATCGGATCGACGGCGTGTTGACCACGATCGGTCTGGTGCAGGGTGCTGAGCTTGCGGACCAGGTCATCTCCCGCATCAAGGTAATGTCTGACCTGGATATCGCTGAGCGTCGGGTACCTCAGGACGGCCGCTTCAAGGTCTCCATCCAGGGACGGGAAGTTGACTTTCGAGTGTCTATCATGCCAAGTATTTTCGGCGAAGACGCCGTGCTGCGTATCCTCGACCGGCAGGCGCTTGCCGATCACGTGGAAGGGCTGACACTTAATCACCTGGGCTTTGACCAGCCCACCATGGCGACGTTACGCCGCCTCAGCTCCGAGCCCTATGGCATGTTGCTGGTGACCGGCCCGACGGGCAGTGGCAAGACAACAACGCTTTATGCGGCGATTTCCGAAGTCAATACAGGCCTGGATAAAATTATCACGATAGAAGATCCCATTGAATACCAATTGCCAGGCGTTTTGCAGATACCCGTAAATGAGAAGAAGGGATTGACCTTTGTGCGTGGTTTGCGGTCTATTTTGCGTCATGATCCGGACAAGATAATGGTTGGAGAAATCCGGGATCCCGAAACAGCGCAAATCGCGATCCAGGCAGCCTTGACGGGGCATTTGGTGTTTACCACGGTACATGCCAACAGTGTATTCGATGTCATCGGCCGTTTTTCACATATGGGCGTTGACCCATATAGCTTTGTTTCAGCCTTAAATGGAATCGCCGCGCAACGGCTGGTTCGCTTGCTCTGTCCGCATTGCGCGACTGAGGAGCGCCCTCACGAACAGCTAATTGCGGAGTCCGGGATCGAGGTTGAAGAAGCTGCCAGCTTCCGGTTCCGGGTGGGCAAGGGCTGCGGTCAATGTCGGGGAAGTGGTTATCGTGGACGAAACGCGATTGCCGAGATGCTGATTTTAAACGACGAAATTCGTGAACTCATCGTCGCAAGAGAACCTATACGTCGGATTAAAGAGGCTGCGAAGCGAAATGGCACCCGTTTTCTGCGCCACGCCGCGCTGGACATGGTAAGGACGGGGCAAACGAGTTTGCAGGAGGCCAATCGTGTCACCATCGTGGCGTGACCGGATTGACGTTTTTTTTGCTCCTGATCGCGTCGATCTGGTGCGTTTTCCTAGAGGGATAAAACGGCAACCTGGCAATCGGCTCTGGTCTGAATGCGAGTTTAAGCCTGGCATACCTGCGTGGGCATCTTCACTGGAGCAGTTAGAGCGGATGATTGCCGATGCTGTTGGCGCCGAAATGACCGTCACTGTGTCCAACAGCTTTGTCCGATATGCCGTTTTGGCTGCCCAGAAAAATATCTCGAGCCTTGCCGAGCTAGAGGCATTCGCAGCTTTTCAAATGCGTGAAATATACGGCGAGCGGACCGCGGCATGGGTTATCAGCGTGGGTGCCTGGAACCCGGGCAAGGGAGGTGTTTGTGCAGGAATTGAGCGAAGCCTTTTCGAGGGGCTGGAAGAATGCGCCGGTCGTCACAAGATAAGATTGAAGTATGTAGAGCCTTACCTTGCAGGTGCGTTCGATCACTGGTACAAACAGTTTGGTGACAACCGGGCATGGTTTGCACTGATTGAGACCGGACGTCTTTGCCTTGTGTTGCTGGAAAATTCTATATGGCAGCGGGTAAGCAATCAAAGGGTCTTGCATAACGCGCAAGAGGAACTGCTTGCGGCGCTCGATCAGGAAGCACTTTTCTCTGGGCACAAGAAAGCGATCGAAGCCGTCTATCTGTATGCCCCAGCGCATCCCACCCTTGCGCTGCCCGACGATTGCGGCTGGCACGTTGCTCACTTACATACTCAAAACGCTCCCCCT
>DATEEZ010000267.1:0-4768 GCA_035280905.1 Nitrosospira sp.
AAAATCCAAACACATCCAATATATTCAATAAATACAATGATCTTTGCTTTTAATTTGTCCAAAGAACTCCATAGATATTCACTACAAACTTAGCCAGAAAGGGGGTATAGTTGGGGGTATCCCTGCCAGAAAGAATGCAAAAAGATACCCCCAATGCCCCTTACAGACACTGCGATTCGAACTGCGAAGCCTCGTAACAAGCCATACAAGATGGCTGACGAGAAGGGAATGTTTCTTTACATAACCCCTGCGGGTGGTAAATTATGGCGTTTAAAATACCGCGTTGATGGCAAAGAAAAGTTGCTGTCGTTAGGCTCCTATCCTGATGTCGGTCTAAAGGACGCTCGCGCCCGTCGTGATGAAGCACGCAAGCTACATGCACAAGGAGTTGATCCTTCTGTAAACCGCAAAGCGCAGAAGACAGCGCGAGTGGAACGGGCAGGAAACAGTTTTGAAGTTATCGCGCGTGAATGGCACTCGAAATACCGCCCAGGTTGGTCAAAAAGTCATGCTCATCGAACGCTTAGGCGTCTAGAGAATGATGTATTTCCTTGGATAGGTGCGCGGCCGATAGCAGAAATTGCCGCACCGGAAATTTTGGCTTTGCTAAGGCGTATTGAAGGTCGAGGAACGTTGGATACGGCACACCGCGCCCACCAGAATTGCAGCCAAGTGTTCCGCTATGCAATTGCAACCGGCCGCGCCGAACGCGATCCTACTCCAGACTTGCGTGGCGCCCTGCCTCCGGCAAAAGGAGGTCATTTTGCAGCTATTACTGAACCGCTTGAGGTTGGTGCCCTATTACGCGCCATAGACGCGTTCAAAGGTACATTTATCGTGCAATGCGCCTTGAAACTGGCCCCCATGCTGTTCGTTCGCCCGGGTGAACTCCGGCAGGCACGCTGGCGAGAATTTGACTTGGACAAAGCTGAGTGGAAGTTTTGGGTCACCAAGACCAAAAATGATCACATTGTTCCACTTGCATCACAAGCCATGAACATCCTGCGCGACTTGTATCCCCTCACCGCTCATACCGAATTTGTCTTTCCTGGTGCACGTAGTAATGAGAGGGCGATGAGTGATGGAGCAGTTAATGCGGCTCTAAAACGTATGGGGTATGACACGCAAGATGAGATGACAGGCCACGGATTTAGGGCGATGGCGCGAACAATCCTTCATCAGGAAATGGGCGTTGCACCGGAAATAATCGAGCACCAACTAGCTCATCGCGTTCCTGACACTTTGGGTACGGCTTACAACCGTACGAAATTCCTAAAAGAACGCAGAATGATGATGCAGCAATGGGCTGACTATCTTGATAAGTTGAAGGCGGGAGCCTCCGTGATACCCATAATCCAGGGGACCAGGAATCTCAATTATCTCTTACGCTAATGTCATAAATTTTTGCAATATCCTGGACCTTGATCCGGCCATCCGGTTCGACATTTCAACTCGGTTCCGACCGGCCTCTTTTGCTCTAAAGTGCTTCATCAGCGGCTGCGATAAGCGCGCCTGCATCTTCACCTTGTCCGCAACCCGTCGCGATATCCACGCTCACAGTCATGACAATTTGTCCTGTGCGACTGTTGACAGGCTCTCCGCTGATAGAACTACAGATCCTTTCGCCCAGAGCCATGGCCTGGCTCCAGTCACAACCGACGCTGTAATGAGGAATTCCTCGCCTCCATAGCGCCCAATCCGGTCATAACCACGCAATACACCTGACATCCGCCGGGCTGCCTCTTGCAGTATTTCGTCACCGGTTGGATGCCGACAGAACGACAAATTTTTGGTGAAATTTGATATTTCAGACAGGGGGCCGTTTTTTTCCCGAAGCACAGCCCAATAGCGTCCCCCACCCCTGTTTTTTTTATCCCCCTTATAGGTGGCTATTACATGATCAGCAGCGACCCATGTGGACAGTATCTTTACTGCACATGGAAGATGAATGGCGGGATTGTGTAGATCTTTTGCTTTCTTGATGCCACATCTATAGCCCGGCTGGTTTGCGCTTTCTATTGATATTTGCAGCAGCCCTCGACTTATACCCTGTTTTCCGGATTTCTCTTTGAATAGTTCTTTATGAGTCGCTCCGGGATTAAAGCTACTTTCGGGTCGCGCCATGGCCGAGAGCAGGCCCACCCAGAACTTGATCCTTTTTTTAGGTGGCAAGCGTTTATAGGTTGGGCAAAATTTACCAATATCTTTGGGCTCCAGAGAGGGAAGAGATGAGGCGGCAACAGCAATTTCAGCAGTCCGCGTCCATGAACCATCAGGATTCTTTTTTGACCATGCGGCATAATCTTGAGCGGCTAACGATGCGACCGGTGTCAATATGAAGATTAGTAATAAGAAAATATGCACTGTCTCTTTTTTAACCATAGATAATGTTCAGGTATGTCAGGATCAGCTTGGCTGACATGATGTGCCACGAGCGCGCCTTGAATGTCTCAAGAGATAGTTCTGGGATATAGCTTGATCCATTTCTGGATCAAGCCCATCATTTTTTCACACTCTCATCCACGAAAATAAGCGTTTATCTAACGTGCCTAATTGTTCACATCGCTGGCGACTTGCCCACGATGTGCTCTATAAAGAGTTATTGAGTTCAGGAATCGAGAGTATTCCCCTTTCACCAGGTTTATCATGTAATGGTGCGCCTTGCCAGCCTATCGCCATAAGTGGGATTCCGCACCGATTAATAAATGAGCGCCGATTAAAATTTATTTTTAACGTTCGTGTTCGCGGCCAAACGCCAGCATTCCCAATAACATTCCAACTCTTCGTATCAATAGTCTCCGGTTGCCATTCCCGCCCTCCCAAACACGCAACAATACAAAGCATAAAAATACCAGCTAAGGAGCTTGATATGGACCAGGTCGAAAATAACGACACTGCCGCTAGCAAATTCGGGAGGATGAGTCGAGAGCGCAAAATTATGCTGGGCCTGGTCGCTGCCCTGTTGATGGTGGCTGTGGGCATGTATGGCTGGAAGGTGGCCGCGGTGAATGCGGTGGAGAACAGGCTGGCTCAAGTAGAGGCGCAACAGACCGAAGCGAAGGCCCAAATAATCAATCAAGCAAAACAGTTGGAGGATGCCCGCGTTGAAGAAGCCCTGCGTCTGTTCAGCATCCCCTTCGCCTGGGCCATTCGTCGCGAGCTCATGGCTGGTAACGTGAACCAGGTGGATCAGTATTTAGGCCAACTAGTTCAAATCAGGGGTTTCGAATCTGCAATCCTGGCCCAGCCTGATGGCAAGGTGCTCGTTGCCAGCGATCGCAAGAAACTTGTCGAGCCCTTCTCCAGCCTTTATCCCGGCGCCGATCTGAATTCCAATGAAATCAAGGTAGAAAAAGTCGACAATGGAATCTTTCGTGCCATTATTCCCATCCTCGGCCTGAATAAGCATCTGGGTGTTGTGGTGCTAGAATACCTGTCGCCCGCTCATCCACCGCAGTAATCAGTAGATGCGACAGCGGATTCCAGAGTACAGGGAAAGGTCAAAATCGAGTTTCCGTGCGGATAGACGGCATGGGCCTATGTGCGAGGCCTTACTGGCCTCAGTCGGTTACTCGGATGCTATCCCTCGGGGGGACCCAAGGAAATAGCGCTGCTATGTGCAGATTCAGATACTTCCCACGTTTTCATTGCGCTTTGTCTGCGTTGTGGCGGTTGTCCACGCAATGAGCAGGGCCGCTCCTGTGAGTCCGGAGAATAAGGACCCGAAGAGGACCCCGACTTTAACGCCGGCCTGCAGCTCTGGGGCAGTCGGAAACGCAAGCAACCCGATAAACAGGCTCATTGTGAAGCCGATGCCGCACAAGATCGCGACGCCGTAGAGCTGCGGCCATGTGGAACCTGCCGGCAACTGGGCAAGATTTGCCCGTATTGCGGCCCAGGCGAATAAAAAGACCCCGAGCTGCTTGCCAATGAAGAGCCCGAGCGCAATGCCCAGAGGGACGGGCGTGAGCAGCACGGAAGCGCTCATGCCGGCAAACGACACGCCGGCATTTGCAAAGCCGAAAATCGGCACGATCAGAAATGTCACCCATGGGTGCAACGAATGCTCCAGACGCAGCAACGGAGACTCGACCTCTGATGGCCAGCCTTGGGGCGTTCCAATCGGAATCATCATTGCCAGCGCAACGCCAGCCAGGGTGGCGTGTACACCAGACTTAAGAACAAAAAACCAGAGCACGAGGCCAAGCCCGAGGTAGATACTAAGGCGCTTGACACCGCTGCGGCCGAGCACGTTTAAAATCGCCAATACGGTAAACGCTGCAAGCAGGTGGGGCCAGGACAGCTGGGTGGTGTAGAAGATGGCGATGATCACCACTGCCGCGAGGTCGTCGAGGATCGCAAGCGCGGTCAGAAAGACCTTCAGCGAGACGGGAACACGGGAACCAAGCAGTGCCAGGACCCCGAGCGCAAAAGCGATATCGGTGGCCGAGGGGATCGCCCATCCCCGCAAAGTCTCGGGAGTCGACCAGTTGAAAGCGATATAGATCAAGGCCGGTACGAGCATGCCGCCCAGGGCCGCAACCCCGGGAAGCGCCCGGTCAGGCCAGGTCTTGAGCTGACCATCCAGAAATTCACGCTTGATTTCGAGACCGACAAGCAAGAAAAACAGCGACATCAACGCGTCGTTGATCCAGTGCATCACCGACAGGCCCAACACGTGCGATTCCAATACTTCGAAGTACGCTGGGGCGGCTGGGGAGTTCGCGACCACAAGCGCGAGCAGGGCAACACCCATCAGCACGAGACC
>DATEEZ010000268.1:0-2627 GCA_035280905.1 Nitrosospira sp.
GTCTATCGATATGCCTACATGCCCCGCGTACTCATCCCTAGCCGTTAACCACGGCAAGGCATACGATTTCAGCCACCGCCACTCTCCCTCGACCGTCTTGGCACGGACACGATGCCTTAAATGCGCGCGGTCGTGCAGCGCCCGCTCGAACGCGGCAATATATGCCGGTGCGTCGTCAGGGTGGAGAAGTCGGCGCCATCCGGTTGGCATCAACTCTTCCAGACTCTTCCCAAACATGTACCGGTAGCGCTGGTTGAGATAAACCGCATTTCCTTGCGGATCCACCTGCCAGATCAATGCTGGGGAAGCTTCGGCCAGCGCACGGAACCTTGCCTCACTCTCGCGCAGACTCTGTTCGACCCGTTTGCGTTCGGTTATGTCGACCACATAGCCTACCGCCTCGACGCCGTTGAGTTGCTTCATTGCAATTAATCCCCACCAGCGCGACCCATCCTTGCGAAATAATTCCTTCTCATGAGGGGCGGCGCGCCCCATAGCCTTGAGTTCCTCCGTAGCCCGGGAGGTAGCCATTTGCCACTCCGGCGGTGTCAGTTCATCGCATCGCAGCACCCCTGCCCGCTCATCTTCCCGACTGAAGCCGCTCATCTCCAGGAAGGCATCGTTTGCTTCAGTAATCTGATTCTTGCTATTGAAGAAAATAATTCCGACCGTCTCAATCTCAAGTGCTTGGCGAAAGCGCTGCTCGCTCTCGCGCAGCGCCTGCTCGGCCAATGCTTCCCTGAGCCGGATGCTCTCTGCCTCAGAAGCACGCGCCCGAACCAGCTCCGTTGTCTCGGTTACGGTTACGAGTACGCCCGCCACGCCCGCTTGCTCCGCACCTTCGGAAGTGCTAGCGGAAAAGCCGTCCTTGATATTGCGGATGGGGCTATAGGTAAGTTTGAAAAAGACCTCTTCAGGATTTCCGGTTCGATTAATGACGAGCGGTTGATCATCAAAGCCAAATGATTCACCCCGCTCCATCACCCCCTCGCAGATGGGTGCAAGAAAATGCCATACCTCCGGCCAACACTCCGAAACAGGCTGCCCCAATCCATCCGGGTGCTTCGCAGCCATCAGATTGCGGTAACTATCGTTGTAGATCTGTATCAGTTTCGGCCCCCAAAGTAACAGGACGGCCGAAGGCATCAACAACATCATGTTGACTGCGAATCGAAGAGGAGGCGGCCATGTCGATATAGGGCCAAGACCGGAATCGGTCCAATCATGGGTGAAAATCAGCTCACCCATTTCACTGCCCAGAAGCCATCCCGGTATTTCAGCAGTGAGACTTCTATTTGCTGGTTCGTTCATCCCTTTCTGATACCAATATTGATATTACGCATGTGGAGCATCCTATTTAAAGCCTAGCATAACTCATGCTTCAGAAATCTGAACAAAGCTCTCCGAATACCTATCGTGACTTTTCGCAACATGACCGGGAGACGCTATAATGCGAATGTCCAAAAAAGCTCTGACTCTCGCCATACAGCACACAAGGAAGGCACTTCCCTTCCTTGTCGCAACCACCGCATCAACAAGCCAGGATTCCCCTCAGGTGCCTGTTTGAACATTCATGACGACAGCGGTCAGGCGCGGTCTTGAACTACGCAGAGATCTCAATAAATAAAACCTCCTCTGTACCTGACTGTCAAAACATTTGAATCCTGGACAGCGGATTACGCATATCTTTCTTGCTGTCGTTTGTTACCGCTTCACGCCAGCCTGGTTTGGATAAATCTCATAAAGAGGGATAAAACAGAATGGATAATAATGACGAAAGCCTGCCGCACTCGGTTACCTTGCATACCAATGCCGTACTCGAGGCCGGCCAACGGGTCGAGCATGAGCTCCAGCAGGTCAAAAGGGCGCTGGAGGATAAGACGAAGCAGCTTGATGAATCACTATCTATCCTGCGAGCGACCATAGAATCCACTGCCGATGGAATTCTGGTTACCGATGAGTATGGCCATATGCTTCGCTACAACGAACGGTATCTGCAAATGTGGCAGATTCAGCTCCCTGATCTCGTTGAAGTGCGTCAGCATAGGCAATTGCAGAAGCTCAGTTGCAGGTACTTGGCGGACCCAAAGCAATATCTTGAGAGGATAGAAGAAATATATGCTACCTGGCCGCCTGAAACCTATGATTTGCTGGAGCTTACCGATGGCCGGGTGTTTGAACGGTTTTCCAAGATTCAGTATTTGGAGGGTTTATGCGTAGGCCGTGTATGGAGCTTTAGAGATATCACGGCGCGTAAACATGCCGAAGAAGCGCTGCAGGAAAGTACCGAGCGTCTGCGCTTCATGGCTGAGGCCATGCCGCAGAAAATATTCACTGCGCGAGCGGATGGGGCCGTGGATTATTTCAATCAGCAGTGGAAAGATTACACCGGTCTTGCCCCTGAGAAAATGCAGGGCTGGGAATGGACCAAGCTTATCCACCCCGACGAGGTGGCGGAGAGCGTGCGGCGCTGGCAACACTCACTTGACACCGGCGAGCCTCTCCATGTGGAATGCCGTTTCCGCCAGGCAAGTGGGGCTTACCGCTGGCACCTGCTTCAGGCACAGGCGCGACGCGACATGAAAGGGTATATATCCATGTGGGTCGGTTCAAACACGGATATCGAT
>DATEEZ010000269.1:0-5137 GCA_035280905.1 Nitrosospira sp.
TGACAATGAAAGGCGGATCGGCTGGGAAACCTCGGGCATGAATATCCAAAGATCACGTCCTTTCATGAGTAGAATCTGGCCACGTTCCGAAGCAGGGGCTGTGGTCATCACCACACTGTTTTCGTTGCCCTTGGATAGAACTCGATAGTCACGTGCTTCTTCCGGTTGATCGGGGGCAGTGGTATTGATGCTGACGTCAACCTGGAAACTCTCCCGGGGGAATCGTATCTGGTCTGCTTTTTGCAGGATACTTTGAGCTAGTTCTGCGCTATCAGATTCCGCAAATGAATCGGATGCTACAGGGACGAGCAGGAAAATCACTAGAAAGAGATATTGCATCAGTATTTTTCGCATCTTAGCTCCTATTGTCCATCTGGGTACCCTTCGAGTTACAAATTTCGCGATAATTCCCATGAGTAACGTTGTACGACTTGAGCATGTTTTCAAAGATTACATCTTCGGTGAACAGCAAGTCCAGGCACTGATAGATGTCACATTAAATATTAACAATGGCGATTTCCTTGCGATCGCCGGTCCGTCGGGTAGCGGCAAGTCTACACTGCTCAACCTGATCGGCTGTATCGATATTCCCTCGCGGGGAAAAATATTTATCGCTGATCAGGATGTTGCCGGGCGACTACCTGATCAGCTTGCCGAGTTAAGGGCTCGAACTATTGGTTTTATTTTTCAAACGTTCAATTTGTTGCCAGTTCTATCAGCGGAAGAGAACGTGGAGTATCCCTTACTGCAATTTAAGGAGTTGAGCGCAGGGGAGCGTCGCCTCCGTGTTGCTGAATATCTTGGGGTCGTAGGTCTCTCCAGATTTGCGCGACATCGGCCTAACCAGCTCAGCGGGGGGCAGCGGCAGCGGGTTGCGATTGCACGCGCTCTGGCGACACACCCAAAGATCGTATTGGCAGATGAACCTACCGCTAATCTCGATCATAAGACTGGAGAGGGTGTCTTACAATTGATGAAGGAGATTAACGGCAGTTTCAAGACAACCTTTATTTTTTCAACCCATGATCCACGTGTGATGTCAATGGCAAGCAGACTGGTGCATATCGAGGACGGTCGGGTCATCGGGGAGGATGTCAAGGAGGACGAGAAAGGCCTTGGTGGCTGAGCTCTTGGGACGATGAATAATGGCACCGTCTTCCAAATGGATCCCTGCGGGTCGGATGGCATACAGGCGTAGAATAGAGCCCTACTTGTTCGTTGCAGGGCTGGTCGCGTGCCCGCCACATGGTTTTGCAGAAACCCTTTCTCCGGTACGCGCAATGTCGCCATTACCCGCTTCCGTCAAGAATAAAGATAATGGGGATGTGAGATTATCTCTTTCCTTGTCTTTATTGATGTCCTCGCCGTCACCTCGCCGGAATGTGGGACCGGGGGGTGAGAGCAGTTCTGCCGAGCAACTTGACGAAAATATGCAGGGGTCAACTCTTGGCGAAGCTCTCCGCATTTCTCTGTCGCCATCCCTGTCTTCTCTTTCAACCCGGTCGTTGATCAAGGAGGAGGAAACGGAGTTGGCTGCACTAGAGGGCGATAATAGCAAAGATGAGTTTACGTCGCGCGAATCGCTGTTTGGAGAAGTTGCACCGCCAAAAGATAAAAAGTCCACAGCACCCTTGTGGAGGCAATTGGTGACGGGATGGAAAGGGTTCTCCCAATTCGAAATTGCGGATACCTATACCAGCCCGGAGCATTTGTCCAAGGCGAAGCTTCGAACCGAGTTGTCTCGCGTCGGGCAATTCAACGAACACATTAAATGGAAAATCAGCGGCCGCTTCGACTACGACGCCGTGTATGACCTATCCAATTTCTATCCACCGGCTGTTCGCGACGATCAACGATACGAGTTTTTTCTACGCGAGAACTATCTGGATGTTTCAGCAGCGGACTTCGATTTCCGCCTGGGGCGCCAGCACGTGATATGGGGGGAGATGGTGGGTTTGTTCTTCGCCGACGTTGTATCGGCGAAGGATCTACGTGAATTCGTCCTTCCGTCGTTCGATATCATCCGTATCCCGCAGTGGGCAGTGCGGGGGGAATACTCCAAGAATGATACGCATGCGGAAGTGCTATGGATTCCGGTGCCGACTCTTGACGAGATTGGCAAGCCTGGCGCCGATTTTTATCCTGGTCCGCTACGAGGAACAGCCAATTATTTGGCTGAAGACCGCTCGGGGCGCAACGTCGCTAACTCAAACTATGGAATTCGCTTATCGCAACTCATTAAAGGCTGGGACCTTTCCGCTTTCTATTACCACAGCCTTGATGCAGCCGCCACGTTCTACCGGGTTAGCGCCCCAACTGATCCACTTGTCTTTCAGCCTCGTCACGACGAGATCGATCAGGCCGGTGCAACTCTTGCAAAAGATTTTGGTTCAATTGTATTGAAAGGTGAGCTAGTTTATACAAATGGGCGCAAGTATAATGTAACGCGGCCTGCAGCGGAAAACGGCTTGGTGAGGCAAGATACCCTGGATTATGTATTGGGTCTTGATTTCAGCTTGCCAGCCGAAACCCGCCTGAATCTGCAATTTTTCCAGCGCGTATTTTTTGCGCATGATCCAGATATTATTCCCGATCAGGTAGAGAATAGCGGCAGCGTTTTGCTCAACGGCAAGCTCTGGCCCAAGGTTGAAGCAGAGGCTTTGCTGATCCACAGCTTGAATCGCAGCGAGTGGATGTTCCGTCCGAGGTTATCCTGGAATTTCGCGAGGAATTGGCGTGGGGCAATTGGTGCGGATGTTTTCGGGGGACCACCCACGGGTTTGTTCGGTCGTTTTGATCAGAATGACCGTGTCTATACAGAATTGCGCTATTCATTCTGATGCCCCGCGGCGTTCTCTTGTTGAATTTTTTGATTCGATCGCATGTTATTTTTTGATTACGACGAAGCCTTTTCCAGAAACATTGGCTGGCTGACCCGGCAGGAGCAGGCTCGACTGCGCTATAAGCGGGTGGCTATTGCCGGCCTCGGTGGGGTGGGAGGTGTTCATCTACTGACGCTTTGCCGGTTGGGCATAGGCAAATTTCATTTGGCAGATTTTGATACGTTTGATCTGGCGAACTGCAATCGCCAGGCGGGTGCAACTGTGAGTAACTTGGGTCAGGGAAAGCTTGACGTTATGACGCGGCAAGCTCTGGATATTAATCCTGAGCTTGAAATCAAAGGGTTCGCCGATGGTGTTACCGCTGAAAATCTTGACGACTTTCTGGAAGGGGTTGATATTTATATCGACGGCCTTGATTTTTTCGCTTTTCAGGCGCGTCAACAAGTCTTTTCCGCATGTGGGGCAAAGGGTATTCCTGCCGTTACTGCGGCGCCGTTGGGCATGGGTGCGGCAGTGCTCAATTTTTTGCCTGGCGGGATGACTTTTGATGACTATTTTCGACTGAACGATGGTTCCGAGGCGGAAAAACCATTGCGGTTCCTCATGGGGCTGGCTCCCGCTCGTTTACAAATGACTTATCTTGCCGACCCTTCTACGGTTGATCTGCCAAATCGCAAAGGCCCATCCACTATTATGGCATGCCAGCTTTGTGCCGGAATAGCGGCTACTGAAGCTCTGAAAATTCTTCTTGGCCGCGGCTCGATCAGGAGCGCGCCGAAGGGTTATCATTTCGATGCCTACCGTAACAGGCTTGCGTTAACCTCGCGGCGGGGCGGCAATCGTCATCCCTTGCAGCGTCTCGCCATCGCCCTCGCCAAACGTAAGCTAGGAATATAAGTGTACAGAATTCCGCAGCCGGTCGCAGACATTCTGGAGCTCGCCCGCTGGGCACCCAGTGGAGATAACACTCAACCATGGCGATTCGAGGTCCTTGATGAACGCCATTTAGTCATCCACGCATTCGATACTCGCAACCACTGCGTTTACGACCTGGATGGCCACCCCAGCCAGATCGCTCTAGGCGCGCTGCTGGAAACTCTTGCAATCGCGGCAAGTGCACACAGCATGCAAGTGGAATTCACTCGGCGTTCGGAATTACCTGACACTCATCCGGAATACCTCGTTGAGTTGATTCCCAATAGTCTATCCTTGCCGGACCCCTTGTTACCGCACATCAAGCATAGGAGTGTACAGCGAAGATCGATGCGGACCGCTCCTCTTACGGAACTGCAAAAGCAAACGCTGGAAAGGGCCGTTGGCCCTTCTTACACGGTTCAATGGTTTGAAGGATGGAAGCGACGCTGGCTCATGGCAAAACTCATGTTTGATAACGCCAAGCTCAGGCTTACCCTGCCGGAAGCCTACTTGGTTCATCGAGACATTATCGAGTGGAAAACACGTTTCAGTGAAGAGAAGGTGCCTGATCAGGCCCTGGGACTGGATAACATTACACTCAAATTGATGCGCTGGGTTATGGCAAGTTGGCAGCGTGTCGATTTTTTTAACACTTACTTGGCCGGTCACCTGATTCCGCGAATTGAGATGGATTTATTGCCCGGCCTGTTCTGTGCTGCTCACTTTTCCATTCTGGCGCATAGAGCTCCTCAGTCGATAGATGACTATGTTGCTGCGGGCAGGGCAGTTCAGCGCTTCTGGCTGACCGCGACAAGTCTTGATCTGCAATTGCAACCCGAGCTAACGCCATTGATTTTCGGCCGCTATGTGCGTGAAGGGAGAATATTCAGCCGGCAACCGCACGCCGTGGATACGGCGGGTGGGTTAGCAGAGCGTTTATCCGTACTGTTAAATGCCGATTCAGCAGAGCGAGCAGTTTTTCTCGGGCGGATTGGTAACGGACCTGTCGCAACGAGCCGTTCTCTCCGGTTGCCCGTCGAGCGGTTAAGAAGCGCCTGAACAAGTCCTTACAGTGGACGATGAACATTTGTTCGTATCACTCTCATCGAGTCAGAATAAGCGGAATTCGCATTCTTCTGACTCGATGTGCTCCTGATTTTCTGAAAAACAATTCAGATATTGTGACGCAGTGCGTCCACCACCATCAGCCGCGAAGCCCTGCGTGCCGGAAGCACAGCGGCTATTACGGCCGCCAGTGCCCCAGTCAGGACCGCTATCGCGAGTACCGATGGAACCATCCGAATCGTCGCAGTGTAGCCGATGCTGGAGCCCGGGGGAGGAGGCATGGGAAGACCGACATTTGATATTATTGCCGCGAG
>DATEEZ010000270.1:0-6436 GCA_035280905.1 Nitrosospira sp.
AGATCGGGGAAAACCAACCTGTGCCAGGCGATAAGGGCAACCCAGGGGCAGGGGCTGATGCCGGACGGCACTACACGTTTCTCGAAGGATGGAAAACCCATTTACCATTACATGGGCACCTCGACCTTTTCCGAATATACAGTGATCCCTGAAATTGCACTGGCTAAAATCAGCAAGGAAGCGCCGCTGGAAAAGGTCTGCCTGCTCGGCTGCGGGGTAACGACAGGCCTGGGTGCGGTTGCCAATACCGCAAAGGTAAAGTCAGGCGATACGGTAGCGGTTTTTGGCCTGGGCGGCATAGGCCTTGCCGTGATAATCGGTGCTGCGATGGCCAAAGCCCGACGCGTCATCGCTATCGACATCAATCCGGATAAATTTGAAATTGCGCGTCAACTGGGTGCTACCGATGTAGTGAATCCCAAAGACCACGACAAGCCCATCCAGGAGGTGATCATCGAGATGACCGGGGGAGGGGTGGATTTTTCCTTCGAATGCATCGGCAATGTAAAGGTCATGCGATCGGCCTTGGAATGCTGTCATAAGGGTTGGGGAGAATCGGTGATTATCGGCGTTGCCGGCGCGGGAGAAGAAATCTGCACCCGCCCCTTTCAACTCGTTACCGGTCGCGTCTGGCGCGGCTCCGCTTTTGGTGGCGTTAAAGGTCGCAGCGAGTTGCCCGGCTATGTACAGCGCTATCTCGACGGAGAATTCGAACTGGATACCTTCATTACTCACACGATGGGATTGGAGGATATCAATAAGGCGTTCGACCTCATGCACGAGGGCGAATCCATCCGCACGGTGATTCATCTCGACAAATGATTTGTGCGGTTTCCGTTAGTTGCAGGGGTTTGTATCTATGAATCAGAATCCAGAGGAATTGCAGCTTCTCTCATCGCACCGTTCGTTCGACGGATGGCAAAAACGCTACAGGCACTTTTCTCCATCACTGAACTGCGAGATGACTTTCTCGATTTTTCTACCGCCTGCAACAGACGATGGTAAAGAAGTTCCGGCTGTCTATTGGCTGTCGGGCTTGACCTGCACCGATGAGAATTTCACGACTAAAGCCGGTGCACAGCGGGTGGCAGCGGAACTTGATATTGCGCTGATCATGCCAGACACCAGTCCGCGAGGAGAAAAGGTGGCGAGGGCGATCGATAATGCGTACGACCTGGGCCTGGGCGCAGGTTTCTACGTGAACGCCACGCAGGAGCCCTGGAGCCAGCATTATCGGATGTATGACTATATCGTCGACGAGTTGCCGGCTCTGATGGAGGAGTACTTTCCCCTCAGTGATCGGTACTCCATCAGTGGTCATTCGATGGGAGGACATGGCGCCCTGATGATCGCCTTGCGCAACCCGCAGCGATATCGGTCAGTATCCGCCTTCGCGCCTATCGTGAACCCAACCACCAGTCCGTGGGGCATAAAGGCATTCAGCCACTATCTGGGTGATGACGTAAAGAACTGGTGGAACTATGACGCCTCATTGCTTATAGAGGCCGCACGTCCATCTGATCACCTGCCCATGCTGATCGATCAGGGCTCTGCCGATGAATTTCTAGCCGAGCAACTGAAAATCGAGCGCTTTGTTGCCGCGTGCAACACAGCAAATTACCCTGTGCGGATCAATATGCGTGAAGGTTACGATCACAGCTATTTCTTTATCAGCACATTTATCGGAGAGCACCTCCGTTTTCACGCAGACGCTCTCAGGAATCCCTGAATAGATTCTCCAGAGGGCCCGTAGACATTCTCAGCCCCAACTCCCTGCGGCAAACGGTGCGACAATTTGCCACATTCCCAGAAGGGTAAAAATCCATTATTCTGCTTGTGACTTCTCCTTGAAGTTGCCATATATGTAATACCGCGTTTGTTTTACGCATTATTTTCCTTCTACATTTGGGCTCGTCGCACATCGCCCCACGGTGTCACGAGCCCTTTTCTTTTGCTGATCGGCCTTGTCCTGCCGGGGTGAAATGTCAGAAGAGCTTGAAATGCACCTGATTGAGCGCGTGGATTTCATTTCATCGGTACGATACCGAACATAATCCTCACGTAAAGATTGTCAGTCAAAATGCGGCAACCCTGAACCGAGAGCTTTTTTTGACTGATATGTTTCCCCTCAGAAGAAATGAAGAAACGAAGATACGCTGATCTGTACGGTTATACATCGGGTGGATTTGACCGCTGGTTGGAAAGTGGTATTAACAAAAAACTTCGCTCCACGGGAAAGTCCCAATCGGGGTTAGACATGCACGCTGTCTTCACAGTTTATAAAGATGAAGCTCGCAAACTCTCTCGCGCCGACTTCGCAAAATGCGCGTTCCTGCCTGATCTCTAGCTCTACAGGCGTGAATGGAATGCCGTATTAAAATGAATCTGGTTTATCGGATCATGTCTCGTGTAGCAACTGCCATGGCGAGGAGATCTTCCCAAAGTTCTTAACCATCCGATTGACGTCCTTTCCTCGAGCTACGATTCCTTTCAACGCCTGTAACTCAACAATTTACTGGTATTTGCTTGCGGCTTTCACCTTGAAATTGTCCGGCAACCAATCTAGGCCCGACAACGCCTGCTCTGCTTGACACACCAAATCGCTTTTCTTGAGTCCATTCATGCTTTGCGCATGTTGGGGCGAAACCACTTCAGCCATAATGGTGAGAATGCGATCTTTGCTTAGGTGAGACAAATAATTCTCGGCGGTTGCTTTCCACCAATCTGACATGTCCAGATTCAACGCACTCATGAGTGTAGTTACGTTCTTCGACGGTGTGCTTTCCCGCTCTGATACTGTGTTGACCGAAACCGCGGTGCAGAAAGCCAGCAGATCCAGGAGGTCTTGCTGCGACTGCTCCAATAGCCACTCAAACAAGGTCTTGCCGCCCTGCTCTGCCGCATCGATGCGCTTCTGCCAGTACTGGCGCTTTTCCGCAAGTGCGATAGCAGCCTTGCTCTGTTCGATATCCTCGGCGTCGGGCTTGAGGCAGGTTTCCTCGATACTGATCTGCAGCATACGATTTGATGTGGAGCCATTTGCGAAAAGCTGTAACGCCATCCGGTGCACGAGGGCGGCGAGCGCGGCTTCCGACTGATTCATCATTGCCGCCTGCATGGCCGCAGTGCGATGTGCAGTTAGCATGCGAGTCAACTTTTCTGAATGAACTGATTTCAGTGTATCTTCCACGGCTCCTTCAATCCCTGCTGCTTCCTGCTGCTTTAGCTCCCCTGGCTCCCTTGATTCCTTTGGTTCCTTTCGTTCCCTTGATTCCTTTGGCCGCTTCTTCACGTCCTCCTTACGAATGAGGCCCCGCTCGATGCGGAGCTTGCCTTCGTGATCGATGGTGGCAATAGCGCCTGCAATTGCAAGATCGTCCGAATAAACTTCTTCCAGGGATTCGGAAAGCATTGTCAGTTCATCTTGAATGCGCTCCGCTTTTTTCTTTTTCTCTATGGCTTTGTAGAGTTCCCCTGTCTTGCCCCCCTCCTCATCGCAGGCATCAAATCCGGCCTCGATGGCTTCCAGTTCCGCTTCCAGCGCATCCATTCTGGCCTGTTCCTCCGTAGTCGGCTCACGTGTGATTGTTTGCATCTGCGAGAATTCGGCCCTGTCCGAATAGTCGAATGTGGTGCGAACCTGCACCCACGCATATCCTTTCTCCTTCAGGGGTTCGACCGCCTGGTTGAGTTTTTCCAAAGCAAGCGACTCGAGCAATTCGGCGTCCTGCATGTAGCCGTCATCCTCCTCCCCGAAAAGATCACGCCGTATCACGCCTCCTGCGGCCTCGTATTCCTCTACCCCGACGAATCTGGCAAGCGGGCTCGTCCGTATGTTGATCTCAGTTTCGGTGATGAGCCGGCGGAAGGTTGCGCCGTTGCGCTGGTACTCCGGCGTGTTGTGCCAGAGTCGCTCCTGCAATTCGTGATCGTCGGTGAGCGCCAATGCAGCTATCTGCTCGAAGTTCATCTTGTCCTCGGCATACATTGCGAAAATGCTGGGTGAAACGTTGGTCAGTTTCAGATAACGCCTGACGGTCAGCGGAGAGACGCCGAAGCGGGGGGCAATCTCATCCGGCGCAAATCCCGCATCTATCAGGTTGCGGTAAGCCATGACGAGATCGGCAGGGTGCATATGTTCCCGGCCACTGTTCTCGGACAAGCTTATTTCCAGCGCCTCTTTGTGCTCGACCACGCGGCAATCCACTTCATGGTCTTTCGACAGCCGCCCACCAGCTACCAGCAGGTTCAATGCAGCAAGCCTGCGGCCGCCAGCAATCACTTCATACTTGCCGCTTTTCCTACCCTTCTTCTGCTGTGCAGTAACGACCAGATTGTGAATCAATCCTTGCGATGCAATCAGAGCGGCCAATTCCTCGATGCCGGTTCCCTGCTTTTTACGAACATTCAGTGGTGAGATGACGAGGTTTTTTACCGGAATGCGGATAAGGGTGGTTTCGAGGGTTTCCATCATGGTTCTCCTGAATACTTAAAATAAAACGGAAAAGAAAAGCCGTTGTATGCGCCGATAGGCATCGCCATTAATCGAAGAATGCGTACGCTACGGTCGCTTCCCTGATAATCCAGCGTGTATTATCCCCGAATCCTTACGATTCCTTACGGTTTCGTTTAGCAAT
This sequence comes from Nitrosospira sp., assembly GCA_035280905.1. Lineage (GTDB taxonomy): Bacteria > Pseudomonadota > Gammaproteobacteria > Burkholderiales > Nitrosomonadaceae > Nitrosospira. The sequence goes on from DATEEZ010000270.1 coordinate 4,638, forward strand.
GGGGTAAGCAGATGGACCGGGCCATCTGAGTGCATCCTGACCTGAGACTGCGCACCGTTCCTGTATAATTCCCTTTTATATTTTGAAAGCATTTTTTCATGGAAGCAGAACACGTCAACGCTCTCACCCACCAACTCGGCGATCTCGATAGCCGGGCAGTAGAACTGCGGAGGTATCTTTGACTTCGATACCAAGAAAACGCGCCTGACCGAGCTTAACCGGCTGACGGAAGACCCAGCGGTCTGGGATGACAACAAGCGTGCCCAGGAACTGGGGCGCGAAAAAAAGATGCTGGAAAGCGTCGTCATCAACCTGGAAACAATCTCCCGCCAGTTGCAGGATGCACGGGAATTGTTCGAAATGGCGGAAGAGGAGGATGACGATCCCACTCTTCAAAGCGTGGCGCGCGACATCAGCCATTTGGAGAGAACCGTGTCGGACATGGAATTCCGGCGCATGTTTTCCAACCCCATGGATACGAATAACTGTTTCGTGGATATCCAGTCCGGCTCAGGCGGTACAGAAGCGCAGGACTGGGCCGCGATGCTGGAGCGCATGTATCTGCGCTATTGCGAGCGCCGCGGCTACGAGGTGGAAGTAATGGAAGAGTCGCCGGGCGAAGTGGCGGGAATCAAGAGCGCAAGCCTGAAAATATCGGGTGAGTATGCTTACGGCTACCTCCGCACCGAAACCGGCGTCCACCGGCTGGTGCGCAAGTCACCGTTCGATTCCGGCAACCGCCGTCATACCTCGTTTGCTAGTGTATTCGTCTATCCGGAGGTGGATGAAACCATCGAAATCGATATCAACCCGGCAGACCTGCGGGTCGATACCTTCCGCGCTTCCGGTGCCGGTGGCCAGCACATCAACAAGACTGACTCGGCGGTAAGGATTACCCATAATCCTACCGGTATCGTCGTTCAATGTCAGAGCGGGCGTTCGCAGCATCGTAATCGCGCAGACGCAATGGCCATGCTGAAATCCCGCCTTTATGAAGCGGAACTGCGCAAGCGCAATGAGGAAAAGCAGGTGATTGAAGACACGAAAACTGATATCGGCTGGGGACATCAGATCCGCTCCTATGTGCTGGACCAGGCGCGCATCAAGGACCTGCGGACAGGGGTGGAAAGCGGCAACACCCAGGCAGTCCTCGATGGGGATCTGGATGATTTTATCGAAGCAAGCTTGAAACAAGCCGTATAAGAGGACCGATCTGAGATGGATGAGGCTTTAGAGAGAGATTCGGAGGAAACGGACCGGTTTCAGGCAGAGATCCGGCTCGTCGAGGAGCGGCGCGCCAAACTGAACGCGCTGCGTGCAACGGGCAATGCGTTCCCCAATGACTTTCCTCGCGAGCATTTTTCTGTGGACCTTCATCGCCAGTATGGTGAGCACTCCAACGAAACGCTGGAGACAGAGCCGATACCCGTGCGCGTGGCCGGCCGCATGGTACTCAAGCGGATAATGGGCAAAGCAAGCTTTGCCACCCTGCAGGATATGAGCGGACGCATCCAGCTTTACATCGCAAAGGATGTTGCCGGCGACATTACCTACGATGCATTCAAGCATTATGATCTTGGCGACATATTGGGCGCAGAGGGCACCTTGTTTCGGACCCGTACCGGGGAATTGTCGGTGCGGGTCACAAACCTGAGATTGCTCACGAAGTCGCTACGACCGCTGCCGGAAAAATTTCACGGTCTGACCGACCAGGAACAGAAGTACCGGCAGCGCTATCTCGACCTCATCACGAATGAAACCAGCCGCAAGGTGTTTATTGCGCGCTCCAAGATCATCCA
>DATEEZ010000271.1:0-4176 GCA_035280905.1 Nitrosospira sp.
GACCGAAGATGTAGTGAACGCCTTGATGCGCCGTCAGCCCTCCGGTGGAACTTTTCATATCGAGGATATCCAGGATCAGGTGGAACTCGCATTGATGCGCTCGGGCGAGCATGATGTAGCGCGGGCCTATGTGCTGTACCGCGAGGATCGCGCGCGCAAACGGGCGCAGCAAAAGGAAATGGGTTCAGTGGAGACGCCCTCCAGCGTCTTGAACGTGCTCGAGGATGGGCGCAAGGTTCCGCTTGATACTGCACGGCTGTTGGCGCTGATCGAATCCTGCTGCGAAGGTTTGGGCGAAGCGGTCGATCCCGCACTGATACTTAAAGCCACGCTCAAGGACTTGTATGACGGCGTGCCAATGGAGGAAGTAAGGAAATCGGTAATCCTGTCGGCACGGGCGTTGCTCGAAAAAGAGCCCGCCTACAGTTATGTTACCGCGCGATTGCTGCTGCACTCCCTCCGGTTCGAGGTGCTGGGCGAGGAAATCTTACAAAGGGAAATGGCTGAGCGCTATATGGAATATTTCCCGGCCTTTATAAAGCGCGGAATCGGCGCCGAACTGCTGGATGAGCGGCTGGCGCAGTTTGACCTCCCCCGGCTGGCAAAAGCGCTCGATGCGGATCGCGATCTTAAATTTGGCTATCTCGGTTTGCAAACCTTGTATGACCGTTATTTTCTGCACGTACAGGAGCGTCGCATCGAATTACCGCAGGCCTTTTTCATGCGGGTAGCGATGGGGCTCGCATTGAACGAAATCGACCGCGAAGCACGGGCGATAGAGTTCTACCATGTGCTGTCGAACTTCGATTTCATGAGTTCCACGCCCACCCTGTTTAATTCCGGCACACGCCGCTCACAATTATCTTCGTGCTATCTCACCACCGTGCCGGACGATCTGGATGGTATTTACGAAGCAATCAAGGAAAACGCACTGCTTGCGAAGTATGCGGGCGGGCTGGGCAACGATTGGACACGTGTGCGTGCACTGGGGTCGCATATCAAGGGCACCAACGGCAAATCTCAGGGCGTGGTGCCCTTTCTCAAGGTGGTATCCGACACGGCCGTTGCGGTAAACCAGGGCGGCAAACGCAAGGGCGCTGTTTGTGCGTACCTCGAATCCTGGCACCTGGATATCGAGGAATTTCTGGAACTGCGCAAGAATACGGGTGACGATCGCCGCCGCACGCATGACATGAACACGGCCACATGGGTTCCCGATCTGTTCATGAAACGGGTAATGGAAGGCGGCGAATGGACACTCTTTTCGCCTTCCGACGTTCCCGATCTGCATGAGAGGTATGGCAGGGCATTTGAGAAGGCTTATCTCGCCTATGAGGATAAAGTCGCGCGCGGCGAACTCGGCCTGTACAAAACGATACCTGCTATGCAGTTATGGCGCAAAATGCTGAGCATGCTGTTCGAAACCGGGCATCCATGGATCACCTTCAAGGATGCCTGCAATATCCGCTCGCCGCAAAACCATATTGGCGTTGTGCACAGTTCCAATCTCTGCACTGAGATAACGCTGAATACCAGTGATCAGGAAATCGCGGTATGCAATCTCGGCTCGATCAACCTGGCGGCCCACATCGATGATGCCGGCAAGATTGACGGCGACAAGCTCAAGCGTACTGTCAGCCTCGCCATGCGCATGCTCGACAATGTGATTGACATCAATTTCTATGCCGTTGCCAAAGCACGCAACTCCAATCTCAGGCACCGGCCTGTCGGGCTGGGTATCATGGGCTTCCAGGATTGCCTGCACAGGATGCGCATTCCCTATGCTTCGGACGAGGCGGTGGAATTTGCGGACCGCGCCATGGAAGCGGTCGCCTACCATGCTTACTGGGCCTCGACCGAACTGGCCGAAGAGCGGGGACGTTATGCTTCCTATCGCGGCAGTCTCTGGGATCGTGGGATTCTGCCTCAGGATACGCTCGACCTGTTGCAGGAAGAACGCGGCGGATACATCGAGGCAGACAGATCATCGACGCTGGACTGGGAAGCGCTGCGCGAACGCATCAGAAACCATGGCATGCGTAACTCCAACTGCCTGGCAATAGCGCCCACCGCAACCATTTCGAACATTGTCGGGGTTTCTGCCAGCATCGAGCCAACTTTCAAGAATCTTTACGTCAAATCCAATTTGTCGGGAGAATTCACCATTGCCAACCAATATCTGGTAAGCGACCTGAAAAAGCTGGGGCTATGGGACGAGGTCATGATTTCTGATATGAAGTATTTCGATGGAGCCCTGGGCAAAATAGATCGCGTACCAACCGATCTCCGCAGGCTTTATGCCACCGCCTTCGAGGTAGAACCCCAGTGGTTGATCGAAGCGGCAGCGCGCAGGCAGAAATGGATAGATCAGTCCCAGTCCTTGAATATCTATATCGCCGGCGTCTCCGGCAAAAAGCTGGATGAAACCTACAAACTGGCCTGGTTGCGTGGCTTGAAGACAACCTACTATCTGCGCTCACTCGGAGCAACATCAGCAGAAAAATCTACAGTCCAGGCTGGCTCTTTGAATGCAGTGCCCGCGGAAGGGAACATGCCAGCCATGAGTGCGGCAGTGCCGGCGACCGATGTGTCGTTTTGCTCTATCGATGATCCGGGATGTGAATCATGCCAATAACAATTAAAATGTAATATTAGGAGAAAGATATGTTGATATTCGAGGATGAAATGATGCAACCGGCGCCGCGGAGAAACGGCGATCCGGGATTGCTTGCCGGAGCCAGGGTGGGCCCTGAAGCAGCGAGGCACCTTGCCGACACGAGCGGGACCGAGGCAGAAGGTGGCGTGAGCGATGTCGCAGGGAATGGGGTGGGAGAAAAGGAATATCCCACGGAGAACATACATCGTCGCGTATCGGTGGAAGACAAGCGCATCATCAATTGCAAGGCGGATGTCAACCAACTGGTGCCTTTCAAGTACAAATGGGCGTGGGAGAAATATCTGGCGGCCTGCGCCAACCATTGGATGCCTCAGGAAATCAATATGAGCCGCGATATCGCCCTCTGGAAAGATCCCAACGGACTGACCGAGGATGAGCGACGGATAGTCAAGCGCAACCTGGGCTTCTTCGTTACCGCGGATTCGCTCGCCGCCAACAACATCGTACTCGGTACTTACCGGCACATCACCAATCCGGAATGCCGCCAGTACCTGTTACGGCAGGCATTTGAAGAAGCCATTCATACGCATGCCTATCAGTACATCGTCGAATCGCTGGGGCTGGACGAAGGCGAGATTTTCAACGCCTATCACGAAGTAAAATCCATCCGTGAGAAGGATGAATTTCTGATTCCCTTTATCGATACGCTAACTGATCCGGCGTTCAGGACTGGGACGCTCGAAGCCGATCAAAAGCTGCTGAAAAGCCTGATCGTATTCGCCTGCATCATGGAAGGCCTGTTCTTTTATGTGGGTTTCATACAAGTCCTGGCGCTAGGAAGACAGAATAAAATGACGGGCTCAGCCGAGCAGTATCAATACATTCTGCGGGATGAATCCATGCATTGCAATTTCGGCATCGATGTCGTGAATCAGATCAAGATGGAAAACCCGCATTTGTGGACGAAAGAATTTCGCAGCGAAATCAGTGCGCTGATGCAAAAAGCGGTGGAACTGGAATACCGTTATGCGGAGGATACAATGCCACGCGGCGTCCTGGGACTGAACGCGCCCATGTTCAAGGAATACTTGCGCTATATTGCCAACCGCCGCTGTCAACAGATAGGTCTGGACATTCTCTATCCGGGAGCCAGCAATCCCTTCCCCTGGATGTCTGAAATGATCGATCTGAAAAAGGAAAAGAACTTTTTTGAAACGCGCGTTACCGAGTATCAAACTGGCGGGGTGTTGAACTGGGACTAGAGCCTGTTAACACTTATTTCACGCTCGCGACGGAAACGGATTTTATTCAGCACGAGGCATGAGCCGCGCCGCAGAGCAAGCCTCTGTAAGCAATGAGTAACGATGGGCTGGATAAAACCCATCCCGTCCTTTCGGGTTGCGCAGGAAAAGACGTGGATGCTGCGTTGCAAAGCTTGACCATAGGTTCACTATGCCCTGCGCTTCGCGTCTTGCACCACGCTTTTTCGTGCAGCAACGCGGGTCGTGAAACAAGTGTTAACAGCTCTAGATAAAAGAGAAGGGCAACAGGCGCATCAT
>DATEEZ010000272.1:0-21617 GCA_035280905.1 Nitrosospira sp.
GCTAGGTAAAGTAGATCAGTAAAGATTTAACTTTATAGGATATGGACGACTTCGAAATCCAAAATATGCTCTTCGTAAGTTGCGCTACTATCCAGAGTCGCCCGCAGCAACAGCGCTGTGTGAGGTACACCCGATAACCGGGATCATGGCGCCCTTGCCGAGGTCAGGGCCAAGGGTTCTTCGACCCATGTCGAGACGCTCATGCATGGGGCGCAGGTCTGCTACGATCTTTGCGGTCAGCACCTTTTTCGCCTGCTCACGAAAATCATCTACACCCGTGCGAAAGAACCAAGCGAAGTCCACCGGGCTATCGCCGAGCTGGCGCATGCGCAGGACCCCGGTTTGTTTCCCGGATGGGATTCAATTATCACCTACAATATCGATGCACCGCGAGACCGAAAAGGAAAGGAGCCAGACAGGAGCGAGATCGCAGCCGAGTCCGCAAAATATCTCGAGTTGGGTGTGCGGCCGGTGTGGTTCGATGATTTTGCCGAATTACCCGGGTTGATTCGGCAACTGCAATGACGTGCACCGCGATTTGTGCGATACCTGAAATCATTGGCATCCTATTCTATTAATAGGGACTCAGAATATCTACCAGTCCGGTTTTCCAGCTTTCTGCGATATTAACCCCCCAGAGATTGAACGCCTTTCAGTATCTTGCCTGGCGGCGGCGGGGGAGGAACGCCGGGCGGTGGCGGAGGTATGCTCACTGTTCCCTGCGGCCCCGGCGGCGCAGGTGGGTAAGGAGAGGAATAAGGCGGATAAGAAGGGGAGGTGTAACGACCTCCTGGATAGCTGTTCGTGACCTGGCCGTATACCGGCACCTGATGCCCCTTGGCGTACATGCACTGCACGTAGGCGGCGTCATAACGCTCCTGGGAAATCGAACCCGAGGCCGCTGCGGTACCGATGCCAGCCAGACTTCCTGCCACCGCACCGGTACCGGCTCCGATAGCTGCGCCCCGTCCACCGCCCAAGGCAGCGCCAGCCGCAGCACCTACTCCAGCACCCACGGCGGCGCTTCCCACTCCGCTGGACATTGAAGCGCGGTTCGGCGTATTCCCTCCAACCTGGTGGTAAGCAAACTGGCGACAGAGATAGTCGTCGTAGCGGAACTCGTCGAAATTTCTTCCTGTGCCCGGCAGTGCCATCATGCTGGGACCGGTTGGTATGCTGACACATGCAGTGAGTGAAGTGAGCACGAGCAGCAGAAGAAATAACTTCGGGGATAACTCCGCCCAGCGGACTTTATCTGAGACCAGGGATTTCTTGAATAGGGATTGCATCATGACAGTTCCGCTCATTGACCAGGTTGGGGCGCTACCTGCAGCCAGCCTTCAGGACAATTTTTGACATAGGGATAATAGCCTTCGGGATTGCGGCAATAATGCCAGTAACTGGTCGCCGGCGGCTGGGGTTGGGGTTGGGATTGGATCACCGGTGGCTGCTGGATGTAAACAGGAGGCTGTGCTGGCGTTACAACCACTGGCGCCACAGGTGGATACGCGTAGCCGGGGGTGTAGCCATACCAGGGGGAAAACCCGTAAGCCGGATAGCCGTAGGGTGCGTAACCGTAAGGTGATCCGTAGCGGTAATAAGGCGGATAGTAGGGTCCTCTGCCGTAGTAACCCAGGCCATAGCCGCCCAATACTCCCAGTCCGAAAGCCAATCCGGGGCTGTGCCAATGGCCTCCGTGATGATGGTGATGGCCTCCGTGGTGATGACCTCTATCTGCCCATGCCGCGGATGCCGAAAACGATCCGAGCATAATTAGGAAAGCGTGCATGAATCCCATTGTTTTCATGCCAGTCTCCACTTTGCGATTCCAGTCATTGAAACTACTCCTCGCCTTTCCACGTGTGATTGGACTGTTCCGTGAGCAAAAAAAAAATCTGAATTCTGGCTGGACCGATGTTAATACGGATACAACGCATTACCGGCACTTTGGTTGTCATACTTGAATAATTCAACGTCAAGAACGAAGGAGGAAGGGCAGCTTCTCCTTTAGCCGCATAGATTCTCCTCATTGGAGGTGCAGGCTCTATAATATGCGCCCATGTCATCCGCCTCCTCCAATGTCCGCCCCCAACCTGACCAGGTTCTGGTCGATATTGCAGATTACGTGGTGGGGCGGGATATTCAAAGTGACTTGGCTTACGCTACCGCGCGCCACTGCCTGATGGACTCCCTGGGGTGCGCCATGGAAGCCCTTACGTATCCAGCCTGCACCAAGCTGCTTGGGCCGCTTGTGGCCGGTGCTGCCGAATCTAAGGGCGGCGCGAAGATTCCCGGTACCCGGTTTCAACTCAATCCGGTGGAAGCGGCATTCAATATCGGCACAATGATTCGTTGGCTTGATTTCAACGATACATGGCTGGCCGCGGAATGGGGCCATCCATCGGATAATCTCGGGGCCATACTGGCTGTGGCCGACTGGCTTTCGCGCAGTGACGCGAACGGACAGCGACCGCTCATGCGCGATGTGTTGACCGCGATGATAAAGACATACGAGATTCAGGGTTGCCTCGCTTTGGAAAACAGCTTCAACAAGGTGGGGCTGGATCATGTGGTGCTGGTTAAAGCCGCATCCACGGCCGTCGTAACGCATCTGTTGGGCGGCAGTCGCAATCAGATCATTGATGCCCTTTCCCAGGCGTGGGTGGATGGGCAGGCACTGCGGACGTATCGTCATGCGCCCAACACCGGCTCGCGCAAATCCTGGGCCGCAGGGGATGCCACCAGCCGCGCAGTATGGCTCGCGCTAATAACATTGAAAGGGGAGACAGGCTACCCTTCAGCACTTACTGCAAAAACCTGGGGGTTCTACGACGTGCTGTTCAAGGGAGAGTCTTTCAAATTCCAGAGACCAATCGAACGATGGCATTCCTATGTGATGGAAAACGTGCTGCTCAAGATTTCGTTCCCGGCCGAATTCCACTCCCAGACGGCTGCGGAGTGTGCCATGCAACTACACCCGCAGGTGAAGGAGCGGATTGCCGATATCAGAAAAATAATAATCCGTACGCACGAAGCTGCGATTCGTATCATCGACAAGAAGGGCCCGCTCAACAGCCCGGCCGACCGCGATCATTGCATGCAGTATATCGTTGCGGTGCCGCTTATTTTCGGCAGGCTTACGTCTGCTGATTATGAGGATGCCGTGGCCGCTGATCCGCGCATCGATAAATTGCGGGACAAAATAATCTGCGTCGAGGACCCGCAGTTCACAAAGGATTATTACGATCCTGAAAAACGTTCCATCGCAAACGGTGTTACCCTGGAATTCAAGGACGGCAGTAAACTGGGGGAAGTGGTGGTGGAGTATCCCATCGGCCATAGGCTGCGCCGAAGCGAAGGCATTCCGCTACTGGAAGATAAGTTCAGAATCAATCTTGAGCGCCGTTTCCCGGTCCAACAGTGCGAGGCAATTATGAATGCCTGTCATGATCAAAGCAGGCTGGAAGCAATGCCGGTTCGCGAATTCATTGATCTGTTTGTGATTTAGATGAGGAGCTTCCTGATTCCGACTGTGGAATATCAGGCGCGATGAGTTCGCTTTCGGTAGGATCAGGACAGCTCTCCTGCCGGGGAGAGTTTGTATTTAGTAGTATCCGGAGAGTATTGAGCCTCAATCTCCACGAAGCGACAGTTGCCGTATCTGCTGATAAGGCAGTCAGCAATTGTTCCACTCCGTCCGTATGTGAGGCGTCGCAGGTGGAGAAGAAACAGTGAAGTTCCTCACTGTTCGTAATGCCTGTCCGCTGTGCAAAGCCGGGATAATCTTCACGCAGATGGGAGGCCAGCCAGGCCTGATCAATCCATTGCTTCAACTGGCTATAACTAAAGCAGGTGCGTATCGCGAGATCCACCGGATCAGCATTGCTAAGGTTTTCGATGTTATCGAATCCTTCCCGCTCCAGTCTCAATTCGTGCGAGTAGCTCATTCCTCCCAGCATGGAAAGCGGCAGCGCGCGGTAACTCATGGCGGGGATGATTTCTCTCGTCAGTTTAACGACGATCCGCTCAATTCCGAGTGCAGCCCGTTTCGGGTAGAAACCAAGAAAAAAAGCAACAAGGGGCAGCAGGCTCAATCTGGCAGGGAACGAGGTTCCCTGTTTCGAAGGCAGTTTTTCGTCATTGCCTGATCTTTCAAGAGATGTGGTTTCTCTGGGCTCCTCACCGGTAGAAGGCGTTGAAGGCGTTGAAGGCGCTGACGCCGTGGCATTCACGTCGGAGGGTGCAGCAGTTGAGGGCACAATGACATCGAGTTCGTGTGACAGGAGCAGCTCGAACGCAAAGGAGAGCACCAGCGCCAGCAGGCTTGCAACCATCATGCGGATGGTGCCATCGACGAACGTATTGGAAGTCAGGTCCATCGTGAAGTAGGCACGTACTACAGAGCCGATGAAATAGACGTAAGCACCGAGGAATCCGAACTGGAAAGCCGTCAGGTTGCGGACGAGGTGGGAATAATAGGAATCCGTACTTGTTTCATACAGTTCCATGAACGGGCCCATCATCAACATGTTCGCTCCAAGACTGAAATCCACACCGAGTTCCGCGGAGGAGGAAACAGGCTTGAACAGCAGCAGAATAGAACTACCGAGCAGCACGACGACAGTAGTCAGCCACACGCTTCCCCTGTAAGTGCCAAAGGAAGCCCTGCGGCCCATCCGCCGACGGATTTCGCCGCGCCGTCCGGGTGGGACGTCGCGGTGCAAGCGACGCTCCTTCCTGTTTGCCATTGTCATGGTATAGCTCAAGGCGAGCGACGGCACAACCAGAACCGCCAGCAGGGTCATTGCCAGGTTGTACTGGAAAAAGACCGGGTCAAACCAATGCGCTACTGCGCGGAAATCCCGGTGTGCGGCTGTATCGGGACCCGGAGTTGTCCCAAAAGCGGATTCCAGTCCCAGGCTCACGATGAAGACCGTTGGTACCGCAAATACCAGCCAATCGTACCAGCGCATGTCCCATTTCTTGTTATCGTCTGGATCCATACACGTCTTTTTAACTTTCCTTACCCTCTGCCGCAGCTATCGCTTCATTCGCAGCCTTGATCCAGAATTGGCGATGATTGAAAGGCCGCGCAGATTGCACATCCGGCAGAGCCAGACTCCAACCCAGAAGCTCGATATGGTCGGCCCGCAGCGTTCCACGAAATTTTCCCCATCGGGCAGAGGTCACGGGAACCATGCCATCGTTGTCTTCCCGCATTACCTTGCCGTAGGGTCGAAGCCAGAAAGGAAGCTCCTCTAAAGAGCGGTGGCTTGCATAGGAGGAATAGGCTATATCCGGTCGATCCGGAATCTGCATTGCTTCGCATGCGGCGGGAGTCAGTTCGGCGAGTGCCGGATTACCAATATGGCGAATCCAGGCAGGAATAGGCCCTTTGGCTTCGAGGAACCATTGTGCCAGGGGCGAACCGCGATGCGGAGTGGAAACAGTAAGCAGGCTTTTTACGCGCCGGTCCGGATCGAGATGGCTGATGAGATACCGGGCGTCGAGCCCGCCCATACTATGCGCGACCAGGGCAAAAACCGGCGCGCGTCCACGGAAAAGTTTGTTTGCGAGTATTTCCGCACGCTCCGCTATGGTGCCCGCGCCAGGGACTTCCGGTATAAGAGGCCTTATATCTTCCCGGCCTAATGCCTTTTCCACGCCGCGAAATTGTTCGATGGGCCCCCGCCGCGAGAAGCCGAGAAAGCCGTGCAACAGCACCACCGTTGGAGTTGCCATGACCATGCCTGCAATGATGAACTCATCCAATGAAACTTGCAGTCGCAACTGCTGCCTGCGCCTGTCAACTTATCGCCCGACGATATGTTTTAACCATATCCTGTTACTGATTTCATATTATAGGATATTCTGCGTTCTACATTGGCCGTGTTTATGCAATTAACATTACCCGGCATCACTGGCATCATTGACTCTGAATATTTTGCTGACATGCCCAAGTCTGGTCCGGAGATACGGTTTGCCGGCGCAAGTAAATCCACAATGACTTGTTCAGTGACTGCTTAAGCGGAATATAATCTGATAAGCGGACAGGGTGGGGCGGGGATCCTGCAAATTGTACCTTGGGGGGCCGGAGCGTGATTTTCCGCCGCGTGCTGTCAATCCGATTTGAGCGACCGGGTTGAGCGAGGAACTGCAAAATGAAAATCGCATACGATATCAGCGGAAAGATCGCTCTTGTGACAGGAGCGAATCGTGGAATAGGCAAAGCGATTGTCGATGCATTGCTGCATCATGGCGCGATGAAAGTCTATGCAGCGGTGCGCAATCTCGATTCCACCGATCCGCTGGTAGAGCGCTTTGGCGACATGGTGGTTCCCGTTCATCTGGATTTGGCCATACCGGAAACCATTACAGCATTGGCTGACAGAGCGCCGGATGTTCAGGTGGTGATCAACAATGCAGCAGTTTTCAAGACCTCCACCCCGCTGAATGCCGATGCGATAGATGCGCTTGAACTTGCAATGAAGATCAATGTGTACGGACTTATTCGCATGGCTCAAACTTTCGCTCCGGTTCTCGCAAAAAACGGTGGGGGCGCATTCGTCCAACTCAATTCAGTTGCATCATTGAAGTGCGCTTCAAATTTTGCGACGCACTCGGCATCCAAGGCCGCTGCCTACTCCATTACCCAGGCATTGCGCGAGCTGCTGGCCCGGCAGGGTACGGCGGTGCTGAGTGTGCACCCCGGTCTGATCGCAACCGAAATGAGCAGCACCGCTGGATTGGCTGGTACCGCCGCGCCTCCCTCTGTCGTTGCAGAGGGTATAATCGCTGCGCTGCGATCAGGGGATTTTCACCTTTTTCCCGATCCTATGGCGCAGCGTATCGGAAATGCGTACCGGAGTTTTTCTGAAAATGTTATCGAAGCGGACATTGAAGAATACAGGGCGGAAAAGCAATAAATGCCGGCGGACCCAAATTCGGGCAGGATACGTTTGGCAAGATCGATGTCCCTGAGGGTGGCATGGTGAAGAGGCAGAAAATTTTCAAGGAGTGCATTTATGGCGCATAACCTGTTCAATACCCTGAAAGAACTTTCGCTGCCTACGGGCAAAAAGGCAAGGTATTATTCGCTGCCCGCTCTGGAAGCAGCGGGTCTCGGTCGAATCTCCCGGCTGCCTGTCTCCATTCGCATCGTGCTGGAGTCCGTCCTGCGCAATTGTGACAACAGGAAGGTGACAGAGGCGCACGTAAAAAGATTGGCCGACTGGCAGCCGACTGCCCCCCGACTGGATGAGATTCCATTTGTTGTATCCCGTATTGTGCTGCAGGATTTCACAGGGGTGCCCCTATTGGTCGATCTGGCTGCAATGCGCAGCACCGCAAAAAAAATGGGTAAGGATCCCGAGATGGTCGAACCCTTGGTGCCAGTTGACCTGGTGGTCGATCATTCGGTGCAAGTCGATTACTACGGCACCGATGACGCGCTCAAGCTCAACATGGAAATGGAGTTTCACCGTAATCGGGAGCGTTACCAGTTCATAAAATGGGGCATGCAGGCTTTCGATACTTTCAAGGTTGTTCCGCCCGGCATCGGCATCGTGCATCAGGTCAATCTCGAGTATCTCGCGCGGGGAGTGCATGAAAAAGAGGATATCCTTTATCCCGACACCCTGGTAGGTACGGACTCACACACCACCATGATCAACGGAATAGGCGTGGTTGGTTGGGGTGTGGGCGGGATCGAGGCTGAGGCTGGCATGCTGGGGCAACCGGTCTATTTTCTGACTCCTGATGTTGTCGGTGTAAATCTCACTGGGAAACTTTCCACGGGCGTTACGGCTACAGATCTGGTGCTGACGGTTACTGAGCTCCTGCGTAAATCCGGCATGGTGGGCAAATTCGTGGAATTTTTCGGTGAGGGCACCGCATCGCTTACGGTTCCCGACCGCGCTACCATCGGAAATATGGCGCCCGAATATGGCGCCACTATGGGTTTTTTCCCGGTCGATGACGCTACCGTGGAATATTTCCGTGGAACCGGGCGAAGCGAAGAAGAGGTCGCGGCCTTCCAGTCTTATTTCAAGGCCCAGGAGTTGTATGGGGTTCCACGCAAGGGCGAGATCGACTACACGCGCGAGCTGGAGCTTGACCTCTCTACCGTCAAGCCTTCTCTCGCCGGACCGAGGCGCCCCCAGGATCGTATCGAGCTTGCCGATGTCAAGACTCGTTTTACAGAACTCTTTTCACGGTCCGTCATGCAGGGAGGTTACGGCAGGGATGCTGCCGCACTGAAACTGCGCTACACGGTAGATGGCAGCGAAGAGTCTGGTACCGGCCCAAAGGCGGCCGACAGCGCCAAGGCAGACCGGAACAAGGCAGCCGTGAGGCCGGGGACTGAAAGAAACATCACGGAAATGGTCAATAACAGGCCTTTCCTGGCTCCGGCTGAAGCCCCTGTGTATGGCGCAAATGGTCCCTTCGACCTGGCGCACGCGGATATCCTGATTGCGGCCATTACATCCTGCACCAACACCTCCAACCCCAGCGTACTGCTTGCCGCCGGCTTGCTGGCAAAGAAAGCGGTGGAAAAAGGGTTGTCCGTAAAGCGTCACATCAAGACATCGCTTGCACCCGGGTCACGTGTCGTGACGGAATATCTCCGGGAAACTGGTCTCTTGCCCTATCTCGATAAGCTTGGCTTCAATCTTGCCGGTTATGGCTGTACCACATGCATTGGCAACTCGGGCCCGTTGTCCGTGCCGATTGAAGAAACGGTGGTATCCAATGATCTCGTATGCGCCGCCGTCCTCTCCGGCAATCGCAATTTCGAGGCTAGAATTCACCCGAACATTCGTGCGAACTTCCTTGCTTCGCCACCTCTGGTGGTTGCTTATGCTCTCGCGGGAACCATGCTTAAGGATCTGACAGCTGAGCCGCTCGGATATGGCGAGAATGGACAGCCGGTATGGCTGGCTGATATCTGGCCCCGAGATGATGAAATCCAGAGCCTCATGAAATTTGCAGCAAACGGGGAAACATTCCGAAGGCTCTACAGCAACCTTACGCAGGATCATCCGTTATGGAACGATATATCGTCTGTTTCAGGGGAAGTCTATGACTGGCCGAAATCGACCTACATAGCAGAGCCGCCATTTTTCCAGGATTTCTCGCTGCAGCCCCGTCCGCATAACGAGGTTCGGAACGCGCGGGCGCTCGCCATCTTCGGCGATTCGGTGACGACCGACCACATCAGTCCTGCCGGTAGTATCAAGGATACCTCTCCTGCGGGAAAATACCTGCTCGCAAGTGGTGTATCCAAGTCTGATTTCAATAGCTACGGAGCACGTCGTGGCAATCATGAGGTCATGATGCGCGGGACATTCGCCAACGTGCGCATCAAAAACCTGATGATTCCCGGCAGCGAAGGAGGTATAACTTTGCATCAGCCGGATGGCGAGCAGATGAGCATCTACGATGCCGCCATGCGTTACGTCGCAGACGGCGTGCCCACGCTGGTATTCGGGGGAGAAGAATATGGCAGCGGATCGAGCCGCGACTGGGCGGCAAAAGGAACACAGCTACTAGGGGTCAAGGCAGTCGTTGCGAAAAGCTTCGAACGCATCCATCGCAGCAACCTGATCGGCATGGGCGTGCTGCCCCTACAGTTCAAAGGCGACGACAGCGTGGAATCGCTCGGTATTCAGGGAAATGAGGCGTTCGACATCGAGGGGTTGAGCAGCATTCGCCCACAGCAGGATGTAACCCTTGTTGTGCGTGACAATGCCGGCTCACGCCGGGAAATTGACCTGTTGTGCAGGATAGATACCGCCATAGAGATCGACTATTACCAGCATGGAGGTATATTGCCTTATGTTCTTCGTGATCTCATGAAGGCGTGAATGCAAAGCATATGGCGATAAGGCCGGGTGACTCGGCTCGAACTCGGGTCGGGGAGGAAAACCCGGTTCTTGCCGAGCAACCCGGGGCTCTCCTCAGCTTACCGGCGACAACTCTTTGCTTGTATCCCTCTTTGTGGAAGTTTGAGCAGGCTCGACAACGGAATGGTTCCATAGCAGCCGGTCATACTCGTCATTTACCACGCCATAACACTCACATACGGAATCTTCCAGTTCTTCACGGTCTATTACGGTTATATGCCCGCGGCTATACTGAATGGCACCGATCGTTTGCAGCTTGAGCGCTGCCTGCGTCACGCTCTCCCGCCGCACTCCCAGCATGACGGCAATCTGCTCGTGTGTCATTTGCAGTTCATGGCTCGGCAATCGGTCGAGGCTCATCAACAGGAAGCGGCATAACTGCTGCTCTATGTTATGGTGCCGGTTGCAAACTGCATTCTGTGCCGTGTGGGTCATCAGTGCCTGGGTGAAGCGCAGTACCAGGTGTTGTAATTTCCCTTGCTGATCGAATTCTTTTTTCAGCACGCTAGTTTTCATGCGATAGCCACTGCCTGCACTTTGTACCACGACCCCGGCGGGTGTGCTGGCACCCCCAAGCAATGTCGAGATACCTGTCAGGCCCTCGTTGCCAATGATTGAAAGACGTACCGATGCCCCGCTTTCCACGCTATAAAGCGGTGCGACGATGCTCGTGGTGGGAAAATATGAATGAGTAATAGTAGCCCCCGGCTCATGAATTGTTTGTCCCACTGGCATGGGCATGAACTCAAGATAAGGGAGCAGCCTCGCATAGTCCTCCGGTGGCAGGGCGGCAAGAAGTCGGTTTTGCTTCGGGCTGTGCAGTGAAAGCATAATAATATTCCTCCTTATGTCGGGCTGTATCGCCAGAGTGCGGCCTTGGCTCACGACGCTAGCGAGATGATGTCAGGCTCCAGGCAAGCCGTTATCAGTATTTTTTGCAAGTTTTTCCTGTTCGACCTGGACCGGTAACAGCCCTTCTGGCTCATTTCAGCGGGCGCAAGCCGATGTGCGGTATCACTGTGAATATAAGCAGTAATCGTGCCAGGATTATAAATTTAATTAAAGCAAGCACTTATGTGGAAAGCTGAAGAATAAAACCCTTATCGCAATGTTGCTTGTCGGCAACAAGCCTCTATTGCTTGGGAATAACTCGCTGATTCTTATGTATTATTCGATGTCTCTAAACAGAGACGTAAAAAGATGTTTTGAATCAATTACTTTTTCGCGCACGCATGGCGAATCAAGGGCAGGCGAGACGGCAGAGTATGATATGGATACTTACCTCCGACATTGACGAAGATCAGCAATGAAGTTTATGGAGGAAAGATGCGTACGAATTTGGTCAAGTGTGCAATCGTCCTGTTTAATCTGCTCGGAGGTTTGGCTGGCTGCGCCGTTTTCTCTCCCCGCTATCAGATCACCCATCGGTACGAACCGCCGCCCTCTGATTCGTCAGGCATCGTTTGCCTCGAAAAATGCATGCAAAAGCTGGAAATGTGCAGCAAAACTGTAAATCGACATATCAGGCCTGCCTGACACCCATCGAACCGCTAGCGGAAGAGAGATATAGAAAAGCGGTCGAGCGTTATGACGATGAGCTTGATAGATACCGCCGGCGGATGCAGGTCCGGATACCTGGGTTAGGGACGCACCCACACTAGGCTGGGGTTGGGGTGGCTATCCCGGGGGTTGGGGTTCGCCGTGGGGCTGGGAGGAGGGCCTTATTATGGCCTGGGCTACTCGTGTCCTTTTTTCTATGAGCCGCCATCCGTCAGGCCGAATCGTAGGCGGGAATTTGATCGGTTGCGCTACCAGCAGTGTGAAGTGGAATGCGGGTGTCAGCCGTGCAGGATGCCTGCTTTCTAGGCTGCGGCGGAAGGAAAATCATAGAAGAGAGATGTATAGCAAACTGCCCGAAAAGAAAAAAACCTGCCTGCGTGGAGCAGAACAAGGGTTGGCAAAGCAGGAGGATAGCGGGAAGAGCAGGGGATAGCATCGCCTGAAGGGCTGGAGTGCGCTTTCATCGCCTCTATTCCTTTTTTGGGATAATTTCCAGGTTATCGATCAGCCGGTTTTTACCCAGGCGGGCTGCTCCCAGCACCACCATATTCCCATCCTTGGGCTTGGCTGGCGCCAGGGTATCCCTCTCGCATATGGTGACGTAATCGGCGTTCCAGCCGTGGGAGGCAAGAATTTTCATCGCGTTTTTCTCCAGTCCGGCAAAATTGCGGTTGCCGTCTTCTATCTCCCGCTTCACTTGCGATAGCACCTGATACAGCCGGGTCGCCTCGGCGCGTTCCTCATCACCAAGGTAGCGGTTACGCGAGCTCAGTGCCAGGTTGTCACGGGTGCGGATTGTTTCCCCGGCAACGATTTCTATTGGCAAATTAAACTGCTGCACCAGTTGGCGTACGATATGCAATTGCTGATAATCTTTTTTTCCGAACATCGCTGTCTGTGGCTGCACGATATTGAAGAGCTTTAGCACTACAGTTGCCACGCCCCGAAAAAAGCCGGGACGATACTTCCCTTCCAGCATGTTCGCGATGGGGGAGGGTTCCACTGTGAACTCTTGCGGCGCGGGATAAAGCGTTCTTTCTTCCGGCGCGAACACGACGTGAACGCCCTGCTCTTCGAGAAGCTCGCAATCCTGCTCCAGCGTGCGCGGATATTGGTCAAAATCCTCGGTGGGAGCAAACTGCAGGCGGTTTACAAAAATACTTGCGACTACGCATTCCCCATGTTGCCGGGCGACGCGAATCAGGGACAAGTGCCCCTCGTGCAATCCACCCATCGTCGGCACGAAGGCAATGGAGGACTCGCGCCTGAGGCGCGTTCGTAGCGGTGAGATATCGGCGATGACGTCCAACTCGGATCGGATTGTCAGAATGTATGCTCGGGGCCAGGGAACTCCCCGGTTTTGACCGCCCTGATATAGTTTTGCACAGCCTCCTCGATGCTGCCTGCGCCCGTGAGGAAATTCTTCATGAATCTGGCCTTTTTGCCTGAATAAATGCCCAGCATGTCGTACAGCACCAATACCTGCGCAGAGCAATCTTTTCCGGCGCCGACGCCGATGGTGGGAATGGAGAGCGTTCGGGTAACCTGTGCTGCAAGGGCAGCAGGCACGACTTCCATCAAAAGCATTCCTGCCCCGGCTTGTTCGAGGGCGACCGCATCCTCCAGCAACTGTTCGGCTTCATAGTCGGTCTTTCCCTGCACTTTGTAGCCCCCCAACTGGTTTACCGACTGTGGCGTGAGGCCGATGTGCGCGCATACAGGGATGCCGCGCTGCGTCAAAAACTCCACGGTTTCCGACATGACGGAACCGCCTTCGATCTTGACCATGTTGGCGCCTGCCGCCATGAGCTCGGCCGCGTTGCGAAAGGTTTCTTCCGGACTCACCTGCGAGGTGCCGAAAGGCATATCCGTCATGACGAAGGCTGTACTTGAGCCGCGCTTCACGCAACGCGTATGGTAGATCATGTCATCCAGGGTAACCGGAAGGGTAGTCTCTTCACCCTGGATCACATTCCCCAGTGAATCACCCACGAGCAGGATGTCGACGCCTGCCCTTTCCAGTAATGCCGCGAAGCTTGCGTCATAACAGGTGACGATGGCAATCTTCTCTCCATCATCCCGCATTTTTTGAAAAACATCTTGTGTGATACGCATGGCTCAGCTCCTGGTTGCGTGTATCGGATAGGTCATCCAACCTATTTTTAAGTTCCTGTTTCCCGTTTGCTCATCTTCCGAAATTGAAATATTCCTTGGGGCCGCGCATTTGTTCGACCTGCCTCAGCAACAATGCAAAATCTTCCTCGCTATCAACGAAATTGAGATGATCGCTGTTGATGATCAGGAGGGGCGCATCTTCGTAGTGATGGAAGAAGCGCGCGTAGCTGTCGGCCAATCGCCACAAATACGTTTCGGAAATATTTTGTTCATAGGGACTGCCGCGGCGTTTCACCCGCTCCACCAGCGTGGCGGGTGACGCTTGCAGATAGATCACGAGGTCGGGCGTGAAAGCTTCGGGTTGCAGATGGTGATAGATTTTTCGGTACAGATTGTATTCTGCATTGCTGAGCGTCAGCCTTGCAAACAGCGGGTCCTTATCCAACAGAAAGTCGCTTATGGTCGTTTTTGTAAACAAGTCGATCTGCGCCAGGTCCTGCAACTGGTTGGCGCGCTGAAACAGAAAAAACAGTTGGGTAGGGAGCGCATATCGGCGGATATCCTCGTAGAACTTGCCGAGAAACGGATTTTCCTCGGGTTTTTCCAGCAGGAGCTGTCCGCCCGCATGCTCCGCCATCCGTCGCGCCAGGCTGGTTTTTCCCACGCCAATCGGACCTTCCACCGCGATGTGGCGATATTCTTCAAGCCTCACGCGTCCAGCTCTCGTTCCAGCCGCTGTCCTTCGCAGGCAGCAAGCAATTCTCTTATGTTGCCGCGTCCCGGTATGCTGCTGACCGACGCTATTTCAAGCAGGGGCTGCAATACGAATGCGCGTTCGTGCATCCTCGGATGAGGCAAAATCAAGCCATTCTGATCCAATTTCAGGTCATCATACAGCAGCAAGTCGAGATCAAGTGTGCGTGGAGCATTGAGGTACTCGCGCACCCGCCCATGCTTTTGCTCGATCTCGAGCAGGGCTTTCAACAGTTCCTGGGGTGGCAGAGCGGTTTCGACATGCGCCACCGCGTTGATGAAATCAGGCTGATTCAAACGCCCAAGGGGTGCGCTGCGGTAGAGCGAAGAATGCGTCAGCAAGCGGGTAAAAGGAATCTCCCCCAGTTCTTCAAACGCTTTTCGCACATGCGTTGCTGGTTCGTCCAGGTTGCTGCCCAGTCCGATATACGCATACGAGGCGATCTGGCCATCAGCCCCGTTCATGGGGCAAAACCTTCCGGCTTCTCGGATGCTTCACTGCCGCTCTCTCCCTTATGGGCAGCGCCCGATTTTTTTCGGCCGCGGCTTCTCCTGCGCCTCTTCTGGCTCTCATCGCTGATCAACATTGCTTCACGCTCGCGGGAAGTTGCATGCTGGAATGCTTCCCACCATTTGCCCAGTTCTTCATCCACCTCGCCGCTTTCGCAACGCAATAACATGAAGTCGTAGGCAGCGCGAAAGCGGGGGTTTTCAAGGAGCCGGAATGGTCTGCTCCCTGATCGGTAGGCAAAGCGCGGCTGAATCATCCAGATTTCCTTCATGATGGCATCGTACCTGCGCGGAATTGCCAGGTTCTTGTTTTGTACCGCCAGCACGTCGTTCATTGCGAGGTGCAAGGCGGGAACCGGTCTTTCGCCTGTCGCCTGGTAAGCGTTCCAAGATGCGAGCACTTCGTGCCATAACAGGGCGGCAAACAGGAACCCCGGCGATACAGGTTTTTCCTGCCGCACGCGTTCATCGGTATTTTTGAGCGCGAGCGTGATAAAGCGTTCACCCAGCGGCTGTTCCCTTATCACATCGAGCATGGGAAGCAGGCCGTGGTGCAATCCGCGTTTCTGCAAATCGCTCACGCAGGCCAGCGCGTGGCCGGATAGCAGCAGTTTCAGCATTTCATCGAACAGCCGCGAGGGCGGCACATGCAGCAACAGGGGGGCCAGCTCGCTGATAGGCGCGGCCGTATCGGCATCGATTTCCATGCCGAGCTTGGCGGCCAGCCGTACCACCCGCAGCATTCGCACGGGATCTTCGCGATATCTCCGCACCGGGTCTCCAATGATGCGCAGGCGTCGTGCCTTCAGGTCCTCATAGCCGTTCAGATAGTCCCATATTTCCTCGTGGATGGGATCGAAGAACAGTGCATTCACCGTGAAATCGCGCCGCCTGGCATCCTCCTCCTGGCTGCCGAATACATTATCGCGCAAGATACGCCCATGTTCGTCGGTGTGCACATTATCGGTTGATTCGACACTCTCATCGCCGGATGTGCCGCCGCGGAAAGTTGAAACTTCCACGGTTTCTGCCCCGTACATAACGTGCACTAGCCGGAAACGGCGGCCAATGATACGCGAGCGACGGAAAAGAGCTCGTACTTCCTCGGGTGTTGCATTCGTTGCAACGTCAAAATCCTTCGGCTCCAGCCCCAACACCAGATCCCGCGCAGCCCCTCCCACTATGAAAGCGGAATATCCCGCTTCCTGCAGACCTGAGATAACTTTAAGCGCACCCGAACTGATGTGATCGCGCGCAATGCCGTGCTGCTCGCGTGTGATGATATGCGGCTTCGTGGAAGAAGTGCGGGCGGAAGAGCCGAAGGCGGGCGTATTACGGTTGAAGATGCGTTGGATAAGTTTACGAATCATTGCGAATACTGATGAACAAGCTCCGGGACTCCGTCATCCCGCGCGGCGAACCCATCCAAAAGGAGAAGATCAAGTGAGGGCAAACAGCCATTGCCATCCACCATCCTTGCCGGAAAAGCGCTGAAGAATTGCTGCTGAGAAAAAATGTGCCTGAAATTCCAGATTATACACTTGGCACCGTTTGGGGGAAGAAATGGTGCTGCCGGCCTGCAATGAATTCCCCCAGATTACAGTGATAAAGCGCTTCAAGATTATCACGCTTGAGCACCTCGTTTAGAGTGCCACTAATGGCTTGGCCGTTGTCGAACAGCAGCAATGCGTGGTCGCAGAATCTGACTGCCCAGCCGATATCGTGAAGCACCATTACAACGACGCTTCCCTGTTTCGCCAGTTCGCTGAATAGGATCATTGTGCCGAGTTGATGGCGCAGATCGAGGTGTTGCAAAGGTTCATCCAGCAGGTAGCATTTGGGCGACTGGGCAAGCAGTAAAGCGATACGCGCGCGCTGGCGCTCGCCGCCGGAAAGCGTAACCAGGGGACGATCGGCAAGGCCGCCCAGTTCCATTTGCTCCATAGCGCGAGATGTCATCTCGAGATCGTCCGCCTGCCAGCCGAACATGCTGTTTACATGAGGATGCCGTCCGAGCAGCACGTATTCGTGCACCGTACCCCAGAACTCGCCGGGCTCATCCTGCAACAGAATGCCAAGATGGCGGGCGAGTTCCCGCCCGGACCACTGCCGGAGTGCCATCCCCGCGATGGTTACGGATGAATCTTGTTCCGCCTTCGCCTGGTGTAGTCCACCCAGGGCGTGTATCAAAGTCGTCTTGCCGCAACCGTTCTGGCCCAGAATAGCCCAGCATTCCCCCGGGTTGATGGTGAGGTTCAGGTTGCGGCACAGCAATTTGCCGGGATGCTTCAGGGTCAGATTTCTGGTTTGTAGAATCATTCACGAGTACGAAAAATCCGCAATGAAGAAGGGCATCGCGCGCCCTTTTTTATGCCCTCAGGTATTCGCTTTTTCTTCCCAGCCAGCGACGGAGATGGCGTTTTGCCGCTTCCGGATAATCATGCAACAATTCCCCGGCGACCGTTCGTGCCGTCTCGAGCAAGTCTTCATCCCGTTCCAGGTCGGCGAAGCGCAGCATGGGCAGGCCGCTCTGGCGCGCACCCAGGAATTCGCCGGGGCCGCGCAGCTGCAGATCTCGGCGCGCTATTTCAAAGCCATCGGTGTGTTCAAAAATAATCTTGAGCCGCTCGCGTGCAGTTGTGGAGAGGGGTTGTTGATACATCAATATGCATACACCGCCGGCTGCGCCTCGTCCGATCCGTCCACGCAGTTGGTGCAATTGCGCAAGCCCCATCCGCTCTGCATGCTCGATCACCATCAGCGACGCATTGGGCACATCCACGCCTACTTCGATCACTGTTGTCGCCACGAGGAGATGGATTTCCCCTCGCGCAAATGCTTCCATTACATTGGATTTTTCCTGAAATGGAAGCCTGCCGTGCACCAGGCCGATTCTTAATTCCGGGAAAGTCTCGGTCAGTCCCTGATGGGTTTCCAGGGCGGTTTTGAGCTGCAATGCTTCGGACTCTTCGATTAGCGGACATACCCAGTAAGCCTGCTTTCCATTACGGCAGGCTTCCCGCACGCGCGCCGTGACCTCGTCGCGCCGGGTGTCGGCTACCAGCTTGGTCACTACTTGTGTGCGTCCGGGAGGCATCTCATCTATTACGGACACATCCAGATCAGCGTAATAGCTCATCGAAAGGGTTCGCGGAATAGGCGTTGCACTCATCATCAACTGGTGCGGCATGGAGTACGCTCCGGCTCCTTTTTTTCTCAGCGCCAGCCGCTGGTGAACACCAAAGCGATGTTGTTCATCAATAACCACAAGTCCCAGTCTGTCAAATTCCACCTGGTTCTGGAACAATGCATGCGTTCCGACTGTGAGTAGGGCGCCACCGGCAGCAATATCGGCAAGCGCGATTTCCCGTTCCTTTTTTTTCTGATTGCCACCGAGCCACGCGATCCGCAGTCCGCGCTGCGCCAGCAGCGGGGCAAGCCATGCTGAGAGTTTCTGATAATGCTGCTCCGCAAGAATTTCGGTTGGCGCCATCAACGCCGCTTGAAAATTATTTTCAATCGATTGCAGCACAGCCAGCGCGGCAACGATTGTTTTGCCGCTTCCCACATCGCCCTGCAACAGGCGTTGCATGGGATGGGGCTCCGCTAGGTCGCGGCTGATTTCAGCGAAAGCTTTCTTCTGTGCGTGAGTGAGCTCGAAAGGCAGCAACTTCAGCAGCGCCCTGGTCAAATCGTTTTTTGCCACCAGAACAGGCGCGCTGCCGTTACGCCGCTGCTGATAATGCACCCGCATAGACAATTGTTGCGCCAGCAATTCGTCGAACTTGATCCGCTGCCAGGCAGGGTGAATACGTTCCCGCAATAGAACGGGCGATGCATCCGGTGGGGGTTGGTGCAGGAATAGCACACTGTCCTTGAAACCCTGAAGCTGACAGCGTTCGCGTATTGCATCGGGCAGCGTTTCGGAGAGAGCAGCCTCATCGTTTCCGCCATCTCCTGTTTGCAGCACCCGGGAAATCAGTTTGCGCAGCGCTTCGGAAGGAAGTCCGGCTGTAGAGGGATAAATCGGGGTGAGCGCATCCGGCAGAGGCTCGTTCCCGCGCAAAATTCGGCATTTGGGATGAACCATTTCAACACCGAAAAAGCCGGGACGGGCCTCTCCCAGCAGGCGCACCCGCGTGCCTACTGAATACGCTTTTACCTGACTGCCATAAAAATTCAGAAAGCGCATGAACAATACGCCTGTTCCATCCTCCACCCGACATACCAATTGCCGCCGTGGCCGGTACATGACTTCGCTTCGGGTGATCACACCTTCGACCTGCACTGTGCGATCGATAGGTACATCATTGATAGGATAGAGGTGCGTCTCGTCCTCGTAGCGAAGCGGCAAATGCAGTATCAGACTTGAAGTATCGGTAATGCCAAGTTTGATGAGCTTGTCCCTGATTGTCCCGCTGGCGGGGGAGGTAGCGAGCGACTGCATATCCTTCGTGGAAGCGCGTTCCTTGGGTTAGCGCGCGGTTTCCTGTATCAGTCCATCGATCTTACGCGGGTACCACCAGCACCGCATCGATCTCCACCAGCGCATTACGCGGTAACGCGGATACGCCGATGGCAGCGCGCGCAGGGTAGGGCGCGCTGAAATACTTCACCATGATTTCATTCACCTTCTGGAAGTTGGAAAGGTCTGTGAGATAGACGTTCAATTTGACGATATCCCCGAGGCTGCCGCCGCCGGCCCCTGCAACCGCTGTCAGGTTTTCGAATACCCGATGGATCTGATTCTCGATGCCGTCCACCATCTGCATGGTCGAGGGGTCGAGACCGATCTGACCGGAAATATAGATAGTATCGCCCCCGCTGACGCGTATTCCCTGGGAATAAGTACCGATTGCCTGCGGCGCATCAGTTGTGTGTATTGTCTTTTTTTCCATCTGATCTCCTTTGATTGATAATACGCTCGCATAATAAACCTAAATTTGAAACTATAGGAACCTTGTTTGCGATATGATGACGGGAACCTCAGCACATTTCAACCATGCAAAAACTGATCATTCAGGGAGGCGTGCAGCTTTCTGGCGATGTAACCATTTCCGGGGCCAAGAACGCGGCGCTGCCTATTCTATGCGCCTCCCTGCTTACTGGGGAAACCCTTCTCGTCGAAAACGTTCCGCATCTGAATGACATAACCACCATGCTGGGCTTGCTCCAGCAGATGGGGGTTCAAACCAGTGTTGGCAGCAACTACAGGACCGAACTGACCGCGGCACATCTTTCCAACCTCGTTGCGCCATACGAAATGGTAAAAACCATGCGGGCTGCAATTCTGGTGCTGGGCCCGATGCTTGCGCGGGCGGGAGCGGCAAAAGTGTCGCTGCCGGGGGGGTGCGCAATTGGCCTGCGTCCCGTTGACCAGCATATAAAAGGGCTGCAGGCGATGGGTGCGGAGATCGAGATCGAGCATGGTTATATTCATGCGAAGGCAAAACGCCTGAATGGTGCGCATATCGTGATGGATATCGTCACCGTTACCGGCACTGAAAATCTGATGATGGCAGCCACGCTCGCGCACGGGACGACTGTGCTGGAAAATGCGGCGCGGGAGCCCGAAGTGATGGATCTCGCGAACTGTCTTATTGCAATGGGGGCTAAAATCCAGGGAGTCGGAACGGATATCATCACCATTGAAGGCGTGGAAAGCCTGCATGGTGCTACTTATCGAGTCATGCCCGATCGTATCGAAAGCGGCACATTCCTGGTAGCAGCCGCAGCCAGCGGTGGCGAAATATATCTCAGGGAGACGCGCACCGATACGATAGACGCGGTGCTCGACAAGCTGATGGAAGCGGGGGCTGCCATCGAGTCAGGCGAAGACTGGATACATCTGAAAATGAATAACCCGCTGAAATCGGTAAACCTGCGGACGGCGCCTTATCCTGCCTTCCCTACCGATATGCAGGCCCAATTCATGGTATTGAATACCGTCGCTACCGGAACCGCCATCATTACTGAAACCATATTTGAGAATCGCTTCATGCACGTGCAGGAATTGCAGCGCATGAACGCTGACATCAAGGTCGAAGGTAACACCGCGGTGGTATGCGGTGTGGCCGGGCTTGATGGAGCGAATGTTATGGCGACGGATCTGCGTGCTTCGGCCTGTCTGGTTCTGGCCGGGCTGATCGCCCGGGGTGAAACGATCGTCGATCGTATTTATCATCTTGACCGCGGTTATGAACGGATCGAAGAGAAGCTCTCGGCGCTCGGCGCACGAATCAGGCGCGAGGGTTAAACAGCCTGATCCGACCAGACGGCAATCGTCAACTCAGATCGGGGTAGTGGAGCAGTACGAGAGGTTATTCATCAAACGGGCCGCTTACCCTTCCCCGGTCCTGGGACGATCTGCCATTTCCAAAAGACTATTTTCCGGCATACAAGGTAAAAAAAAGCAGGTGCCTTAGGGCAACGCCATTGCAGGTCGAAATCCCAAATAGCGCATGCGTTTGCTGGTGTCGAACCAGTTGCACATGCCCGCACGCATATCCTGTGGCCGGTGATTCCAGGAGCCTCCGCACAGCATGAGCTTTGCGCAATTCCCTTTCCGGCAAGTATCCGTCCATTGCCAGACGTTACCCATCATATCGTACAAGCCGAAGGCATTGGGCTTGAAGCTGCCGACCGGGGCGGTTCTCCTGTTATCCCACTCACTTCCACATCCATCACAGTTCGCATTGTTGCGTCCGACGTCATTGCCCCAGTAGTATTGGGTAGTCGCGCCCGCTAGGGCGGCGGTTTCCCATTCCTCTTCCG
>DATEEZ010000273.1:0-7771 GCA_035280905.1 Nitrosospira sp.
CACTACCCATGCCTGAATGTCCAGACTCGTAACGTCGTACGAAACCACAGAACGTATGGCAGGAAGCCAGGCAGCGCTTCCCGTTACTCACCGGTCTCTATCACCGATGCCTTGCTCCATCCTTTCGCAAACTTCACACGAATGACATCGCAAACGTCAACCTGATCATTTCTTCTCAATACAGTGCCATCGGACGTATAGGCAATACTGTAGCCCCGCGCCAGAACGGATTCGGGATTCAGGTGGGAAAGGTTTGCTTCCCGCCGCTGCAAGCGCATGCCAAGAGTTTCAACCCGAGTTGTGATGGCCCGCTGCAGGCGTAGACGGAGTTCCCGTTGGCGCTCTTCCAGCCGTGGGATGTGTGGGCTGGCAATCTTCATGCGCTGCTGAAGCTCGCGCAAGCGCCAATACCGGTCTTTCGACTGCCGCTGCCATGCGCTTTCCAGACGTTCGCGCAAACGCGCAAGCTGGGCCAGTTGCGCCTCGATGCGCTTACCGGGATGTACCAGGCGGCATCCCAGCATATCGGTATGCTGCATCCGACTTTCGATACGGCGCTGCAAGGCGCGGTGCATGCGTCCACAAAGAATTTCTCCGCGTCTCGCCAGTTCTGCGCGGTCCGGACACACGAGCTGGGATGCGCCGGTGGGCGTGGGCGCCCGGGCATCAGCGACAAAATCTGCAATGGTAAAATCGGTTTCGTGCCCTACTCCGCTGACAATGGGAATGGAACAAGCCGCAATTGCGCGTGCCACAACCTCCTCGTTGAAAGCCCACAAATCTTCCAGAGAGCCACCGCCACGGCACAGTATCAGTACATCGCACTCGGCCCTGCTTGCAGCGGTTTGAATGGCGCCTGCGATCTTAATTGAAGCGCCAGCCCCCTGGACAGGCGTTGGATAAACGATTATAGGCACGGACGGCATGCGCCGCTGCAAGGTGGACAGCACATCATGCAGGGCGGCAGCAGCAGGAGAAGTGATGATTCCGATCTGCTTTGGAAACTCGGGCAATGGTTTCTTGCGCTCAGAATCGAACAATCCTTCTTTTCCAAGCCTCGCCTTGAGTTGCTCGAAAGCTTCAAACAGCGAACCAAGCCCGGCGCGACGGATAGTCTCGATGTTCAGTTGGAAATCGCCGCGTGCATGATACAGCGTTACCAGCGCGCGCACTTCCACCCGCATGCCATCCCGGGGCTGCCAATCCAGGTACTGGTTTTTTTCCCGAAACATGACACACCGCACCTGGGCAATCTCATCCTTCAGGGAAAAGTACCAGTGGCCGGAGCCATAGCACTTGATATTGGAGATCTCGCCAGCCACCCAGGATAACGGGAAAGCGTGCTCCAGCAAGTCCTTGGCGTTGCGATTCAGTTCGCTCACGCTCATGACTGCCCGCCCGAGACTCATTTCCAGAACGTGATTCATCTTGACATTTTACAATAATCCACACCTGTCACAAAAATAGCATATTTATGCGACGTAAACCCGCATGAAATCTGGATATAACATAACTACATGTTTTCAAATGAAATTATAATAAGTTCAAAAATTAGTCTAATCAGAAAAAGTTGTTATGGAAGGGTGACTTAAAAGTTCTATCTGCATATTACCCACAAACTTATCCACAGCAATTGTGGACAATAAAAACCTTCCATCCTTGCTGAAATCACAACGGCAAGCTACATTAAGACGATTCCTGAGGCCCGATTCGCTTTGATTCGGACTTCGATTTCTGCACTTTTACTGAGGAGACTCCCCGCGTGTTCGCGTTGATTCAAGCGGCAGGCTGGCCGATCTGGCCCATCATCCTGGCATCCATCGTCGCGGTAGCCATCATCGGCGAGCGCATCTGGGCGCTGCGCCTCAACGTGGTTGCACCGCGGGATTTGTTGCCTCTGGTAGTGCGTGAGTACCGCGAAGCGGGCGTGTCTTCCGAAATGCTCGGCCGTCTCCAGAAGCATTCCCCCCTTGGCCAGATTCTTTCTGCCGGACTGAAAAATGACACCAGTACGCGGGAAGTCATGAAAGAATCCATAGAAGAAGCTGGCCGTGCCGTTGCCCATCAGCTGGAACGCTATCTCACCACCCTGGGAACGATCGGTTCCATAAGCCCATTGATGGGCCTGTTCGGAACATTGGTCGGCATGATTGAAATTTTTGGCGCCAGCACTCCTGCCAGTGGCAACAACCCGGCACAACTGGCGCATGGCATCTCCATAGCGCTTTATAATGCCGCTTTTGGCATCCTTGTCGCCATTCCCAGTATCATGTTTTATCGGTATTTCCGTGCCAAGGTGGACGAACTGGTAGTAGAGATGGAATTGCAGGCATTGAAACTGGTGGAAATCATCCATGGTGAAAGAAAGAGCTGATTTCTGAAGACGTTATACCCGATCCGTCATAACCGGCGCACCTGAAACCGCTTCTATCCATTGCTCCCCTATTCCATCGAATCCTGATCATGAATTTCCAGCGCGGCAGGCACAAAGAAGAACCTGAAATCAATCTGGTGCCGATGATCGATGTGCTGCTTGTCATCCTGATTTTCCTGATGATAACCACCACCTACTCCCGGTTTTCGGAACTGGAAATCACTTTGCCGCAAGCCACCTTCGAAAAATCCGGCGAGCAGTCGAATATCATCGATATCTCGGTAAGCGCGACCGGGAACTACATGATCAACCGGACGCCCGTCCAGTTCCGGAATGTCGTACAGTTCCAGGAGGAATTGCGGACTGCAGCTGGCAGCCGCGTGGACCCGGTGATAGTCATCAATGCGGATGCCAAGGCGACACACCAGTCGGTTATCACCGTAATGGAGGCTGCGCGTATGGCGGGATACAATCGCATCACTTTTACCACTCAGAATCGGGAATAGCGCAGGGAGACCGATGAAAAATCGGCTTCGCCTGGGGGTTGAGAAAACGAAGAAACGGAACAAGAGGCGTAGCCGGAAGATTCGACTCATGGCACATCTCTGGAAAACAGGCTGTTAAAACGGAGTGCCCGGAAAATGGAGCGCCCGGCTGATTGGAAGCAGTTGATTGAGTGTGAAACCTTAAAATTGAGGCTGAATTATGGATCCTAAATTGCTCGACATTCTGGTATGCCCGTTATGCAAATCGCCGCTGCTGTACCGGAAGTCTGAAAACGAACTCATCTGCAAAGCCGACAGGCTTGCGTTCCCCATCAGGGACGGAATTCCCATTATGTTGGAAGATGAAGCCCGAAGGCTGCCGGTGGAGGAAGAGATCAGCTGATAGAATGTCCAGCGGTATTGGATTTCTGGTCTAGGCAGCCTGAAAGGGATGTGAAAAATGAAGAGTCTGAATAGTGAGGCGATTCTTGGCGCTCTGGTAGCGGACAGCGCCGCCCTGGGGCTCCACTGGATTTATGATCCTGCCCGCATCGCAGAGATTGAAGCAGCGCAAGGCCTTGCATTTCTGCAACCGGAGGCGGCAAATTATGCCGGGGTAAAGGGATACTTTGCGCATGGGGGAAAGACATCCGGTGCGTCCAGCTCCTATGGAGAAATTTGCTTGCTGATGCTCAAGCATCTGGCAAAGCACGGACGGTTCAACCGGGTCGAGTACCAGAGCGAATATCGCGCCTGCTTAGGACCGGGCGGGGAATACGTGGGGTATATCGATTCACCTACCCGCCTTACACTGCGCACATTGTTGCCGTTGGAACCGGCGGAATTTCCGGCGGCTTCCGGTGCAGACGACGATCAGCATCCATCCCTGGCAACACTTCCACCACTGGTGGCCGCACACTCAGGAACATTGGATGAGCTCATGGCGCAGGTCGATGAAGCGGTGCGTATAACAAATAATAACGAAACGGCCGTTGCCGCCGCGCGGTGTTCCGCCGCAGCGTTATTTAACCTTTTGCAGGGGATGACAATGGAGCAGGCCCTGACGGAAGCCTTGCCGTTAGCGGGCGGCACGCTCCGGCCGCTGCTTGAAGAGGCACTCTCGATGCCCAAGCCGGATAGTGTCGGGGCTGCTCAACGCTTCGGTCCCGCCTGTCACGTCACAGAAGGTCTGCCTGTCGTCTTTCACATTGCGCGAACCGCGACGGATTATCGCAGCGCAATCGAAGCCAACATACGCGCGGGTGGAGATAGCTGCGGCCGGTCGATCATGCTGGGCTCCCTCGTGGCGGCACATTCGGCAAGACAGAATACCTACGAATTCCCTATTCCATTTCAGTGGCTGGCGCGATACCGGAAGTTCGTGGAGGCGGCGGACGCCTGCGCAGCCATTCAATGATAAAAACGCCAAGGCGAGCGATGAGGCAGGCAACGGGATAGGAGAGCAAGCTGCCCCGCCCGTTCCTCGTAACATAATCCCCCACGTTCAGAGACCCCGATTCCCGCCATTCGGCAAGCATACGGGGAACTTCTCCGACTTCGCACATTTCAGCAGCAAAACCCACACTGCTCTTTACTACTCGCTGCTATTCCCCTTCACCTCTTCTTTGCTACCTCTTCTTCATATAAAACGTGAATTCACCCGCTGTTTCTGACAACGACAGCAGTTCATTTCCCGTCTGCTCGGCAAAAACTTGAAAATCGATTACAGCGCCAGGATCAGTGGCGATAATTTTCAATACCTGACCCGATATCATATCCACAAGGGATTTTTTAGTGCGCAATATAGGCAGCGGACAGTTCAACCCGCGCACATCCAGTTCTTTATCACAATTCATGCATATTCTCCTTCATTCCTGCCTTAGTCGCACCAAGCGGCATGGCACACCAGGTAAAATGGGGACTTGGCGAACGAAGGCCGTTCGCCAGTAGCAATATTTCTGTCAGTCACAAATTTCTGTTTGTCAGGTGAATGCCGGAACTATTCGGCATCATCAGTGGCTGAAAAGATGGGATGGAGGAGAACCTGAAGATGAGTTAGCATTGCGTTTTTTCACAGTCTGCTCTTCCGATTCAAAAAAACAACGGTCGACGATAATACCACCGTCTTCTTTTACCCGAGCATCGATTGCGTTTCATTCGTCAATTACCTCGCCTATTATGCCTGTCAACTTTACCCCTGTCCTACCCGAACAACTCCTGGCCATAAAAGGCGTCACTTTGGGCATAGCGGAAGCCAATATCAGGAAACCGGGGCGCAAGGATCTGCTGGTCATCGTTCTGGATAGTGGCGCAACGGTGGCGGGGGTTTTTACACAAAATGATTTTTGCGCAGCGCCAGTCACCGTCGCCCGGGAACATCTCTCTGCCCTCGATTCGCAGAATTCTATTCGTGCCCTTGTCATCAATACCGGCTGTGCCAACGCCGGCACCGGTGAAAGAGGCATTGAAGATGCCCGCACGACCTGTGCCGAGACCGCCCGGCTGCTTGGGTGTGCCAGCGGGCAGGTACTGCCTTTTTCCACCGGCGTGATCATGGAGCCGTTGCCCCTTCCGAAAATTATTGCCGGGTTATTGCAGGCAATAAATCATCTTGGAACTGATAACTGGTTTGCCGCCTCCCAGGCGATCATGACAACCGATATTATCCCCAAGGCAGCCTCCAGGCAGATCTCCCTCGGTGGCACAACCGTGACAATTACCGGGATTGCCAAGGGCTCGGGGATGATTCGTCCGAATATGGCAACAATGCTGGGTTTTATCGCAACCGATGCCGCGATAAGTCAGCCATTGCTGGAACTCATGGTCCGGCACGCAACTGCACATTCGTTCAACTGCATTACAGTAGATGGCGATACTTCCACTAATGACGCATTCATTCTGATGGCCACCGGATGCGCAGTGCATACGCCCATCGTAGATAAGGAAAGCGTGGAATTCGTGCAATTGCAAGATGCGATAACCGGTGTCGCAGCGGAACTCGCGCAGGCAATCGTGCGCGATGGCGAAGGCGCAACCAAGTTCATCACAGTCCTGGTTGAAAGTGGCAAAACGGTGGAAGAATGCCGCAAGGTTGCTTATGCGGTTGCGCACTCACCCCTGATCAAAACAGCGTTCTTCGCGTCAGATCCGAATCTCGGGCGGATACTTGCCGCCATTGGTTATGCAGGTGTAGAGGCTTTTGATATCAAGAAATTGCAACTTTATCTCGATGATGTACTGGTTGCAGAAAACGGGGGAAGAGCTTTCGCCTACCGGGAGGAAGATGGACAGCGGGTGATGAAGCAACCGGAAATCACGGTGCGCATCGCACTGAATAGAGGAGAGGCCGCAACCACCGTATGGACATGCGATCTGTCTTACGATTATGTAAAGATCAACGCGGAGTATCGAAGCTGATACTGGTGCACTGGCGCACGCCCGTAAGATATAAGCACCAACGCCATACGATTTTGCAACACGGCAACCTCGCCGACGACCGTTTTAATCGATCCTCGACAAGGCTGGAGTACTGCGAACGAACAGCGCTTTACTCGCCCATGGGCCTCATGTGTTCGAGATCGCGAGGCACCTTCTCGCCTGCACCATATTCGCGGTGACGATGCACATCGACGCCGCCATCACGGTCGCCACGGTACTGATCACCTGATCCACGGTACTGATCACCGGACTGGGAACCGTGGCCATGGTCGCGGTATTTTTTCCTCATCGCACTAGCTTCATCCTTATCGATGTGCCCATCCATGTTGGTGTCCATCTTGTCAAACATCTTTTCGGCGTGGCGGGCGTGCTCGTCTCTGCTTACCCTGCCATCATTATCGGTGTCCGCCATGGACATCCCGCAGCGGCCTTCTCCATACTTCTTGTCACCACCGTAGGCATCCTTCGTGTCACCATATCCACCTTTGTCGTCATAGTGGCTACCCGCTACCATGAAGCCTTTTTGAAGGGATTGTGCAGCGAAAGGGTTGTCGGTCGCAGAAGCAACGGAAGCAGTACCGAGCGTTGCAGCGAAAGCAGATCCGAGCGCGAGAGAAATGATTGACTTTTTGCTGGGCATATTATCCATAATGTATTCTCCTGAGTGGTTGCTCAATTTAAAGGAAGTTTCCCGGAAAGCTTGCGCTTGCCTATTGCTGAAACCCATCAAAGATTTTTATCTTCTTGGTTTTTACGGTTCGTTACATCGGAACCGGAAACCGGGAACCCGGCACCTGACAACTGCCCGATGTAACGCGCTAAATTATCGCTTGTTTAGCTGAGCGGTTCCGTTCGTTAGCGCACAAATCATTCACTTAATGCAGGTTCAACGGTATATACCGCCCCTGATACTGCCGCGGTGCTTACACTGGTCTTCCTCGATGTAAGGGCTAGCTACTGTGGCTGAGCTACCGTGGCCAGCCCTGGATTTGCTACAGGTATAATCCTAGAAACCGCAGTTGACCGCTTCATTAGAGAGCCAAGCCCGTGGGAATAGAAGCATGGTCGAAATTTTCTCATTCACCAGAATGGTGGGGCCGCTATGAGGTGTATCGTATTTCGCTCCGGGCGCGAATGGGGCGTTGCTCTTCGTTGCAGGGAGCGGCCCTGCGGCCTCATCGCGCCTTGCCTCGCACCTGGATCATCGCACGCTCCACCCCGTCCAACTACGGTTTCTAGGATAATTGAGCATTTTCAGGACTGCTCATGAACGATTGGAACAAGTTATATGATCGGGCGGAAACCCTGCTCTCTCGCCTGGAAGGGTTTCTGCGCACTGACGCGTCGAATCCGGACTGGAATGCCACAGCTTTCCGCTGGCGAAAATCAGGACGCGCCGGCGCCATCGAACCGGTGCGCTATCCCGACCGCATTAGCTTCGAGGCGTTGCAGGGCATAGAGCGGCAAAAAAACC